>NZ_BAAKJB010000013.1:0-156157 GCF_059703765.1 Azospirillum sp. NS33 | reverse complement strand
CGGCGCATGGCGGCGCGCCTGGACTCGCCGCCGCCGCCCCCCGGCGCCGCGCCGCGGGCCGGCCCCTGGCGCAGCGAGTTGACCCGGCCGGCCTATCTGGACCGGGTGGCGCAGGTGCTGGCGTACATCCGCGCCGGCGACATCTACCAGGCCAACTTCACCCAGCGCTTCCTGGCCGACCGCCCGGCGCGCCTCGACCCGTACGCGCTCTACGAGCGGCTGCGCGCGCTGAACCCGGCGCCCTTCGCGGCCTACCTGCACTGCGGCCGCGGCCTGCGGATCGCCAGCGCCTCGCCGGAGCGCTTCGTCCGCCTGACCGCCGACGGCCGCATCGAGACCCGCCCCATCAAGGGCACGGCGCGCCGCCACGCCGACCCGGCCGCCGATGCCGCCGCCGCCGCGGCCCTGGCCGCCAGCCCCAAGGACCGGGCCGAGAACCTGATGATCACCGATCTCCTGCGCAACGACCTGGGCCGGGTGGCGCGGATCGGCAGCGTGCGGGTGCCGGTGCTCTACGGGCTGGAGAGCTTCGCCACGGTGCACCACCTGGTGTCGGTGGTGACGGCGGCGCTGCGCCCAGGCCTGGGGCCGGTGGACCTGCTGCGCGCCACCTGCCCCGGCGGCTCGATCACCGGCGCCCCGAAGATCCGCGCCATGGAGATCATCGACGCGCTGGAGGTGGCGCGCCGCGGCGCCTATTGCGGCTCGGTGGCGTGGATCGGCTTCGACGGGGCGATGGACAGCTCCATCGTCATCCGCACCCTGTCGGTCACCCCGGACGCGGTGGTGGCCCAGGCCGGCGGCGGCATCGTCGCCGATTCCGACCCGGCCGCCGAGCACGCGGAGATGATGCTGAAGGTCGGGACGCTGCTGCGGGCGCTGGAGGGCGGCTGAGCGCGCCGCCCCTGCCCATCACCCCTCCGGCGGCGCGGCCGTCAGCCGGTCGGCCAGGGCGCGGGCGGCCAGCGACAGGGGCCGGCCGGCCGGCCACACCAGGTACCAATGGCGCATCACCGGAAATCCGGCGACGTCCAGCTCGACCAGGCCGGCGCTGGACGCCACCGCCTGGCGCGGCACGATGGCCACGCCCAGCCCGCCCAGCACCGCCTGCTTGATCGCCTCGGTGCTGCCCAGCTCCATGCGCACGCGCGGCGCCAGCCCGTGGTCGGCCAGCAGCCGCTCCACCACCGTGCGGGTGCCGGAGCCGCGCTCGCGCAGCAGCAGCGGGCCCCCCGCCGCACCGCCCAGCGCCTCGGCCAGCGACACCCGGCGGCCGGCCAGCGGGTGAGCGTCCGGCGCCACCACCACCAGCGGGTTCTCCAGGAAGGCCACGCTCTCCACCGCCACGTCGTCGGGGGGATGGCCGAACACCGAGAGGTCGTCGGCGCCGCGGCGCAGCCGCGCCAGCACCTCCTCGCGGTTGGCCAGCACCAGCGCCACGTCGATGCCGGGATGGGCGGCGCAGAAGGGACCGAGCAGGCGCGGCAGGAAATACTCCGCCGAGGTCACCCCGGCCAGCCGCAGCCGGCCGCGCCGCAGCCCCTTCAGCGCGTCCACGGTCTGCTGGAACCGGGCCAGACCGTCGTCCAGCTCCCGGCTCAGCACCAGCAGCGCCTCGCCGGCCTCGGTCAGCCGCACCGTGCGCCCCGAGGTGTCGAACAGGGGAAGCCCCACGGCGTCGGCGATCTTGCGCATCTGGATCGACAGGGCGGGCTGGGTCAGGAACAGCGCGTCGGCGGCGCGGCTGAAACTGCCCAGCCGGGCGATCGCCTCGAAGGCGCGAAGCTGGCGGAAGGTCAGGTGCATCATAAGCTCCGGCTTATGAGAACTATATTATACTTTAATTTCCAATTATGGAAGGAGCGAACCATACTCGGCCCCAGGAGCAATCCCAACGACACCCAGCCAGGGAGGACGAGGATGGACGGCGGCGTCGAAACCAAGAAGCGCCAGGGGCGGTGGTCCGCCGGCGTGATGGAATACAAGGCCATGGGCTATTGGCAGCCGGACTACGAGCCGCGGGAGACCGACATCCTCTGCTGCTTCCGCATCACCCCCCAGGAGGGCGTCGACCCGATCGAGGCCGCGGCCGCGGTGGCGGGGGAGTCCTCCACCGCGACGTGGACGGTGTGCTGGACCGACCGGCTCACCACCTTCGAGAACTACCAGGCCAAGGCCTACCGGGTCGATCCGGTGCCGGGCGCGCCGGGAAGCTGGTTCGCCTTCATCGCCTACGACATCGACCTGTTCGAGGAGGGCTCGGTCACCAACGTCGCCGCCTCGATCATCGGCAACGTCTTCGGCTTCAAGCCGCTGAAGGCGCTGCGGCTGGAGGACATGCGGTTCCCGCTCGCCTACGTGAAGACCTTCCAGGGCCCGGCCACCGGGATCGTGGTGGAGCGCGAGCGCCTCGACAAGTTCGGCCGGCCGCTGCTCGGCGCGACCGTCAAGCCCAAGCTCGGCCTGTCGGGGCGCAACTACGGCCGGGTGGTGTACGAGGCGCTGAAGGGCGGGCTCGACTTCACCAAGGACGACGAGAACATCAACGACCAGTCCTTCATGCGCTGGCGCGACCGCTGGCTGTACGCGATGGAGGCGGTCAACAGCGCCGAGGCGCGCACCGGCGAGGTCAAGGGCCACTACCTCAACGTCACCGCCGGCGACATGGAGGCGATGTACGAGCGCGCCGAGTTCGCGCGCGAGCTGGGCAGCGCCATCATCATGATCGACCTGGTCGCCGGCTACACCGCCATGCAGTCGATGGCCAAGTGGTGCCGCCGCAACAACATGATGCTGCACCTGCACCGGGCCGGCCACAGCACCTACACCCGGCAGAAGAGCCACGGCATCAACTTCCGCGTCATCACCAAATGGGCGCGCCTGATCGGCGTCGACCACATCCACACCGGCACCGTCATCGGCAAGCTGGAAGGCGACCCGCACACGACCCGCAGCTACCTCGACAACTGCCGCGAGCGCTACGTGCCGACCGAGCTGCGCAACGGCGTCTTCTTCGACCAGGACTGGGGCAGCCTGCGCGGCATGATGCCGGTGGCGTCGGGCGGCATCCACGCCGGGCAGATGCACCAGCTCCTCGACATCTTCGGCGACGACGTGGTGCTGCAGTTCGGCGGCGGCACCATCGGCCATCCCGACGGCATCGCCGCCGGCGCCACCGCCAACCGGGTCGCCCTGGAGGCCATGGTGTTCGCCCGCAACGCCGGCCGCGACATCCTGGCCGAGGGGCCGGACATCCTGACCGACGCGGCGCGCGGCTGCGCCCCGCTGGCCGCCGCCCTGGAGACCTGGAAGGACGTCAGCTTCACCTACGCCTCCACCGACACCCCGGACTTCGTGCCCACCCCGTCGGTGGCGTGAGCCCGGCGGCGGCGCCGACCGACCGGAACCACCGGCCTCTTGGACCACCGGCCTCTTGGACCACCGGCCTTTTGCAAAAGGACCCCCGCACCATGATGCGACTGACCCAGGGCACCTTCTCGTTCCTGCCCGACCTCTCCGACGACCAGATCGAGTCCCAGGTGGGCTACGCGCTGGGCAGGGGGTGGCCGATCAGCGTCGAGTTCACCGACGACCCCCACCCCCGCAACACCTACTGGGACATGTGGGGCCAGCCCATGTTCGACCAGCAGGATTCCGCCCAGGTCATGGTGGCGCTGGACGAATGCCGCAAGACCCATCCCGGCAACTACATCCGCCTGGTCGCCTACGACCGCGGCGCCGGGCGCCAGACGGTGGCGCTCTCGTTCATCGCCCACCGCCCGCCCGGCGAGCCCGGCTTCCGCCTGGAGCGCCAGTCCGGCGCCGACCGCCGGGTGGCCTACCGGATGCACAGCTACGCCACCGACCGCCCGGCGGGCGAACGCTACGGGGCGTGACGAATGGACAGCGTGGTTCCGCCCCCCGACGACACGCCCCGCGCGGGGGCTGACGAGGCTCCCGGCGACGACATGGTGGTCGACCTCGCCGGGGCGCAGCGCGACGCCGGGATCGAGGCGATGCTCGGCCAGCTCGACCGCGAGCTGGTCGGGCTGGCCCCGGTGAAGACCCGCATCCGCGAAACCGCGGCGCTGCTGCTGGTGGACCGGCTGCGCCGCTCGGTCGGGCTGACCGGCGACCGGCCCAGCCTGCACCTGTGCTTCACCGGGCCGCCCGGCACCGGCAAGACCACGGTGGCCCAGCGCATGGGCACCATCCTGCACCGCCTCGGCTACATCCGGAAGGGCCACCTCGTCACCGTCACCCGCGACGACCTGGTGGGCCAGTACATCGGCCACACCGCGCCCAAGACCAAGGAGGTGCTGAAGCGCGCCATGGGCGGCGTGCTGTTCATCGACGAGGCCTACTACCTCTACCGGCCGGAGAACGAGCGCGACTACGGCCAGGAGGCCATCGAAATCCTCTTGCAGGCGATGGAGAACCAGCGCGACGATTTCGTCGTCATCCTCGCCGGCTACAAGGACCGCATGGACACCTTCTTCCAGTCGAACCCCGGGCTGTCGTCGCGCGTCGCCCACCACATCGATTTTCCGGACTACACCGTGGACGAGCTGATGGCGATCGCCGGGCTGATGCTCGACGCCCGCGGCTACCGCCTGGCGGCCGGCGCGGACACCGCGCTGCGCGCGTATCTGGAGCGCCGCCGCGCCCAGCCCCACTTCGCCAACGCGCGCTCCGTGCGCAACGCGCTGGACCGCGCCCGGCTGCGCCACGCCAACCGGCTGGTCGCCGCCGCCCAGGCGGACGCGTCGGGCACCGGCGGCGCGGTGACCCGCCGCGACCTCATGGAGATCGCCGAGTCCGACATCCGCGCCAGCCGCGTCTTCACGGCGGCGCCATGACCGGCCGGCCGATCGCCGCGGTGGTGTTCGACCTGGACGGGACGCTGGCGGACAGCGCGCCCGACCTGCAGGACGCCGTGAACCGCGTGCTGGGCGGGCTGGGTCGTCCGCCCCTCGACCTCGCCACCGTCCGCCGCTTCATCGGCGATGGCGCGGCGCGGCTGGTGGAGCGGGCGCTGGAGGCGACCGGCGGCGTTCCCGGCGGCGACGCCGGCCGCCACCTCCGCCGCTTCCTGGAGATCTACGAGGCCGACCCCAGCGCCCGCACCGCCCTCTACCCCGGCGTGGCGGAGACGCTGGCCACGCTGGCGGCGCAGGGGCTGCGGCTGGCGGTGTGCACCAACAAGCCGCTGGCGGCCACCACCCGCCTGCTCGCCGACCTCGGGCTGGCGGAGCGCTTCGCCGCGGTGGCTGGCGGCGACAGCTATGCCACCCGCAAGCCCTCGCCGGAGCCGCTGCTGGGGGTGCTGGGAATGCTCGGCGTGGCGCCGGCCGAGGCCGCCTTCGTCGGCGACAACGAGCACGACGTCGCCGCCGCCCGTGCCGCCGGGGTGGCGCGGGTGCATCTCATGGCCTACGGCTACGCGCGGGTGCCCCTGGACACCCTGCCCCACGACGGCGTGCTGGAGCGCTTCGCGCAGGTGATCGGCGCGGTCGCCGCGCCGCGCCCCATCGATCCCCGTCGGCTGTAGGCCCGGGCGCCGGTCGACGGATTGCCGGGCCGGCGCGGGTCCTCCAGCACGGGCCCTCCGGCACGCGGCCGCCCGCCCCTCTCGAACGCCCAGGCGTACAGCCCGCCGGGCGGCGGCATCGGCGACGCCCACGGAGGGGATCGACTTCTGCGCGCGTCAGGGCATTCTACCGGCTCGACGCGCCGCGGGGCCGGCCGCCCCGCCCAACCACCGGAGACGCCACCGTGAAGATCCTCCACCGCGACGACCAGACGTCGGCCCCCGGGCCGGCGGAGTACTTCACCGGCTCGGTCCGTATCGACAGCCAGTTCGCGGCGCCCGGCCCGGCGCGGGCCGCCGCCGCGGTCGTCACCTTCCAGCCCGGGGCGCGCACCGCCTGGCACACCCACCCGCTGGGCCAGCGCCTGCTGGTCACGTCGGGCGAAGGCTGGGTGCAGACGGCCGGCGGGCCGAAGCGCCTGGTGCGGGTGGGCGACACCGTGTGGTTCGACCCCGGCGAGAAGCACTGGCACGGCGCCACCGACCGCACGGCGATGACCCACGTTGCCGTCCAGGAGGCGCAGGACGGGTCCGCGGTGACCTGGATGGAGCACGTGTCCGACGAGGACTACCGGGCCGCGGTGTCGGAGCCGGCCTGACCGCGGACCTCGGACACCCCCATGCCCGACGCCACGGCCGGCGCCGGGCACCGGGCCGACGCGGTGCTGGCGATCGTGCTGACCGGCACCGCCCGCCGGACATCAGCAGTGCAGCTTCCAGCGGTAGGAGAACTGCCGCGGCGTCATGCCCAGCAGCTGGGCGGCGCGGGACTTGTTGCCCTGGCTGCGCCGCAGCGCCTCGCGCAGGGCCTCCGCGGGATGGGAACTCGCCGGCGCGTAGGGCCGCGCCTTGGCAAGCTCCGCGAAGGGGGCGGCGAGGGGCGCCGCCGCCCGCTCCGCCGCCACGCTCACGGGATGGGCGGCGCACGGCGCCATGTAGGCGTCGACGTCGCGGCTGTCCAGAACCGGCCTGTCGGCCAGCAGGACCATGCGCTCGATGACGTTGGAGAGCTGGCGGATGTTGCCCGGCCAGGGCAGGTCCTTCAGGCGCTCGATCGCCTCGTGGGTCAGGTTCACGTTGCGCTGGTTCTCCTGGTTGGTGCGGTTGACGAAATGGGTGACCAGCATCGGGATGTCGCCGGCGCGTTCCGCCAGGCTGGGCAGGCGGATGGGGATGACGTTGAGGCGGTAGAACAGGTCCTCGCGGAAGCGGCCCTGGCGCACGTCCCGCAGCAGGTCCCGGTTGGTGGCGGCCACCAGCCGCACATCGACGCGGATCTCGGCCTTCCCACCCAGCCGGGTGATGGTGCCCTCCTGCAGGGTGCGCAGCAGCTTGGTCTGCATCAGCAGCGGCATCTCGCCGATCTCGTCGAGGAAGATGGTGCCGCCGTCGGCCTGCTCGAACCAGCCGGCGCGGGCGAAGGCCGCCCCGGTGAAGGCGCCGCGCTCGTGACCGAACAGCTCGGATTCGAACAGGGTCTCGGGGATGGCCGCGCAGTTGACCTTGATGAACGGCTCCTCGCGGCGGTCGCTCGCCAGATGGAGGGCGCGGGCGAACAGCTCCTTGCCGGTGCCGGACTCGCCCAGCAGGAGCACGCTGGCCTGGGTGCGCGACACCCGCTCCAGCTCGGCGATGGCGCGCAGCAGGAGGGGCGACGTGCCGATGATGCCGTAGCGCGCGGTCGCCGTCTCCAGCGCCCGGGCCAGCAGCTCGTTGTGCTGCTCCAGCGCCCGGGTCTTCATGTCCAGCGTGGCGTTGAGGTGGAGGAGCTGGCCCACCAGCGTCGCCATGATCTGCAGGATCACCACGTCGTCCGACAGGGCGCGGGCGCGCCGGCGGATGCGGTGGCAGGCCAGCACGCCGACCGTCCGCCCGCCCGACTGGACCGGCGTGGCCAGGAAGCAGACCTGTTCCGGCGGCAGCCGCTCCCGCTTCACGGCGCGGCCGAGGAAGCTCGGCTCCTTGTCGATGTCCTGGATGATGACCAGCTGCTGGTCCACCAGCACCCGCCCGGTGATGCCCTCGCCGGGGTGGTAGCGCCCGCGGTCGATCTCCTCCCGCGTCAGGCCGTAGGCGTGCTTGATGCGGTAGAGCTTGCTGGGCGCGTCGTAGAGGACGATGCGCCCGCGGTTGAGGCCGAGCATCTCCGACAGCAGGTGCAGGATCTCCTGCAGCGTCCCGTCGAGCAGCAGGCCCTTGCCGATCTGCGACATCACCTGCTGGACGAGCAGCATCTCCTGGGTGCGCCAGAAGGCGGCGGAGCCTTCGGGATCACCGGCGGTGTCGCGGTCCGAGGCGGATCTCACCATGGGCGAAGCGGTCCCGCAGCGTGGCTGGCGCCGTCCCGCGGCGCCCCGGGCAGGGTAGCGCATCCGCCGCGCCCGCCAAAGGGTGCGCTCGACCGACCCCAGGCCGGCCCTACCGCTCGCGCACCCAGCCGAAGCGCTTGATGAAGGACAGGCAGACCGCGTCGAGGGCGAAGCCGATGGCCCCGATGACGATCACGAAGGCCGCCAGCCGGTCGTACTCCAGCGTGTCGCGCGCGTCGTTGATGGCGTAGCCGAGGCCGGAGGTCACGCCCAGGTACTCCGCCGGCACCAGGACGATCCACGCCACCCCCAGCGCCAGCCGGATGCCGGTGAGCACGTCCTGGGCGATGGCCGGCAGGATGATGACGGTCAGCACGTGCCACGGCCCGGCCCCGAGGTTGCGGGCGACCTTGAACCACGAGGGATCGACCTTGCGCAGGCCGTTGGCGGTGGCGAAGGTGACCGGCCACACCGCCGCCACCGCGATCAGGAAGACGATGGCGCCGTCCCAGCTGGCGAAGGCCAGCACCGCGACCGGCATCCACGACAGCGGGCTGATCATGCGCAGGAACTGGAAGGGCACGTGGGTGAGCTGGCGGAACCGCGGCACCCGGCCGGTCAGGATGCCGAGCGGAACGCCGATGACGACCGCCCAGCCGAGCCCGAGGGCGATGCGCTGCAGGCTGGGCCACGCGGCGTCCAGCACGGCGCCCGAGGCCGCCATGTCGAGCAGCGCCCGAACGGCCGGCGCCGGTGCGAAGCCGGCGAAGGACGCGGTGCGCGGGTTCGCGGCCACCACCTCGCCGCCCAGCCACCAGACGGCCAGCAGGATGAGGACACCGCCGGCGGGATAGGCGACGGCGCGCAGGGCCGCGGCGAGCAGGGCGCCCGCCGGGACCTCGGCGATCCGCGACCGCGCGCAGGAAAGGGATGCCCCGGCCATGCTCATAGCTTCACCACCTCCGTGCGGTCATAGGGGTCGCTGGGGTTGACGCTGCGGTCCTGCTTCCACTCCGGGTAGGTCTCCAGGGCGGTCTTGACGAAGTCGTAGTTCACCAGGTCCCGGGCGACCAGGTCGGGCGACACGCTGCCGAGGAAGGCGGTGTCGCCGCTGACCACGGTCTTGCCCATGGCCTCGACGATCATCCGGGTGGCGGAGGGGTAGGGCCAGGGCTGGAAGTCGATGCGGCCGTTGCCGAACTCCGCGGCGTTGCGGATCGCGTCGGGTTCGGCGTAGGCGTCGGCGTCGTAGTGGGTCATGGCGCGGGTCACCACCTCGGCCGGGACCGGCAGGTATCCGTCGCCGTCCCTGGACAGCAGCCGCGCCACCTCCGCCTTGTTCTGGGAGGCGAAGATCTCGGCGCGGACGATGGCGTTCATGACGCCCTGGGTCCACGCCTTGCGGTGCAGGGTGTCGTCCTCGTGCATGCAGACGACGCAGCAGGGATGGTTCTTCCAGATGTCGCCGGTGAAGCGCAGGACCTTGCCGCCCGCCTTCAGCTCGCCCAGGGCGTTGAACGGCTCGGCGACGATGTAGGCGTCGATCTTGCGCGAGGCCAGCGCCGGCGGCATGTCCGGCGGCGCCAGGACCTGGAGGTTGCACTCGGTCGCGGCGACCGTCTCGCCCTCGCCCTTGATGACCGGGGTGATGCCGGCCGCGCGCAGGGCCATCTGCAGCACGATGTTGTGCATCGAGTACCAATAGGGCACCGCCACCTGCTTGCCGCCGAGGCCGGCGAAGGAGGTGATCCCGGTGTCCTTGCCGACCACCACGGCGGACCCGTTGGTGTGGGCCCAGGCCATGATCTTGACCGGCACGTTGTTGTTGTAGCGCATCCACACCGGGATCGGCTTGAGCAGGTGCACGAGGTTGAACTTGCGCGCCGCGAAGCTCTCCACCAGCGGCGACCAGCCGCGGATCAGCGTCGGCGTCTCGGCGTCGAGCCCCTCGTCCTTGAAGAAGCCCTTGGCGTGGGCGACGAGGAGCGCCGTCGCGTCGGTGATCGGCAGGTAGCCGATGCGCACCTTGTCGTCGGCGGGGGCCTGGGCCCGCGCCCCGCCGCCCGGCAGCGTCGCCAGCCAGGCGGCAAGGCCGCCGGCCGCCAGCATGTCCAGCGAGCGCCGGCGCGACACCGGCGCGTGGAACAGGGAGGAGGAATGGTCGAGGCCGACCTGTTCGCATTTCTCACACATCACGTGCCCTTCCGTCGTTGTGGGTGTCTGCAATCGTTGGCGGCGGTCAATGGACCGCGGCGCGCGGGCGGCCGACCGTCTCCCCGACCACCTCCTCGAAGCGGGCCATCAGGGCGTTGCGCACGGCCTTGACCGCCGGGTCGCCGCGGTCGCGCTGCTCCGGCAGGTCGACCGCCACGTCGGCCACGATGCGCCCGGGGTTGGCGGTCATGACCAGCGCCCGGTCGGCCATCAGGACCGCCTCGTCGATGTCGTGGGTGACGAAGATCAGCGTGATGCCCAGGCGCTTGGCGATGCCCCGGACCTCCGCCTGGAGGGTGGCGCGGGTGAAGGCGTCGAGGGCCGAGAAGGGCTCGTCCAGCAGCAGCACCTCCGGCTCCATCACCAGCGAGCGGGCGAGCGCCACGCGCTGCTGCTGGCCGCCGGACAGGTCCTGGACGTTGGCGTCGGCGACGCTCTCCAGGCCGACCAGGCGCAGACGGTCGGCGACCCGGTCGCGGGCCGCCGCCGTGCCGAGCCCGGCGAAGCGCAGGCCGACGCCGGCGTTCTCGGCGACGCTCATCCACGGGTAGAGCGAGGGCGCCTGGAACATCATCACCCAGCGCGGCGAGGGCTGGGACACCCGCGCCCCGTCGATGAAGACCGCGCCCCTGGAGGGATGGGCCAGGCCGGCGATGAGGTGCAGCAAGGTCGACTTGCCGCAGCCGGACCGGCCGATGATCGCCACCGCCTCGCAGGGGTGGATCTCCGCACCGATGCCGTCCAGCACGACGGGTCCGCGCGCCTGGTAGCGGTGGGTGACGCCGTCGATCTGGATGTGCGCGCCGGGTCTGATCATCGCGTTGGCCTCTCTTGCCGCGGAAGGGAGGGAACGGCCGGCACCCGCGGCGGGGGCACGGCCGGCCCCGGGGTCAGTAGCGCTTGTAGGGAAGGAATTTGCCGGACATGGTGATCTTCACGCGGTCGCCCTTGGGGTCGGGCTGGCGCTCCATCTCCATCTCGAAGTCGATGGCCGACATGATGCCGTCGCCGAACTCCTCCTGGATCAGCTCCTTCCAGGTGGTGCCGTAGACCGACACCAGCTCGTGGAAGCGGTAGACCAGCGGATCGGACGGCACCGCCGAGGGCTGCGCGCCGCGGTAGGGGATCTCCTGGAGCAGCAGCGTCTCCTCCTCGCCCAGCTCGAACAGCGCGGCGGCGGCGGCGGCCTGTTCCGCGGTCAGCGGCATCTGGCCCAGCAGCGCCGCGGTGACGAGGATCGGCGAGGCGCCGCCGATCCGCTCGCCGATCGCGGCCCAGCTCAGCCGCGCCATGCGTTTCTTTGATAGGATCGTTTCCGTAACGTCTTGCCGCTTCATCGCGAGGGTTCCTATGGTGAGGGGGAAGGGGTGCGGACGGGCCCGTCAGGGCGCGCCGAAGGATTTGGCGAGGATCAGGCCGGCCACGGCGAAGACCAGCGCGGCGAAGACGCGGTTCAGGGCGCCCTTGCGCCGGGCGAGCGCCTGCGCCGCCCGCGCCCCGGCCAGGCTGCCGGCGACGCCGCCGGCGATGAACAGGATGGCCAGCGCCCAGTCGATCAGGTCGGACAGGGCGTAGTGGACGGCGGTGGTCAGCCCGAAGGCGGTCACCGCCACCAGGGACGAGCCGACGGCGTTCAGGATCGGCATGCCGGTGGAGGCGATCAGCCCGGGCACGATGAGCACCCCGCCGCCGATGCCGAACACCCCCGACAGCACGCCGGTCGCACCGCCGAACCCGACCACCCGCGGCAGCCGCCGCCCGGTGCAGTCGGCGGTCATTCCGCCGCCCTCGGCGCGGGGGCGCAGCATCAGGACGCCGACCAGGATCATAAACAAGGCGAAAAGAACCAGCAGACGCGCGCCGTCGATGGCCATGCCAAGCCGCGCGCCCGCCGCCGCCCCGAGCACCCCGGCCGCGGCGAAGCAGAGCGCGCAGCGCCAGCGCACGGTGCCGCGGCGCACGTGGCCGAGCAGCCCGACCGCCGCGTTGGCCGCCACCGCCAGGGCGCTGGTCCCCACCGCCACATGGGGGTTGGGCACGCCGACCAGGTAGACCATCAGCGGCAGCCCGAGCACGGAGCCGCCGCCGCCGGCCAGGGCGAGGGTGAAGCCGACCAGGCTTCCCGCGGCGACGCCGGCCAGCGACTGCATGGGGTCGAGCATGGAATGGCGGTCCTTGTGATGGGGTTGGCCGGGGGTGGTCCGGGGTGATCGGGGGACGGCGCCGTGTCAGCGCGGCGGCGCCAGCGGGATCTTGAGGTAGCGGGTGCCGTTGGCTTCCGCCGGCGGCAGGTGGCCGGCGCGCATGTTCACCTGCACCGCCGGCATCAGCAGGCGCGGCGGCGCCAGGCTGCGGTCGCGCTCGGTGCGCAGGCGCACGAAGGTGTCCTCGGCGATGCCGTCGCGCACGTGGACGTTATCGCTGCGTTGCGTCGCAACCGTCGTTTCGAACCCGTGATGGTCGCGCCCCGGCGCCTTGTAGTCGTGGCACAGGAACATGCGGGTGCGCGGCGGCAGGGCCAGCAGGCGGCGGATGGAGGCGTAGAGGCGGCGGGCGTCGCCCCCGGGAAAGTCGGCGCGCGCGGTGCCGGCGTCGGGCATGAACAGGGTGTCGCCGACGAACACCGCGTCGCCGATGACGTAGGCGACGTCGGCCGGGGTGTGGCCCGGGACGTGGAGGGCGAGCGCGTCGATGGTCCCGACGCTGAAGCGGTCGCCGTCGCCGAACAGGGTGTCGAACTGCGAGCCGTCGTGGGCGAACTCGCTGCCGGCGTTGAAGACCGTCGCGAAGTGGGACTGCACCTCGACGACCCGCCGCCCGGCGGCGAGGGTGCCACCGAGCCGGTCCTGCAGCCAGGGGGCGGCGGACAGGTGGTCGGCGTGGATGTGGGTCTCCAGCAGCCAGGCGACCTTGAGCCCCTCGGCCCGGACCCGGCCGGCGACCCGCTCGGCCGAGGCGTGGGCGACCGCGCCCGACACCGGATCGAAGTCCAGCACGCTGTCGATGACGGCGGCCCCCCGCGTCATCGGGTCGTGCACCACGTAGGTCATGGTGCACGAGGCGGCGTCGAAGAAGCAGCGCACCACCGGACGGGCCCCCCGCCCCTGGAGGGTCCGCTCGATGATGGCCGACGCCTCGGCCAGGGGATCGTCGCGCAGGAGGGGGTCGGTCATCGACGGGCGTCCTCGCGGGGTGGGAGTCGGGCCGGCGTTCAGGCGACGATCCGGGCGTGCAGGCGGTCGTCGCGCCATTGCTCCATGACCAGGCCGTCCGGGTCGTCGCGCAGCGTGCGCCAGTCGCCGCCGGGATCGGGAAGGCCGTGCAGGACCAACGGGGCCGACCGGGTCTTCAGCCGGATCACCGGCGGCTGGTGGGCGTAGCCGGGGTGCGGCCGGCCGAGGACGGCATGGGCGATGGCGTCGGCCTGCCGGGCGATCGGCTCGACGAAGCGGCAGGGCGCGCCGTCGATGCTGATGCAGTCGCCCAGGGCGTAGACGTCCGCGGCGCTGGTCCGCAAGGACGTGGGGTCGACGGCGATGCCGTTGCGGACGGCGAGGCCGGCGGCCCGCGCCATCCGCGACTCCGCCGCCAGCCCGGTGGCGGCGACCACCACATCGGCCCCGAGCACCCGCCCGCAGCGGGTGGTGAGGCGGCGGCGTGCGCCGTCACCCTCCACCGCCGCGACCTCGACCGGGCCGAGGAAGACGACCCCCAGGGATTCCAGGCCGCGCCGCAGCCGCTCCGAGGCCGGCGGCGGCAGCAGGCGCGCCAGCGGCCGCGAGTCGACGTCGAGCAGGGTGACGCGGTGCCCGGCCCGGGCGGCGTCCTCGGCCAGCTCGCAGCCGATCATGCCCGCGCCGACGATGGCCACCTCCTTCGGACCGTCGCCCAATGCCCGGCGCAGCCCGGCCCAGGCGTCGAGGTCGTTGACCCGCCAGCACAGGTCGGCGGGCAGGGCGCGGGGCAGGGCGGGGCGGGCGCCCGAGGCCAGCACCAGATGGGCGTAGCGCAGCGTGCCGCGGGTGGTGCGCAGGCGCCGCACCGACGGCGACAGCCCGACCGCGACGGTGTCGGCCAGCAGCCGGACGCCCAGCCGGGCCGCCTGCTCCGCCCCGCTGCGCCGGGCCAGCCGGTCGCGCGCCAGGCCGCGGGCCAGCGCCACCGACAGCTCCGGCTTGTGGTAGACGTCACCGGTGCAGTTGGTGACCACGGTCACCGGGATGGTGGCGTCGAGGGCGCGCACGGCCTCCGCGACGCTCCAGCCGGCCAGGCCGGCGCCGACGATGACCACGCCCGGCGCCCGGTGCGCCGGCCCCGCCTCGGCGGCGGCGGCAGCGGCGGCGGCAGCGGCGGCGGGCATCGGCTGCGGCCGCTCGTAGGGCTCGAACTCGGCCTTGGTGACGCCGCAGACCGGGCATTCCCAGTCCTCGGGGATGTCGGCGAAGCGGGTGCCGGGGGCGAGGCCGCTGTCGGGGTCGCCCAGCTCCTCGTCGTAGATCAGGCCGCAGGCGCGGCAGATGTACTGGCGCCAGGCGTCGAGGGCGTCGGTCATGCCGGCAGCTCCGTCTTCAGGAGCCGGGCCATCTCCCAGCGCAGATGCTTGATGGCCGGGGTGACGATGGCCACGAAATGGGCCTCGCGCACCCGGCGCTGCGGCGCGGACGCCATCAGGTAGCCGCGCGCCCCCTGGTGCAGCAGCGCCGACTGGGCGGCGCGCAGCGCCAGCTCCGCCCCCTGGACCCGGGCGTCGAGCACGTCGAGCAGGTAGTCGCGGCCCTCCTCGTCGGGGGTTTCGGCCAGCGCCATGATGCGGGTGCGCAGGTCCAGCGCCTCGCGCTCCAGCTCGTCGGGGCGGTCGTCGAGGTGCCGGTTGACGTGGCCGTGGGAGGCCTCGACCTCGCGCATGGAGTCGATGCTGCCGCCCACCACGCCCAGCGCGATGCCGGTCTGCAGCAGGATGAAGGGGGCGCGGATGCGCCCCACGAAGGGGCGGGCGGGGTCGGCGACCAGCCGGTCGGCGCCGACGAAGCGGTCCTTCAGGCGGATCGCCCAGGTGCTGGTGCCCTCCATGCCCGAGAACTGCGGGCAGGGCCGCAGCTCCGTCGCGTCGTCGCAGTCGAGCAGGAAGAGGATCTCGTGGCACCCGCCGTCGTCGTGCTCGACCCGCGCCATCGCCCCGCAATACTGGCCGGGGCCGATGTGGCTGACCCAGGGCAGGGCGCCCGACACCCGGTAGCCGCCGGGAACCGGGGTGGCGCGCAGCAGCATCGGCTCGATGCCCGACAGCGCCTTCATCGGGTTGGACAGCGCGGTGCCGCCGAAGCGGCGGCCGGCGGCGTGGTCCTCCAGCAGGGCGCCCGCCAGCGCCGGGTTGCCCGAGCGTTCCAGGTAGAGGCCGCACACCTGGTGGGCCCACATCAGGAAGCCGGTGGCGCCGCACACCCGGCTGACCGTCTCCATGGCGGCGATGGCCAGGCCGACGCGCCGGCCGTGGCGGTCGAGGTGGACGCCCAGCGCGCCGGCCCGCCCGAGCGCGGCCATGACCTCGAGCGGGTAGTGGCCGTCGTGGTCGATCCGGTTGACCAGACCGGCCAGCGGGCCCTGCGCGACCGCCGCGACCCGGTCCAGGACGACCCGGTCGCTCCAGGCGTCCTGACGGACGGGATCGATACAAGCAGCATCTGTCATTGCAACCTCGCTCGGTGCGGGACGGCGGGAGGGGGCCGGTCAGTCGGCGAGGCCGATGGAGAAGGGGATGGGGTTGCGCATGGTGTTGGCGACCGGCGAGTAGTGGTTGGCGTGGCGGACGATCTCCGCCAGCGCCTCGCGGCTGGCGTCGCCCTCGACGACGACCTTCACCCGGATCTCCTGGAACCCCATGTCGGCCGGCGCCTTGTCGGCCCCGCCGGCACCCCAGGCGGCGGGGTTGCCGATGTCGCCCTCCAGGAACAGCTCCAGCTTGGACAGCCGGACGTTCTTCCAGGTGGCCACCGCGGTGATGCCGACGGCGAGGCAGCCGCCCAGCGCCGACAGGGCGATCTCGCCCGGCGCCGGCGCGGTGTTCTGGCCGAACAGGTGGGGCGGCTCGTCGACCACCACCGGCTCATGGGAGCCGACATAGCTCAGCGTCCGGTACTGGCCCTCGCACACGGTGTGCACGAGGTTGGTGCCCCGCGACCCGGGGTTGGCGCGGCCCTTGTCCGCGAACGCCATCAGCCCGTCGCGATCGATCGGCCGCAGGTAGCTGGTAACCGTTTCGGGTGCGGTGCTCATTGGCTCTGCCCTTGTTCCCTTGGTGGACGGCCCGCCGGTGATCCCGCGGGCCACACCCCACCAAAGCAAGCGCCGCGCCAACCCGCAGGATTTTCGGCAAGCCCTTGAAAACGGGCGACGATCCGTCGCACCCGGGGCGCGGACGGGAGCGATCGCCGGGGCGAGAGTGTCGACATTGTTCATAATGTCGATGATTGTCGACATTGTCGGGCCACCGCAGCCCCGACCCTCGGCAATATTGCGACTTGTTCTCATTCTCGCTAGGCTGTCCGGACGTCCGCCCTCCCACCCGTCCGCCCTCCCACCCCGACGGTCCCGTTCCGCCATGTCCGACGCCGCGGCGCCCGCCCAGGGCGCGTTCCACGCCCTCTACAGCGACCACCACGGCTGGCTGGTCGGCTGGCTGCACCGCCGCCTGGGTTGCGCCCACAGCGCCGCCGACCTGGCCCAGGACACCTTCGTGCGCCTGATCGCCGGTGCGGCGGCAGGATCGCCGGCAGGATCGGCGGCGGCGGCGATCCGCCAGCCCCGCGGCTTCCTGGCCACCGTGGCGCGCCGGGTGATGACCGACCACCTGCGCCGGGTCAGCCTGGAGCGCGCCTATCTGGAGGCGCTGGCCCGCGAGCCGGAGCCGGTGGCCCTGTCGCCCGAGGCCCGGGCGGTGGTGCTGGAGACCCTGGCCGAGATCGACGCCATGCTGGACGGGCTGGGGCCGCGGGTGCGCCAGGCCTTCCTGATGGCCCAGCTCGACGGGCTGGCCTATGCCGAGATCGCCGCGCGGCTTGGCGTCTCGGTCAGCTCGGTCAAGAAGTACATGGCCCGGGCCATGGAGCACTGCCTGCTCTTCCGCCTCGACGCCGGGCTGTGAGCGACCGCGGCCCCCGGTCCGGCAGCGCCCCCGACCGCGCCGCGCTCAAGGCGGCGGCGGGCTGGTACGCCCACCTGCGCTCCGGCACGGCCACCGACACCGACCACGCGGCGTGGCGGCGCTGGCACGCCGCCGACGCCCGCCACCAGGACGCCTGGGAGCGGGTGGAGGCGCTGACGCGGAGCTTCGACGGCCTGCCCGCCCGGCTGTCCCGCGCCACCCTGGCGCTGGCCGCCGGCGACGGCGCCGCCGGCGCGGTGCCGGCCGGGCGGCGCGCCGTTCTCAAGGCGGTCGCCGGGGCGCTCGCCATCGGCGGCACCGCCTGGGCCGCCAACGACGCCCTGCCGTGGCCGGCCTGGCTGGCGACCCACCGCACCGGAACCGGCGGGCGCACGGCCGTCCGCCTCGCCGACGGCACGGCTTTGGTGCTGAACACCGCCAGCGCCGTCGACGTGGTCTTCACCGCGGTGGAGCGGCGGGTGACCCTGCACGCCGGCGAGATCCTGATCGAGACGGCGCCCGACCCGGTGCGGCCGCCCCGCCCCTTCGTGGTGGCGACCGCGCACGGCCGCATCCGGGCGCTGGGCACGCGGTTCACCGTGCGCCTCGACGACGGCGCCACCCGGGTCGCGGTGATGGAGGACGCGGTGGAGGTGTCCGCCGCCGGCGCCACCCGCATCGTCCGGGAAGGGCAGGGCGCCCGCTTCACCCCGGCGGCGGTGGACCCGCCCGCCGCCCTGGACCCGGCGCAGACCTCGTGGACCGGCGGCGTGCTGGTGGCGGTGGACTGGCGCCTCGGCGACCTGGTGGCGGAGCTGGCGCGCTACCGCCCCGGCCACCTCGGCTGCGACACCTCGGTGGCCGGCCTGCGGGTGTCCGGCGCCTTCCCGCTGGCCGACACCGACCGCGCCCTGGCCGCCCTGGCGGGTTCCCTGCCGGTGCGGGTGGTGCGGCGCACCGGCTACTGGGTCACCGTGGCCCCGCGGTGAGGGGTGGGGCCGCGCTCTGCGACGGGCCGGGACGCCGTCCTCCCGCCGCAGCGGGTTTCAGGCGGCGCTCCACGGATCGAGCAGCCGGACGCCCATCGGCTCGAAGTCACGGGTGTTGCGCGTGACCACGACCAGCCGGTGAACCAGCGCCGTGGCCGCGATCAGGCTGTCGCGCTGCGGGCGCGGGTCCGGCACGTGCAAGGCGGCGCAGCGCTGCGCCACCGGGCCGTCGACCGGCAGGATGCGATCCCGGAAGGCCGGGACCAGGCGTCCATCGACCCAAGCGCGCAACACCGCCTCCTTGGCCGCGTCCTTGCGTCCCGCCTGCCGGACGCCCAGCTCGATCTCGAACAGTGTGATGGCCGAGATGAACAGCTCGGCCGGCGCGGCGGCGGCGGCCCACGCCACCAAACCGGGATTGGCCCTGTCAGGCCGACGCAGCTCCGAAACGGCGTTGGTGTCCAGCAGGAACATCAGCCGAGGTCTGCTGGCCGCGCGAGGCCATCGCCAAGCCGTGGCATGTCGACGTCGAAGTCCCCCTCCGGACCGTCTTGGCGCAGCAGGTCGAGCAACGAGCCGTCGATCTGGCCGGACAGACGTCGGAAGTCATCGTACGTCAGCAGGACGAACGCGGGCTCCCCGCGGTCGGTGACGATCAGCGGCCCGGTCGCGGCCGCCCGCTTCGCCTCGCTGGGATTCTGATTGAACTCCCGGCTGGACATCATCCGGCCCATGGCTGGGGCTCCGATCCGTTTCGGTCGGATCAGCTTAATGTGGTCCTCCAAGGGAAACAACCGCAGGGTAGGCATGATCCTACAGTCCCAGGATGCGCGGCGGCGTGAGGGTGAAGTTTTTTCGCCCCGCCCTTGTCCCTTTCGCCGTCTCGTCCGACCCGGGGGTATGGGCGTCGCATCGCGGGCGGCGCCGTCCCCCTCCCGATGGCCGCGCACGAGGATCACCATGGCGCACGACAGTGGCCGCCCCCTGGGCCCACACCCCTCCGCCCCCCACACCGGCCGCACCGGGCGCCGCCGCCTCGCCGCCGCGGCCTGCCTCGGGCTGGCGCTGCCGGCCGGCCACGCCGCCCTGGCGGCCGCCCCGGCCCTCGCGCAGCAGACGTCCAAGGCGCAGCAGGCGGCCCAGCAGGGAACGGTCCAGGCCCCGGCGGCCGCCGCGCGCTACGCCATCGACGGTGGGCCGCTGGGCGCCGTGCTCAGCCGCTTCGCCGCGGCGGCCGGGGTCACCCTGTCGTTCGACGCCGCGTTGACCCAGGGCAAGACCAGCCCCGGCCTGCACGACCGCGTCACGGTGGCCGAGGGCTTCGCCCGGCTGCTGGACGGCAGCGGGCTGACCTGGCGCTTCGTCGCCCCCGGCACCGTGCGCCTGGACGGGCCGCCGGCGGGCGGCGCCCTGACGCTGGGCACCCTGACCGTGGAGGGGGCCGCCGGCGCCGAGACGGCGCGCGGGCCGGTCGACGGCTACGTGGCGCGGCGCAGCGCCACCGGCACCAAGACCGACACGCCGCTGCTGGAGACGCCCCAGGCCATCAACGTGGTGACCCGCGACCAGATGGACGACCAGGGCGTCCAGAGCGTCACCGAGAGCCTGCGCTACACCCCGGGCGTGGTGGCCCAGTACGGCGACAACGACGTGCGCCACGACTGGCTGACCGTGCGCGGCTTCACCCCCGGCCGCTACCTCGACGGGCTGCGCCTGCCCTTCGGGGCGCGCGGCTACGCCCAGCCCCGGGTCGAGACCTACGGGCTGGAGCGGGTCGAGGTGCTGAAGGGGCCGTCGTCCATCCTCTACGGCCAGGGCACGCCGGGCGGCACCGTCAACATGGTGCGCAAGCGCCCGACCGACGCGGCGGTGCGCGAGGTGGCGGTGCAGACCGGCACGCCGGAGCGCTGGCAGGGGGCGGTCGACCTGGGCGGGCGGATCGACGGCGAGGGCCGGCTGCTCGGCCGCATCGTCGGGCTGGGCCGCGTCGGCGACACCCACTTCGACCACGTCGAGGAGGAGAAGATCTACGTCGCCCCGTCGCTGACCTGGCGGCCCGGCGACGCCACCGAGGTGACGCTGCTGGGCGAGTACCAGCGCATCGAGTCCGACGGCGGCGGCGGCGCCCCCGCCCTGCCGGCCAACGGCACCCTGTTCACCGACGCCTACGCCGCCCTGCCGCGCGACACCTTCGTGGGCGAACCGGGCTTCGACCGATTCACCAACGAACAGTGGTTCGTCGGCTACGAGGCGAGCCACGACATCGACGACACCTGGAGCCTGCGCCAGACCCTGCGCCACGGCGCGGTGGACGTCGACACCCAGCGCGTCCAGGCCTTCTGCCTCAGCGCCGCCGCCTGCGACCCCGCCGCCCTGTTGCGCTACGCCTGGGCCTTCCCGGAGACGGCGCGCCTCACCACCGTCGACACCCAGGCGGTGGCCCGCTTCGCCACCGGGGCGGTCGCCCACACCGCCCTGGTCGGCGTCGACTATTCCTACGAGACCAGCCGCTTCGAGGAATCCGCGCTGCAGGTGCTGACCACCCCCTTCAACGCCTACACCCCGGCCTACGGGGTGGCCACGCCGACCCGCCCGGCGGCGGCGATGACCATCGAACAGGACCGCTCCCAGCTCGGCGCCTACATCCAGGACCAGATCGAGGTCGCCGGCTTCACCCTGACCCTGGGCGCCCGCCACGACTGGGCCGACACCGACACCGACACGACCCTGGCGGCCAGCGGGACCACCACCCGGGTCGAGCAGGAGGACCGCGCCTTCACCGGCCGGGCCGGGCTGGTCTACGCCTTCGCCAACGGCATCGCCCCTTACG
Organism: Azospirillum sp. NS33; assembly: GCF_059703765.1. Classification (NCBI taxonomy): domain Bacteria; kingdom Pseudomonadati; phylum Pseudomonadota; class Alphaproteobacteria; order Rhodospirillales; family Azospirillaceae; genus Azospirillum; species Azospirillum sp. NS33. Next base: position 135,084 of record NZ_BAAKJB010000013.1, on the reverse strand, counting down.
CCAGCTGGGCCACCTCGTTCCAGCCGGCCGGCGGCTCCGACCGCTCCGGCACGCCGTTCGAGCCGACCGAGGGCGAGCAGCTCGAGCTGGGCGTCAAATACCAGCCGCCGGGCTCCCAGAGCATGGTGACGCTGGCCGCCTACCGGCTGGTCCAGCGCAACGTCCTCACCCCCGACCCCGTGGACACCCGCTTCAACGAACAGACCGGCGAGGTGCGGATGCAGGGCGTGGAGCTGGAGGGCAAGGCGCAGCTGACGCCGTCCCTGTCGCTGGTGGCGTCCTACGCCTACACCGACAGCGAGATCACCGAGGCCAACGCCAACGCCGCCGGGGTCAGCCTGGAGGGCAACCGCTACGCCTTCGTGCCGCGCCACCAGGCCTCGGCCTGGGCCGACTACACGGTGCGCGAGGGCGCGCTGGCCGGCCTCGGCGTCGGCGCCGGCGTGCGCTGGATGGGCCAGACCTACGGCGACAACGCCAACACCTACGCCATCGACGGCTACGCCCTGGTCGACGCCGCCATCCGCTACGACCTCGGCGCCGCGGCGCCCCGGCTCGAGGGGCTGGGCATCGCGGTGAACGCCCAGAACCTGTTCGACACGGAGTACGTCGCGACCTGCCTCAGCACCACCGGCTGCTACTACGGCACCGGGCGCACGGTCTACGCCACGCTGACCTACCGCTGGTGATCGCCCGCTGGTGATCGCCCGCTGGTGATCGCGGGGCGCCGCGGCGCCGCGGCCCCAGGGGTGCAGCGGCGCCACAGCGCGCCAGATTCGATCCCGCACTGCGAAAGACTGTTCGCTTCGTGTGCGACGCTATGCGATCCTGTTACGGGGTCGACACACGCCACGGCCGCCGCCCGCGGGACGCGCCCCGCGTCGGCGGCGGTGGTTTGCGAGCCCCGCCCGATGGTTGCCCGTCGGGGTGGGGCGAGCGGGGCAAAGCGGGGCGGGATGCGGGCGAGCACGATGTCATCGTCGACACGAGCGCGGTGGCTGTGATGACGGCGCCGGCGCCGCGTCGTCGTGGCCCGGTGTCCGGGCTGTTCAACCGGCTTCTCTACGACACCGTGCCGGGGGACCCCGGAGCGCCGTCGGCGGCGCAGGGCGCGTCGTTCGCCCGGCCGCGCGAGACGGTGCACGACCTGCTGTCCGGGGTGTCGCGGCGCACGCTGGCCGCGGTCATCCACACCCTGGAGCTGCGCCGGCTGCGATTCGCCGCCGGCAGCCGGACCATCGACGCGGTGCTGGCGGAAATCCGGCCGATGCTGCGCGGTCTCGACCTGCCGCGCCTGCCCACCCTGTCGCGTCTGGTGTGGGCGCCGCTCCAGCCTCTGCTGGTCGACGGCCTCGACCGGGTCGGCGACGCCGCGGCGCGGCCCTGGGTGCTGTCGCGGGCCTGGCTGGGGCCGCTGTGGCGGTTCATGGTGGAGCGCAACGGCCGCCGGCTGGGCGCCCTGGCGAGCCGGCTGGAGGCCATCATGGCCACCGTCGACCCGCGCACGCCGGGCGACGTCGACACCGCGTTGCGCTCCGAATCCGTCGCCAACATCACCCTCGACGCCCAGGGCGAGGCGCTGCGCTGCCTCAACGCGCTGGCCAGCGACTCCGGCGAGGCCCGGCGCTTCGCCGACCGTCTGGCGCGCACCGGCGACCTGCCCCCCGACCTGTGGGATCCCGAGCGGATCGCCGACGCCGCCGGGCGGCTGGCCGCCCTGATGGCGGTGTCGGTGGAGCTGCGCGACCCGTTCCTCAGCCTGGTCATGGGGATCGACGGCCGGCTGGCCAGCCCCGGCTGGCGCGACGACCGGGAGTTCCTCTACGACCTGCACAAGGACGTGGAGCGCACCCTCCAGGGCTTCGCCGCGGCCGGCCCCGCCGGACCGGAACGGGCCGCCGCCTTCCTGGTCATGGTGGCCCGCAGCGTCGAGGCGCCGTGGCCGCTGGTGGCGGCGCTGCGCCTCTCCACCCAGCAGCGCCCGGGCGGCACCGGCCAGATCGACGACGCCGCGGCGCCGCCGGCGGTGCTGGCGCTGATGGAGCATCTGGTGGGCGAGGCCGAGCGGCTCGGCACCGCCGCGGTCGACGCCCTGCAGTTCGAGCCGGCCGAGGCCCCCCCGGCCGACGTGTTCGACGCGCACGCCCGCACCATGGCGGCGGGGAACTGGCTGCACGGCCTGCTGGGCGCGGGGGTGCTGGAGGCCGGCGCGGCGCGCCACAAGCGGGTGCTGAGCGTGCGCGCCACGCTGATGCCGCTGACCGCCAACCGCCTGCTGCCGACCCTGCGCCTGCTGGTGCTCGCCCCCTTCACCGAGCGGCGGGTGTCCATTGCCCTGGCCGGCGCCGGGCCGGAGGAGCGGTTCGCCGCGGCGGAGCGGGCGGCGAGCCTGCTGCACCGGACCCTGGACGGGCCCGACGGCCTGCGCTGCCACAGCCAGACGACCCAGGTCCTGGGCGAGGTCGAGGCGGCGCTGAACCGCGTCTTCGAGAAGCGGCTGCCCGAGCTGCTGCCGGGCGACGACGCCGCCGCCGCCACCATGAACGCGCTGATCCGGGTCACCGACGCGGTGCGGCCGGGCCTGGGCGCCAGCTTCGCCCGCCGGGTGCTCAACCGCATGCGGCCGGCCGGCGCCGGGGCGCCCGGCCCGGCCTGACCGAGCCCGGCCTGACCGAGCCCGGGCGCGGCGGCCACCGGCGCCGCCGGGCGGTCAGCCCCGCCCTTCGGGATCCTCGGCCAGCGCCTTGAGCTGGTCGTACTGCTCCACCACGATGCTCTGGCGGCCCACCGCGATCAGGCCGCGCTTCTGGAACTTGTCCAGGGTCATGGTGACCCATTGGCGGGTGGCGCCGACGATGGCGGCGAGCTGGTCGTGGGTCACCCGGCGCTCGATCACCAGCCGGTTGCCCTCGGGCCGGCCGTAGGTGTCGGCGAAGATCAGCAGGAGCTGGGCCAGGCGTTCGGTGACCGAGCGGGTGCCCAGCATCTGCACCAGGGCGGAGTAGCACTTGCCCTTGGCCACCAGGCCGTCGATCAGGCAGATGGCGAAGCGCGGCATGGTCTCGATCAGGCGGCGGATGGTGCCGCCGTCGAGGTACAGCAGCATGGCGTCCTCCTGGACGTCGGCCGACCACATGTGGGTGCCACCGCCGAAGATCTCCGGCCCGCCGACGAAATGGCCGGACGTCCACAGCGCCAGCGTGATCTCGCGCCCCGACGGGCCGACGTAGAAGGTGCGCACCCCGCCGCTCTCGATCAGCCAGATGCCGTGGTGGGCGTCGCCCTGGAAGAACACGCCCTCGCCGCGCCGCAGCACCCGGGTGGTGCCGGCGGCGCGCACCCGCGCCAGGTCGGCGGCCTCGAGCCGGCCGAGGAAGCCGGCGCCCTCGTCCAGGTGCCCCGGCGCCTCGCTGAGGAAGACCGCCGAGACGCGCGACGGCGGGGCGGGGCGGGGGGAGCGGACCGGAACCGCCATCAGCGCCCGCCCGTCTCGAAGGCCTTCAGGCTCTCGGCGCGGATGCGCTCCAGGCAGCGCTTCTTCAGGCGCACGAAGGCGTCGGTGGTGGCCATCTCGGGCTGGCGGGGACGGGGCAGGTCGACCGCCAGGTCGTCGATGATGGCGCCGGGGCTGGCGCTCATGACCAGCACCCGGTCGGCCAGGAAGATCGCCTCGTCGACGTCGTGGGTGACGAACACCACGGTGGTGCCGAACTCGCTCCAGATCTTCAGCAGGCTCTCCTGCATCATCAGCCGGGTCTGGGCGTCCAGCGCCCCGAACGGCTCGTCCATCAGCAGCACGCTGGGATAGTTGGCCAGCGCCCGGGCGATGCCGACGCGCTGCTGCATGCCGCCCGACAGCTCCGCCGGGTAGCTGTTGGCGAACTTGGTCAGGCCGACCATCTCCAGGAAGGTGTTGGCGGTGGATTCGCACTCCGCCTGGCCGAGGCCAGCGACCTTGGGGCCGAAGGCGATGTTCTGGCGGATCGTCTTCCAGGGGAACAGCGAGTATTGCTGGAACACCATGCCGCGGTCGGGGCCGGGGCCGGTCACCGGCTCGCCGTCCACCCGCACCGCGCCGCCGGACGGCGTGACGTAGCCGGCGATGGAGTTGAGCAGGGTCGACTTGCCGCAGCCCGACGGCCCGAGGATGCAGACGAACTCGCCCGGCCGGATGTCCAGGGTGGTCTCGGTCACCGCGGTGCGGGCCGCCGCCCCCTTGCCGAAGGCGATGGCGACGCGGTCGATGGCGATGTGGCCGCGGTCCCGGCCCTTGGCGCGCAGGGCCGCGGCCGGACGCGGGCGGTCACGCAGGGCGACGACGTTCAGGTTCATGGATCGGCCTCCGGTTCGAGGGACGCAGCGGTGGGGCGGGCGGCGTCAGCGGGTGCGGCGCTGCCACGCCAGGAACGGCCGGGTCGCCAGCCCCACCGCGTAGGTCGACAGGGTGCCCAGCGCGCCGATCACCAGCATGCCGACGACGATGTCGGGATAGTTGATGAGTGAGTAGGCGTTCCAGGTGAAGTAGCCGATGCCGTACTGGCCCGAGATGATCTCGCCGGCCAGCAGCGAGAACCAGCTCACCCCCATGCCGATCGACAGGCCGGCGGCGATCGAGGGCAGGGCGGCCGGCAGGATCACGTTCCAGAAGATCTGCAGGCGCGAGGCGCCCAGCGACTTGGCGGCGCGCACCAGGATCTCCGGCGTCTGCTCGACCCCGTGCAGGGTGTTCAGCACGATGGGGAAGAGGGCGCCGAGGAAGGTGATGAAGATGATCGAGGCCTCCTCGGTCGGCCACATCAGGATGGCCAGCGGGATCCACGCCACCGCCGGGATCGGCCGCAGGATCTCGATGTAGGGGACGACCATGGCGCGCACCAGGCGCGAGCGGCCCATCAGGGTGCCCAGCGCCACGCCCAGCAGCGCCGCCGCCAGGAAGGCGCTGAAGGTGCGCTGCAGCGACACCAGGATATGCACGTAGAACTCCGACCCGGCGAGGTGCCCGGCGAGCGCCGTTGCCACCGCCGCCGGGGTCGGCACGTTGCGGAAGCTGACGAACACCTCCACCCGGTAGAGGGTGGCGAGGTGCCAGACCACGATGCCCAGCAGGACGGAGGCCAGGCTGACGAGGGTGGGGCGCAGGTGGGTGGCGGCCCAGGCGGCGCCGGCCGCCGGGCCAGCCGCCGATGGAACGGCCGCCGATGGAACGGCCGCCGCCTTGGGGGCCGCCGCCGCGGGAGCCGCCGCGGCGGCCGGGCCGGGATCGCCGTCGCGATGCATCATGGAGGAGGTGCTCATGGAAAGGGGGACTCCTGGCAAACCGCTGACTGTGCCGGACGGGCCGGCCGGCGGGGACGCGCACGCCCCCGCCGGCCGGCGGCGTCACGACACCAGGTCGCTCCACCCCGCCAGCGCGCCCTGGTGGGCGGCGGCGTAGGCCTCGGCGTCGCCCTTCTTCATGAAGGGGGTGAGGGCGCCGTCGGGGGTCTTGACGAAGAAGGCGACCGTGCCGAACAGCTTCAGGCCGGTCGCCTTGTCGTAGACGTAGGTGGCCAGCACCGGCTTGCCCGCCTTCTGCGCGCCCTGGTAGGCGGCGGTCATGGCGGCGGGGCTGTCGTAGGTGGTGACGCCCTCGCCGTCGACCCACATCTCCGCCGGGGCCAGGCCGGGCGCGCCGGGGGCGGAGGCGACCACCGAGCCCACGGCGGCGGCGTAGTCCTGGCCGCGGGCGGCGAAGGCGGCGGTGACGAAGCTGGGCTCGACCCAGCGGTCGAAGTCCAGCGCCGTCAGGCCGGTCTCCTTGGCCAGCAGGTCGTGGTCGTACTTCAGCGCGGCGATCCACTGCGGCTTCAGCGACGGCTCGAAGGTCGAGATGCCGCCCTTGGAGAAGTAGAGGTAGAGCACCTCCTTCTCCACGCCCGTCCACTCCGACACCTTGGTGGCGGCGCGCACGGGGTCCTCGACGATCCAGTCCTGGGCCTCCATGGTGGCGTCCATGTAGGCCTGGACGATGGCCGGGTGCTCGTCGGCGAAGGCCTTGGTCACCACGGTGCCGTGGAAGGTCGGGATGTTCGCCTCGCTGCCGTCGAAGATCTTGCGGCCGGTGCCGCGGAACTCCATCACCTCCGACCACGGGCAGAAGTCGGAATGGGCGTCGATCTTGCCCTGGGCGATGTTGACGACGCCGACCGGCGGCGCCTGGTTCTGGATCTTCACCGTGTCGATCAGCCCGGCGTCGCGCAGCGCCTTCAGGGTCATGCCCCAGGCCGCACTGCCGACGGGGGTGGAGATCGACTTGCCGGCGAGCTGGTCCAGGGAATAGACGTCGGAGGCCACCGGCACGACGATGCCGTTGCCGGTGCCCTTGAGGTTGTAGCCGGTGACGGCGATCAGCCGCGTCTCGCCGCTGCCCGAGGCCTGGAACTTGGCGCCGTTGACGATCAGCGGGTAGTCGCCCATCACCCCGAAGGCCAGCTTGCCCGCCAGCATCTGGTTGGTGATCGGCGGGCCCGACGTGTAGTCCTGGTAGACCACGTCGTAGGTGACGCCGGCGTATTTGCCGTCGGTGGGCAGGTGCTTTTCGAGAAGCTTCAGCTTCTCCAGGATGATGCCGCCGGGAACCGTGTTGGTCACCGTGCTCTGGTGGCCGATGCCGATCTCGATGGTCTCCGCCAACGCCGCACCGGCCGGCGCCAGCGCCAGCCCGAGAGCGAGAAGGATCGTACAGTGCTTCATGCTTGTACCCTCCCGTGTTCGCCGCATGTCCGAGGAATGGAAAGGGAGAAGCAAGCGGCGTGCCACTTCGCCGCATGGGACGGAAAGCCGCGGGTTCCGGGCGGTCGGGGGGTGCCGGGCTGGCGTGTTGTGTGGCAGCGCGGGCGGATCCGGGGCGGGCCGTCTGCCTGCGCGCGGTGCACATGCCATGGCCGTGGCCCGGCCCGCCCCCGGCGATCTAATACAAGTGGCCGGGTCCCCGGGCGCCCAGCACGGCGCGCACCAGGCCTGGCACGTCGTCGCCCGGCACCCGGCCGTCGAGGATGAGGGTGGCGAGGCCGTGGACCAGCGCCCAGGCGCCGGTGGTCGCGGCCCGCACCCCGTCGCCGCCCCGCCCGGTCCGCGCCACCGCCGCCTCCAGCGCCCCATAGCTGGCGGCCGCCGCGGCGTCCAGGCCGGGGTGGCGGCCGCGCGGCCAGGGTGCCGCCCCGAACATCAGGCGGAAGCGCCCGGGCCGGGCCACCGCGAAGCCCACATAGGCCACGGCCATGTCCGCCATCTCCCCGTCGCCCTGGGCGACCCCGGCCAGGGCTTCGCCCAGCTCGGCGAAGCCCTGCTCGGCCACCGCCGCCATCAGGTCCTCCTTGGCCGGGTAGTGGCGGTAGCAGGCCGAGGCCGAGACCCCGGCGCGGCGCGCCGCCGCGCGCAGGCTGACCGCCCCGCTGCCCCCCTCGTCGAGCAGGTCCTCCGCCGCCCGCCGCAGGGCGGCCGCGAGGTCGCCGTGGTGGTAGGCGCCGCGCGTCGATGTTGACACCGTTCACATCCCCGCTATGTTGACGGTGTCAACATGCCACGCCGGGGATGGTGCCGCCATGACGGATCTGCTGCTCGCCGCGCTCCACCACGCGCTGGCCTTCGCCCTGGCCATGGCGCTGGCGGCGGAGCTGGCCCTGCTGGCCGCACCGCTGGGTGCCGATGGATTGCGCCGGCTGGGCCGGCTCGACGCCGCCTATGGCGCGGCGGCGGGGCTGCTGGTGGCGGTGGGGATCGCCCGGCTGTTCCTGGGCCCCAAGGGGCCGGAGGCCTATTGGGACAACCCGGCCTTCTGGGTGAAGATGGCGCTGTTCGCCCTGGTCGGCCTGCTGTCGGTGGCCCCGACGCGGGCCATCCTCGGCTGGCGCCGCGCCGCCCGCGCCGACGCCGCCTTCGCCCCGCCGGAGGGCGCGGTGCGCCGGGTGCGGGGCTTCGTGGCGGCAGAGGGCCTGGGCCTGCTGGCCATCCCCGTCGCCGCCGCGGCGATGGCCCGGGGGTGGTGGGGGTGGTGAGGGGGTGTGGTGAGGGGGCGTGGAGTTTGAGTGCGCCGGTGGTTACGCTGCCGAAGCTTGGAACTCGCAAGGAGATCCACCGATGACCGTCCTGCCGATCATCCCGATCGCCGAGACGCCGGACAGCGTCACGCTGCGCCGGGAGGACTTCGAGGCCCTGGTCGAGCTGGTGGCCGACGCGCAGAACCTGGCCGACGCCGACACCGTGACGGCCCGCCTGACGGCCGGCGAGACGGAGGTGTTTCCCTTCGAGCTGGCGGAACGGATTCTCGACGGTGATCACCCGGTCGCCGTGTTCCGGGAGCACCGCGGCCTGACGGCGCAGGGCCTCGCGGAGGCCTCCGGAATCACGCCGTCCCACCTGTCCGACATCGAGAGCGCCAAGACGCCGGGCAGCCTCGACGCCATGGCGCGCGTCGCCGCGGCGCTGAGGGTGCCGCTGGATCTGCTGGTGCGCCAGCAACCACGGCATTGAACCGCCGTTCGCCCCGCCAGTCGTCCGCCTCGAGTGGAACCAAGTCGCCGCGCAGGAGTTGCCCATTCTGCCTATTTTGCCTATACTGCCCCGGGAGGACGAACCATGAGCGCATCCAGGCCGTCACATCCTACGCGGGCCGCCCTGGCCAAGGCGATCGAACGCAAGGTCGAGCGCATGCCCTTGGACGAGCTTGTCGCGCTGGCCTCGGCGCTGAACGTGGCTGTGCCGGCCGTCGCTGGGGCAAGCCGCCGGCGAGAGCGGAAATCCCTGATTCCACCGGCCCCCTCCGCGGGCCGCGTGCTGCAGGGTGGCGGTGTCGGCCCGGTCGTCTCGGCGGCGGAAGGCCACAGGCGTCTGGACGCGATCACCGTCGACGAGGACGCGGCCGACTGGGCCGAGAGCGAACTCGTCGGGGCCGGGGATTTGGTCCGGCGGCTCAGCATCGCGCGGGGCACCCTCGACAACTGGCGCAAGGCCGGAAAGATCATCGCCCTGCGAAAGGGGTTGCGGAACTTCGTATACCCCCTTCGGCAGTTTGATCGGCACCGGCCTGTGGACGGACTCGACGCGGTGGCGGAGCACTTCGCCTCGGCTGAAGAGACATGGGAGTGGTTGGTCGCACCCAACCGGATGACGGACGGCAAGGCCCCGATCGATGCCCTGCACGCCGGTGACGTTCGTGGCGTCGTGAACGCGGCGGCGGGCGCCTTTGATTACTCGTGAAGCTCGTTGCGTCCAAGCTTCGTGAACGGGTGATCACCGCACGCCTTTCCAATTGGCCGCGTATCCTGCCCACACGGCACCGGGGGGCGCCAACCGGCGCCGGGTTCGGCTCGAGCCGTTACTCCAGTCCCACCGGGTCCTTCCGTGTGCTTTACGCGGCGGACGCCTTCTCCACGGCCTTTGCCGAGGCCGTCGTAAGGGACCGCTTCGAAGGCAAGTCACGGCGCTATCTCTACCGGCCCCACCTGGAACAGCTGTGCGTCACCGCCATCCGTTCCAGCCGTGACCTCACGCTGCTCGATCTGCGGGGAGCGGCGGCCTATGAACTGGGCATCGACACCGACGCAAGCCGGGCTCGCGACCACACCGTCGGCCAGACCTTCTCCCAGGCGGTCCACGATCAGATGGCGGAGGTCGACGCCATCCTGTTCGACTCCCGCCTGACCACCGGCGCCTGCGTCGCCGTCTATGATCGCGCCTTCTCCGCGTTGTCAGGAACCGTCCCGATCGGCCTGCTGCAGGCCGCACTGCTGCCGGCCGAGATCACCAGACTGGGGATCACGGTGCGCCGCCAACGGGGCTATGCGCCGTGATCGGGCGGTCTCATCGCCCTCGCGAGGCCAGCGATGGCCTCGCGGACAGGCATCGTCTCGCCCCCCCCCGCCACTGTGCCGCGCGCAGTTTGAAGCGCTGGGGTTCCGAGCGGGGGTGTCCAGGACGATCATTCAACATCGATGGGCGTGGCGGGCTCCCGCTCGCGGCCACTGTCCAGCGCCTCGACATCGGCGTTGGTCAATCCGGCGTCGCGGACCAACACCGACAGGGCGGAGCCGATCCGCAAACGGTTGGCGGGGAGAACCGCCGACTCGAGAATGGCGCGCATCTCCGCCTCGGCGCTGCGGCCGTGGCGGGCCGCCCGTGCCTTGAGGGCACGGTGCACCTCATCGGGCAGGTTGCGAATGGTGACGGCGGGCATCCGACAGCCTCTCCAGTCGTCCGGGAGCGATGCCATCAGAATAGTGATGTTGATATCAAACGACAACGGTCGACCGAAGACTCCGCGTGACGCTCGTTGCGTCCAAACCTCGTGACCGGGTGATCGTCACGCGGGCGTTCCGCCGGAATCCGGCTCCTTTGGCCGGCGCATGGGGGGGCCGGCGCCTCTCTTCTCGCCGCGGACTGTTTGAATGCCCGTTTTTTCGGACTTCGATTCCCTTATCCTATAACGACGGAGGGTGCGGCGCGGCCATGGTAAGTCCATGAGCGCGCCAACGAGCCGGCTTCGCCGCCGGATGTACTTTCTTGGCCTCGGTGGGGACGAGACCGCGGCCCGCTTCGGGTTTCCCAACAAGACGTTCAGCCGCTACATCTCCGGCACGGCCAAACAGAACCTGCACCCCGACCGCTTCCTGCGCCTCTGCACGGTGTTGGCGGCCACGCGGGATCAGGCCTTTGGCTTGGCGCCGATGGTCAGCGTTGACGCGGATGTGCAGCCCCCTCAGGAAACCTTCATTGCTGAGTATGTGCGCGCGCGACTGAACGTGCTTGATGCTGCTGGCCTGGGTTTGGTAGGCGAACTCCCGGGACAGCCTGGGTCGGCGCGTTGAGGCAGCACGCCACGACTGATATGCTGAGCTTTGAAAACACGACGAGGAACAGGTATATTCCATATTCGGCATTTCAGCGCGAAACCACGGTGCATCCTATGCTACCTGATATAAAAGCTGCTTATCAGAATGGTCGGCTTATGCTTCTGCTTGGCGCTGGCGCTTCCGCAGAATCGAGCAGTTCCGACAATCTAGAAATGCCTATGGGCGAAGATCTTGCCAAGGAACTCGCTGCGCTAATGGGTTGGTCCTATAATGGCGAGGCCCTAAGTACCATCTACTCGGCGGCCAACGCGATCGACTCCGCGCGACTCCAGGCGTTCCTAAGAACGCGACTAACCAATACGAAGCCTTCGTCGGCTCTTAAAACAATTGCGTCCTTCCCCTGGTCACGTATTTTTACGTTAAACATCGATGACTGCACCGAAACAGCGCTACGGCGAGCGGGAACACAGAATGTTCAGATATTTGCAAGAAATTCGCCGCTCGAAGAAATCGATCCGATATTCAAATCTGTTCAACTCATAAAGCTGAATGGATCAGCCGATCGGCCGGAGGACGGCTTCATATTTTCGCCCCAGGAATACGGCGAAGGATCAAACCGTCTTCCCATTTGGTATCGCGAGTTGGGCCAGAACCACAGCAACTACGTTTTCGCCTTCATAGGCAGCAAGCTAAACGAACCACTGTTTCAACATGCCCTGGCAGAGATGCGTTCGATCGTGAGGAGAGCACCGCTTCGAGGATACGTGATAACCCCCTCCGCAAGCGAGATCGACAAACATCATCTCAGCAGCCTCAACCTCGTTCACGTACCTGGTACGCTCAAAGATTTGGCGGCATGGTTCAGTCGCGAAATGCCACAACGTCCAACCGGATGGGACCTTGCTACCGCACGGCGTCCAGAGTTGCGGAACATCCATAAAGCACTCACTGATGTGCAGAAGCGCGCATTAAACAGCGTTACGCTCGTAAGCGCCGACACCCTACCGCGTTCCGATACAGACAACAGTCTTGGCGCAATTCGTGATTTCTACAAGGGATACAAACCAAGTTGGGCGGATATACTTGACGGTGTTCCCGCAGAACTCACTTTTGGCAAGGATTTCTCCAAGCTCGTTGAGGAAGGGCACGAACGCAGAAGGTGCATAGCGTTGGTTGGTCCAGCGGGTTCCGGCAAAAGCACGGCTTTAATGGTGGCCGCGCTTCACGTCAGCAAAGCCTCGAATGCACCTGTCTATTTGCTGAGAGAGGCAGTTAGCGACCTGAAAGAGGTCGTTGTTGCTCTCGAGCAAATCAACACGTCGAGATTCTATTTGTTTATCGATAAAATGGAAGCGATGCACAACGAGGTCGCAGAACTACTTTCAGGCCCACAAACAAATAACATTTGCATTGTGGCCTCCGAGAGGCTCAATATATGGAACAGACGAGTGAGAGCAACTGTTGAGCCGTTTATCTCAAAGACGTTTACCGTTGAAAAAATACGAAAAGATGATGCTGGTCGAATACTAAATAAACTACAGAAGTTTGGGCCATGGACACGCCTGCAGCCGATGACGCCGGAGCAACGCGTCGCAGAAATCTACAACAAAGCCGACCGACAGTTGCTTATAGGATTAATGGAAACCGCGGCCGGCCTCGGCTTTACGCGTATCATCGACAACGACTTCAAGAGCGTAGGTGATGACAGGCACAAGAAATTTCTTGTTATCGTCGGCCTCGCGAGCATTCACAGGTCGACACTGAGTTCCCACATCGTGGGTTCTGCCCTTTTCAACCTTGGCATTGCGGAAGACGTCAACGTGATGTCGCGCGAGACTGAAGGCATCGTCGTGACGAGCGCCAATAAATATTCGGCGCGACATCCAGTCTACGTCCGTGAACTCTTCGAGAAGATTGTTCCTACAGCGATGTTCAGAGACTGCCTCATAGCCGTTTTAGAAGCTTTCTCCGATTATGAAACTCCGGTGATCAAGAATGTCGGAAAAGCGGATGGGGTCGTATTTAAGTCTATCATAAACCATCGCTTCGTTAAGGAAATGATGCGCAATGATGAAGAAAAAGTTCGGTCAGTTTACAGTGCGTTTGAGACTAAATTTCATGTCGACGGCCTGTACTGGCTCCAATACGGCCTCGCACTGCGCGACTTCAACAAACAAGCGGAGGCGCTGGAGAAGCTAAAGACGGCTCGCGAGGCGTACGCCTCGCCCCAAATCGAACATGCTTATGCTCAGCAACTGATGATCATAGCCTCTATGTCGTCGAATTGGGACGGTGCAGAGCCGCTGCTCAAGGAAGCGATAGATGCCCTACACGAGTTGAGCCGTGCCGCGGACGCAACAGACACATATCCCATCGTGACGCTTGCCGAGGGACATATATCCGTCATGTTGAGGTTCTTCGGTGTGGAAGGCGCCAAAACGCTCGCGCAACAATACGCCAATCAGCTTCTCGTAGCCCACAAAAAAAATCCTACTAGTGCCCGTCTTAAAGATGCCGTGAACGCCGTAGTGACCTTCGCAACTACCGGCATTTGGAATGAGTCATATGGACAGGGCTATCTCGACTAGGCTTGATAACTCTTACGCGTCAAATCTTGGTTATTGGAAACGGGCCTGTGCTGTTTTTCACCGACAACGTTTCGGCAGGCAACAATCGACCGAAGCCGCTCCCCCCCCCTACCACCTTGCCGCCCGCAGCTTGAAGCGCTGGGTTTCCGGGCGGGCGTAGAGGTATTCGAAGTCGATGGGGCGGCCGCGGACCTCGTGGGTCAGGCGTTCGATGCGGATCAGCCGCTCGCCGGGCGGCACGCCCAGGCGGGCGCGCACCGCCTCGTCGGGGGCCACCACGTCCATGGTGATGTCGGCGAAGCCGATCTCGATGGCCAGGCGGGTCTCGATCAGGGTGAAGATGTCGACGTTGGCCAGGTCGAGGCCCAGCAGCGCCTCGCCGATGTCGGTCGGGAAATAGCTGACGTCCATGGACATGGCGACGTCGGCGGCGATGCGCAGGCGCTCGATCTTCACCACCGGGGCGCCGCGCTCCAGGGCCAGCGCCGCGGCGGCGTCGGGCGGGGCCGCCACCACCCCGGCCGACAGCACCTCCGAGCGCGCCGCCACCCCCAGCGGCGCCATGATCTCGCCGAAGCCCTGGAGCCGGCCCAGGTCCTGCACCGCCTTCAGGCTGCGCACGAAATACCCCTTGCCGCGGCGCGGCTCCACCAGCTCCGCCTCGCGCAGGCGGTCCAGGGCCATGCGCACGGTGACCCGGCTGGCCTGGAAGCTGGCGGCCAGCTCGTTCTCCGAGGGCAGGCAGCTGCCCGGCGGGAACCGGCCGGCGCAGATGTCGGCCATCAGGGCCGCCTTGATCTGCTCGTACTTGGGCGTGCGGGCGGGATCGGCGTCGCCCCCCGCCGCCCGGGCGCGGGACTTGCGGGGGGCGGAGACGGCGGCGGACAGCGACACCCTCATGGCGGATCTCCCTCGATGGCGGTCTCCGGTCCGGGTCGCCCCCCGGCGGGTCGTCAGGGTCCGGGTCGGTCCTGGGTGGCCGGCGCCAGCTTACACGCCGATGCGCCCCAGCGCCCAGCGCACGTTCTTGCGCACGTCGGGGTCGGGGTCGTCGACCAGCCCCACCAGATAGGGCCGCGCCGCGGCGTCGGCGATCTCGCCCAGCGCCGCGGCCGCCTCCTTGCGCAGGTTGCTGACGTCGTGGTCGAGGGCGGCGGCGATGGCGTGCACCGCCTCGGCCGCCTTCAGCTTGCCCAGGCTGCGCACCGCCTTGACCCGGACCTGCCAGGACGGGTCGCCCAGCAGCCCGGTCAGCCCGGCGATGCCCTGCCGGAACCCCGACTTGCCGATCACCTCGGCCGCCACCTCGCGCACCGACCAGTCGGCGTCGCCCAGCGCCGCCAGCAACGCGTCGGCGGCGTGGGGCGAGGCGGAAAAGGCCAGCGCCCCCACCGCGGTGCGCCGCACCTCGGCGTCGGCGTCGCGGCAGGCGGCGATCAGCGCCGGCAGGGATTCCTCCAGCTTCAGCCAGCCGACCACGCCGACCGCCTGGACGCGCACCGCCGGGTCGGCGTCGGCCAGGGCGCGGATGCCCGGCCCCAGGGCGTCGGGCCGGCGCAGCTCGCGCAGGCCGCGCAGGGCGCCGATGCGCACCGCCGCGCTGGCGTGGCCGACCAGCGGCAGCAGCGGGGTGCCGGCCGCCGGGTCCTTCAGCTCGGCCAGGCTGTCGGCGGCGGCCTGGACCACCCGGGGGTCGGCGTCCTGCAGGCCGCCGGCCAGCGCCGCGGCGGCCGCCGGCCCGTCGAACTCGGCCAGGGCGATGGCCGCCTGCAGGCGCACCTCGGCGCTGGCGTCGCAGAGCGCGCCGCCGATGGCGGCGACCGCGCCGGGGTCGGCGGTGTCGGCCAGCGCCATCACCGCGACCCGGCGCACGCCCGGATCGGCGTCGCCGAGCTGGGCCGCCAGGGCGTCGAGGTCGCCGTCGTCCTCGAACGGCTCGAAGGGGTGCACGCTCATGGCGTCGCCTCCGTCACTTCAAGAGGAAGGGGATGTTGACCTTGACCGCGCCGGTCGGGCAGTCGGCCTCGCAGGGCATGCAGTACCAGCACTCGTCGTACTTCATGTACGCCTTGCCGGTGAGCTCGCTGATGCGCAGCACGTCGAGCGGGCAGACGTCGACGCACACGGTGCAGCCCTTGTCGGCGATGCACAGGTCGTTGTCGACCACGACGGGCACGGTCGTCGGCGTGTTGGCGAGGGGCATCGGGGTGTACTCCCGTGAAAAGCGGAGGGCGGTGGGACCGGGGGGGCGGCTCAGGCCGAGACCTTGACGCGCTGGCGGGCGTAGGCGTCCTTCTCGTCCTCCTCGATGGGGACGATGTAGGGCTTCACCGCCTGCTTCTCGCAGGTCATGGCGCCGTCCTTCTTGGACAGCAGGACGTGGCACTTCCAGTCGCGGTCGTTCTTCTCGGGGTGGTCGACCCGCCAGTGGTAGAGGCCCCAGCGGCTTTCGGTGCGGTAGAGCGAGGCGCAGGCCGCCATGTCCGCGCAGTCGAGGATGCTCGCCACCTCCGCCGCGCGCATCAGCTCGTGGGCGTCGCGCACCATCATGCCGCGCTCCATGTCGTCGCGCACCTCGGCCAGGCGGGCCTGGGCGATCTTGTACTTCATGGTGATCTTGGGCGGCTGGAGGTAGTCGTTGACCAGGCGGCGGATCTTGTACTCCAGCTGGTTGGGCGGGATGCCGTCCTGGCGCCGGGTCGGCGCCAGGATGCGCTCGCGCTCGGCCGCCACGTCGGCGGCGTCGAAGCCCTCGAAGTCGACCTCCGCGGCGAAGTCGATGGCGTCCTCGCCGGCGATGGCGCCGTTGGTGAAGGCGCCGAGCATGTAGTTGTGCGGCACGCTGGCCATGTCGCCGGCGGCGTAGAGGCCGGGCACCGTGGTGCGCGCGCAGTCGTCCACGTAGACGCCCGACGCGGAGTGGCCGGAGCAGAAGCCGATCTCGGAGATGTGCATCTCGATCATCGACTGGGCGTACTTGGTGCCGCGCCCCTCGTGGAAGCGGCCGCGGCTCGGCCGCTCCACCGTGTGCAGGATGTGCTCGATGTGGGTGGCGGTGTCCTCGTGCAGGTGGTTCAGCTTGAGGAACACCGGGCCATTGCCCGACTGCAGCTCGTTGTAGAACTCCTGCATCATCTGGCCCGACCAGTAGTCGCACTCGATGAAGCGCTCGCTCTTGTTGTTGGCGGTGTAGCCGCCGAACGGGCCGGCCACGTAGGCGCAGGCGGGGCCGTTGTAGTCCTTGATCAGCGGGTTGATCTGGAAACACTCGAGGTTCGCCAGCTTGGCCCCGGCGTGGTAGGCCATGGCGTAGCCCTCGCCGGAGTTGGCGGGGTTCTCGTAGGTCCCGAACAGGTAGCCCGAGGTCGGCAGGCCGAGCCGGCCGGCCGCGCCCATGCACATGATCACCGCCTTGGCGCGCACCACCATCAGCTCACCCGTGCGGGTGTTGACGGCCATGGTGCCGGCCACCCGGCCCGACGGGCCGACCAGCAGGCGGGTCGCCATGTAGCGGTTGGAGATGAGGATGCGCACGCGCCGCAGCTGGCGGTACAGCGCCTTCTTCACCGTGTCGCCGTTGGGCATGGGCAGCACGTAGGTGCCGATGTGGTGCACCTTCTTGACGTCGTACTCGCCGTTCTCGTCCTTCTGGAAGCGGATGCCGAACTGGTCCAGCTCCTGGATGATCGAGTAGCAGTTCTGGGCGTACTTGTAGACGGCGTCCTGGTCGACGATGCCGTCGTTGGCGATGGTGATCTCCTTGGTGTACTGCTCCGGCGTGGAGTGGCCGGGGATCACCGCGTTGTTGAGGCCGTCCATGCCCATGGAGATGGCGCCGGAGCGCTTGACGTTGGCCTTTTCCAGCAGGACGACACGGGCGTTGGGGTTCTTCACCTTGGCCCGGTACGCGGCCATGGGCCCCGCGGTGCCGCCGCCGATGACCAGGATGTCGCAGTCCACCTGCGACTGGCCGGAACGGATCTCGTCCATGGTCCCTCTCCGAAATATCCGAGTGTTGGTGTCAGGCTAGGGCCGCGGCCGCCGCCGGTCGGTCAAGGAATTGCCTTCCCGCCGCGCCGGCCGGCGCGGTCACGCCGCCACGGCGGTTGCGGCCAGCCGGCGCAGGAAGGCCCAGGGGTAGATGCCGCGGCGGTGCCCGTCGGAGAAGGCGACGGTCAGCGCGTAGTGGCCGACCGGCGCCACCGTGGCGATGGTCAGCCCGGCCGGCGGCGGCGGCGCGCCCCCGGCCAGCCGCGCCCGCGTCGCCCCGGCCGACGGGCAGTGGGCGCGCAGGGTGGCGGCGTCGAGGCGGCTGCGGCCGCCGTCGGCCCAGGCGATCAGCAGGGCCTCGCGGCCGGGGCTGAGCGCGATCTCCAGCGGGGTGTCCATGGCGGGGGTCCTCCCTCCTGGCGGTTCGAGAGGTCCAGGGGGCCACGGCCGGCGGGTGCGGCGATAGCAACTAGTTGACGGACCGCCCGGGCCGGGCCGCGCACACTCCGGCCACCGCTGAGACCCAGAAGAGGGGAGACCGGCCATGGCCTTCGCCGTCACCGACCAGTGCATCCGCTGCAAGTACACCGACTGCGTCGAGGTGTGCCCCGTCGACTGCTTCTACGAGGGCGCCAACATGCTCGTCATCAACCCCGAGGAGTGCATCGACTGCGGCGTCTGCGAGCCGGAATGCCCGGCCGACGCCATCGTCGCCGACACCGCCGCCGGGGCGGATGCCTGGGTGGCGCTGAACCGCAAATACGCCGCCCTGTGGCCCAACATCGCCAGCAAGCTGGACCCGCTGCCCGACGCCGAGGCGTGGAACGGCCAGCCCGGCAAGCTGGCCCACCTGGACGAGCGCGCCGCCGAGGCGGCCTGAGCGCGCCGATCCCGCGCCGACACCACACCAAGGACGAGCCCGAGCCCATGAACGCGATCACCAAGCCCGCCCCCGCCGCCGCCGCCTCTGGCGCCGTCCCCAACGGCGTGTTCGTCGAGACGGTGACCCATGTGCGCCACTACACCGACCGCCTCTTCGCCTTCCGCACCACGCGCCCCGCCAGCTTCCGCTTCCGCTCCGGCGAGTTCGTGATGATCGGGCTGATGGCCGGCGACGCCCCGGTGTTCCGCGCCTATTCCATCGCCAGCCCGTCCTGGGCGGAGGAGCTGGAGTTCTTCTCGATCAAGGTGCCGGACGGGCCGCTGACCTCGCGCCTCCAGGCGATCCGGCCGGGCGACCCGCTGTTCGTGCGCAAGAAGCCGACCGGCACCCTGGTGTGCGACGCCCTGCTGCCGGGCCGGCGCCTCTACCTGCTGTCCACCGGCACCGGCCTCGCCCCCTTCGCCAGCGTGATCCGCGACCCCGAGACCTACGAGAAGTTCGCGGAGGTGGTGCTGGTCCACGGCTGCCGCGCGGTGGCGGAGCTGCAATACGGCGTGGAGCTGGTGGCCGCGACCCTGGAGGACGAGCTGGTCGGCGAGCTGGCCCGCGGCCGGCTGCGCCACGTCACCAGCGCCACGCGCGAGCCCCACCCCTGCGGCGAGCGGGTCACCACCCTGATCGCCGGCGGCCGCCTGTTCGCCGAGCTGGGCGTGCCGCCGCTCGACCCGGCGGTGGACCGGGCGATGATCTGCGGCTCCATCGCCATGCTGGCCGACACCAAGGCGCTGCTGCTGGCGGCCGGGCTGCGCGAGGGCGCCAACAACGCGCCGGGCGAGTTCGTCATCGAACGCGCCTTCGCCGAATGACCGCCCGGTGGCTCGGCACGCTGGGGCGGGGACTCGCCCCGGGATTGGCCCCGGGACTGGCGCTGTGCGTCGCCCTGTCGGGCGCGGCGGTGGCGGTCCAGGCGGTGGAGCGCCGCCTGTTCGGCACGCCCCACCTCGACCCCATGGTGCTGGCCATCCTGCTGGGCATGGCGGTGGCCGCCCTGCGCCCGCCCGGCCCGGCCACCCGGCCGGGCATCGCGTTCTGCGCCAAGCCGCTGCTGGAGCTGACGGTGGCGCTGCTCGGCGTGTCCGTCACCTTCACCCAGATCGCCGCCGCCGGGCCGGCCCTGCTGCTGGCCATCCTGGCGGTGGTGGCGCTGGCCATCGCCACCGGCTACGCCCTGTGCCGGCTGTGCGGGCTGGAGCGGCGCATGGCCGTGCTGATCGCCTGCGGCAACGCGGTGTGCGGCAACTCCGCCATCGCCGCGGTGGCGCCGGCGATCCGCGCCGCACCCGAGGACGTCGCCTCGGCCATCACCTTCAGCGCGGTGATGGGGGTGGTGGTGGTCCTGCTGCTGCCGGTGCTGATGGCCCTGACCGGGCTGAGCGAGACCCAGTACGGGGTGCTGGCCGGGCTGACCATCTACGCCGTGCCCCAGGTGCTGGCGGCGACCGCCCCGGTCGGCATGCTGAGCGCCCAGGTCGGCACCGTGGTCAAGCTGGTCCGCGTGCTGACCCTGGGCCCGGTGGTGCTGGCGATGTCGCTGCTGATGCGCCGGGCCGGCGGGCCGGCGGCGCCGCGCGGCACCCTGCTGCGCCAGGCGGTGCCCTGGTTCGTCCCTGCCTTCCTGGCCCTGGCGGCGGCGCGCAGCGCCGGCCTCGTCCCCGACGCGGTGGCCGCCGACAGCCTGGCGGTGACCCGCATCCTCAGCGTGGTCGCCATGGCCGGGCTCGGCCTGTGCGTCGACGTGCGCCACCTGTGGGGGCTGTCG
The DNA here is from genome assembly GCF_059703765.1 of Azospirillum sp. NS33. Classification (NCBI taxonomy): domain Bacteria; kingdom Pseudomonadati; phylum Pseudomonadota; class Alphaproteobacteria; order Rhodospirillales; family Azospirillaceae; genus Azospirillum; species Azospirillum sp. NS33. The sequence goes on along the minus strand of NZ_BAAKJB010000013.1, from coordinate 114,975 downwards.
GGCCGGCTGACGCTGGCGGTGACCGCCTCGCTGGCCGCCCTCGTCGTGCTGGGGTTCGCCGCCATCGCCGTGCTGGGCGTGGCCTGAGGCGCCGGGCCGGGCGCCAACCTTGTGCCGGCGGCCGGCCGTTCCCATGTCTCAGCACGAGGCGACACGGGCGGCCGCGCATGGGCGGGCCGCCGACGCCGCCTCCCCGCGCCTCCTGGAGGGCGGGACCGACGCATACGGAGTGCCTGCCGATGGACTTCGGTTTGTTTACCGAACGCGCGCGCGGCGTGATCCAGGCCGCGCAGCTGGCCGCCCTGGCCGGACGCCACCAGAACCTCAACCCCGAACACCTGCTGAAGGCGCTGATCGACGACGCCCAGGGCGTCACCGCGCGCCTGGTGCGCGACGCCGGCGGCGACCCCGAGCTGCTGAAGCGCGCCACCGAGGACGCGCTGGCCCAGGTCCCCACCGCCACCGGCGAGGGGCCGCACCCCATCTACATGTCGCCGGCCCTGGCCGGCGTGCTGCAGGGCGCCATCGAGACGGCGCGCGGCGCCGGCGAGCGCGCCGTCACCGCCGAACGCCTGCTGGAATCCCTGGCCGGCCACGACCAGGGCGTGCGCGGCCTGTTCCACCGTGCCGGCGTCGACCCCGCGGTGCTGGCCGAAGGGGCGCGGGACTTGGGCCAGGGCCGCGGCGCGGACACCGCGGGCGACGCCGCCGCCGGCGGCGAGGCGCTGGCCAAATACGCCCGCGACCTCACGGCGATGGCGCGGGAAGGCAAGCTGGACCCGGTGATCGGGCGCGACGACGAGATCCGCCGCACCATCCAGGTGCTGGCCCGGCGCACCAAGAACAACCCGGTGCTGATCGGCGAGCCCGGTGTCGGCAAGACCGCGGTGGTCGAGGGGCTGGCCCAGCGCCTCGCCGCCGGCGACGTACCGGAGGGGCTGAAGGACCGCCGGGTGCTGGCGCTCGACCTCACCGCCCTGGTGGCCGGGGCCAAGTTCCGCGGCGAGTTCGAGGAGCGGCTGAAGGCGGTGCTGGGCGAGGTCCAGGCGGCGGAGGGGCGCATCGTCCTCTTCATCGACGAGCTGCACCAGTTGATCGGCGCCGGGCGCACCGACGGCGCCATGGACGCCGCCAACATGCTGAAGCCGGCGCTGGCCCGCGGCGAGCTGCGCTGCGTCGGCGCCACCACGCCCGACGAGTACCGCCGCTACATCGAGAAGGACGCCGCCCTGGCGCGGCGCTTCCAGCCGGTCGGCGTGGACGAGCCCAACGCCGAGGACGCGGTGTCGATCCTGCGCGGCATCAAGGGCAAGTACGAGGTGCACCACGGTGTGCGCATCGCCGACGCCGCGGTGGTCGCCGCGGTCAACCTGTCGGCGCGCTACATCGCCGACCGCCGGCTGCCCGACAAGGCCATCGACCTGGTCGACGAGGCGGCGTCGCGCCTGCGCCTGGCCATCGACAGCAAGCCCGAGGCGCTGGACGCCGTGGGCCGCCGGGTCGCCCAGCTCAAGATCGAGCGCGAGGCGCTGAAGGCGGAATCCGACGCGGCGTCCCGGGAGCGGCTGGACAAGCTGGCCGGCGAGCTGGAGGAGGCCGAGGACAAGCTGGCCGGCATGGAGGAGGAGTGGCGGGCCTGCCAGTCGCGGCGCACTGAGGGCCGGCGCCTCAAGGAGGAGCTGGACCAGGCGCGCACCGCGCTGGAGCGGGCCCAGCGCGGCGGCGACTGGGCGCGGGCCGGCGAGCTCGCCTACGGCGTCGTCCCCGACCTGGAGACGCGCCTGGCGGCGGCCGAGGAGCGGGCCAGCACCGAACGCGAGGAGGTGACCGCCAAGGACATCGCCGCGGTGGTCACCCGCTGGACCGGCATCCCCGTCGACCGCATGCTGGAGGGTGAACGCGAGCGCCTGAAGGGCATGGAGGACAAGCTGGGCGAGCGCGTGGTCGGCCAGACCGAGGCGGTGCGCGCCGTGGCCAAGGCGGTGCGCCGCGCGCGGGCCGGGCTGAAGGACCCGGGGCGGCCGACCGGGTCGTTCCTGTTCCTCGGCCCGACCGGCGTCGGCAAGACCGAGCTGGCCAAGACCCTGGCCGCCTTCCTGTTCGACGACGAGACCGCGGTCACCCGGCTGGACATGTCGGAGTACATGGAGAAGCACGCGGTCAGCCGCATGATCGGCTCGCCGCCGGGCTATGTCGGCTACGACGACGGCGGCTCCCTGGCCGAGAAGATCCGGCGCCGGCCCTACCAGGTGGTCCTGCTGGACGAGGTGGAGAAGGCCCACCCCGACGTGCTGAACGTGCTCCTCCAGGCGCTCGACGACGGCCGGCTGACCGATGGCCAGGGGCGCACCGCGGACTTCCGCCACGCCATCCTGATCATGACCTCCAACCTCGGGGCCGAGGCCCTGTCGGCGCTGCGCGACGACGAGGGGATGGAGGGCGCGCGGGTCGAGGTGATGGACGCGGTGCGCCGCGCCTTCCGGCCGGAGTTCCTGAACCGGCTGGACGACGTGCTGATCTTCCGCCGCCTGGGCCGCGACCAGATGGCGCGCATCGTCGACATCCAGCTGGCCCGGGTCAACGAGCGCCTGGCCGAGCACGGCCTGGCCCTGGTCGCCGACCCCGCCGCCCGCGCCCGCCTGGCCGAGCTGGGCTGGGACCCCGCCTTCGGGGCGCGGCCGCTGAAGCGGGCGGTGCAGCACCTGGTGGAGGACCCGCTGGCCGAGCGCCTGCTGGACGGCGCGGTCGCCGCCCGGGTGGTGCTGGAGCTGTCGGTGGTCGACGGCCGCCTGGCGCTGGACGGCGTGCCGGTGGAGGAGGACAACGCCACCGGCTTCAAGGCGCCGGAGCGTCCGCCCATCGGCTTCGCCCTGCCGGCCCGCTCCTCGGCCGCCGTGCACTGAGGCACCGGCGTGCCCGGCCCCGCCCTCCGCAAGGGGGCGGGGCCGGCCCGTCAATGGCGCAGGATCTTGCCCACGAAGTCCTTGGTGCGGGGCATCTCCGGCCGATCGAAGATCCGCTGCGGCGGGCCGCTTTCCACCACGTGGCCCTCGGCCATGAACACCACCTTGGACGAGACCTCGCGCACGAAGGCCATCTCGTGCGACACGATCAGCATGGTCATGCCGTCGCTGGCCAGCAGGCGGATGGTGTCCAGCACCTCGTTCACCAGCTCGGGATCGAGGGCCGAGGTCACCTCGTCCAGCAGCAGGATCTCCGGCTTCAGCGCCAGGGCGCGGGCGATGGCGACGCGCTGCTGCTGGCCGCCGGAGAGCTGGTCGGGATAGGCGGCGAGCTTGTCGCCCAGCCCGACCTTGTGGAGGAGCCATGTCGCCTCCTCCTCGACCTCGGCGCGGGGGCGGCCCTTCACCTTGACCGGGGCGATGGTGACGTTGCGCAGCACGTCCATGTTCTGGAACAGGTTGTACTGCTGGAAGACGACCGCGAGGCGCGAGCGCACCTCGCGCACGTCGCGGCGGTTGGTGTAGTCGACCACCCGCCCGTCGACCCGCACCTGGCCGGCGATCGGCGGCAAGAGGCCGAGGATGACGCGCAGCAGCGTGCTCTTGCCCGACCCCGAGGGGCCGATCAGGCTGACGATCTCCCCCTTGTCGACGTCGAGGTTGATGCGCTCCAAGACGGTGTGGCTGCCGTAGTCGGCGCGCAGGTCAGCGATTTCGAGATGGCGCAAGCTTCTTCTCCATCCACACCCCGGCGCGCGCCAGCGGCCAGGACACCAGGAAATACAGGACGAGGATCGACCCGAACACCAGCGCGGCCGAGAACCCCTTGTTGTTCAGCACCTTGCCGGCGTAGGTCAGCTCCAGCACGCCGACCTGGGAGGCCAGCGCCGTGTCCTTGATGAACAGGACGAAGTAGCTGAAGGCGGGCGGCAGGATGATCCGCCAGGCCTGGGGCACGACCACCCAGCGCAGGGTCTGGCCATAGCTGAAGTTGAGCACCGCGGCGGCGTCCCACTGGGTGCGGTGGACGGCGTCCAGGCCACCGCGGACGATCTCGGCGATGTAGGCGGTGGCGATCAGGCAGACGCTGACCAGGGCCACCTGGAAGGTGCTGAGGCCGAGCCGCAGCGCCTCGAACAGGAAGAAGATCAGGAGCAGCGTCACCAGGAACGGCACGCGCCGGAAGATCTCCACATAGCCGACGGCCAGCCATCGCAGCGGCGCCAGGCCGCGCCCGCCGGTGCGCCGCACCACCGCCAGCACGAAGCCACCGGCGATGCCGACGGCGCACCCCACCGCCGACAGCAGGACCGTCGCTCCCAGCGCTTGCGCCAGGAACAGCAGGTTGTAGTAGCCGAAGAACCGCGGCGCCTCCTCGATGATGCGCTCCAGCATCACAGGATCCTCATCTTGGCGCGGAACAGGGTGCGCCCCACCAGCGCCAGCAGGAGGGTGGCGACGAAGGTGATCGCGACGTAGAGGCCGGCGGTGATGGAGAAGACCTCGATCGACCGGAAGGTCTCGGCGTTGAGGTTGAGGGCGCGGCCCGTCAGCTCCTCGACGCCGAAGATGGCCGCCATGGAGGTGCCCAGCGTCATCAGGATGTACTGATTGGACAGCGGCGGGAACAGCACCTTCATGATGTGCGGCAGGATCACGTAGCGGACCGATTGCATCAGCGAGAAGCCCAGCGTCTCCGCCGCCTCCAGCTCGGTGCGGTGGATCGAGGCGAAGCCGGCCCGCTGGATCTGGGCGAGGTAGGCGCCGGCGTTGATGGTCATGCCCAGCAGCACCGCCTCGTAGGGCTCCAGCAGCAGCCCGGCGTCGGGCAGGGCGAAGAAGATGAAGTAGATCTGGACGAGCTGCGGCGTGTTCATGAAGAAGCCGACATAGGCGCCGACCAGGCGCCGCAGCCAGGTCGGGCCGAAGGTCAGGGCCGTCGCCCCGAGAAGGCCGATCACCATGCCGCCGCAGAACGCCAGGACGGCGATCTGCAGGCTGATCCACGCCCCGCCCAGGAGGAAGGGCAGGTGCGGGGTGACCTGGCCGAATTGCAGCGTGATGTCCATCGCCGGTCCTGACGGGGGCAGGGAACAGGGCCGGCGCCGCGGCCCCGGGGGCCGGGCGGCGCCGGGGTCGGGGGATCAGAAGTAGGGCGTGGCCTTGACGTCGAAGATCATGTCGATGCCGAACCACTTCTTCCAGGTCTCGCCGATGAAGCCGCGCCGGTGCAGGTCGAACAGCGCCACGTTCAGCCAGTTGCGCAGGGAGTCGTTGCCCTTGGAGACGCCGATCGCGCAGTAGTAGACGTCGACCGGGGTCTCGACGACCTTCCAGTCGACCTGGTGCGTGTTCATGTGCTCGCCCATGAAGTCGATCACGTCGACCATCGCGTCGGCCCGTCCCTGGGCCAGCGCGCGCACCGCGTCGGGGTAGTTGTCGAGCTGCAGCACCTCGGCCTTGGGCAGGTTCTCGCCAATGAACTTCAGCGGCGTGCTGCCGCGCACCTGCACCAGCTTGACGCCCTCGACGTTCAGCTCCTTCCAGTCGGTGTAGGGCTTGGCCTTGGTGGTCAGCACGCCGAACACCTCGGTGTGGACCGGCACCGTGAAGTCGATGACCTTGGCGCGCTCCGGGTTCCGGGTCATGGCGCCCAGCACCATGTCGATCTTGCCGCTCTGCACGAAGGGAATGCGGTCGGGCGAGCCGACCTGGACGATCTCCGCCTCCACCCCCAGCATCGCCGCCAGGCGCTTGGCGACGTCCACGTCGAAGCCGTCGATCTCGTTCTTGTCGTTGTAGATGCCGAGCGGCGGCAGGGTCGGGTTGACGCCGACGATCAGTTTCTTCGACGCGATGATCTCGTCGAGCGTGCGCGCGTCGGCGTGGGCGCCGGCGAGGCTGGCCACGGCGACGGCCACCGCGGCCAGGACGCGGCGAAGACTGGGTTTCAGCACGTTGCACCTCCGCTGTTGGGATGGTTCCCGCAGGGGGCGGACCCTCGGGACCCGTATCGTATACAATGCGTATACGATTCTTGTACACATGGGAACACCGGTTTGCTAGCTTGTCAATGCGATGAATGCAGACGCGAGGCATCATGGGTGTTCGCACGGGTCCGGACGGGGCGCGCGGCGCCCCCGTCACCATCACGGTGGACGGGGAGCGGCTCAGCGCCTTCGCCGGGGAAAGCGTGGCCGCGGCGCTCCATGCGGCAGGCACGCGGCGCCTGCGGCACAGCCCGCGGGCCGGCACGCCACGGGGCATGTTCTGCCTGATGGGGGCGTGCCAGGAATGTGTGGTGGTGGTCGACGGACGGCGCGTCCCGGCCTGCCAGACGGCGGTGCGCGACGGGCTGTCGGTCACCACCGGGGCCGGAGGCACGCCATGAGCGCGGCGGTCGACCTGATCGTGCTGGGCGCCGGCCCGGCCGGCGCCGGGGCGGCGCTGGCCGCGGCCTCTCACGGCCTGTCGGTGATCGTCGCCGACGAGAACGAGGCGGCCGGCGGCCAGGTCTACCGCGCCCCGCCCGCCGCCTTCGCCGGCGGCGACGACCCGGCGGCCTCGCCCGACGCGGCGGCCGGCGCGGCGCTGCGGCGCCGACTCGCGGCCGGCGGCATCACCACCCGGTTCTCCCATCGGGTCTGGCAGGTCAGCCCCGGCTTCCGCGTCGACGCGGTGGCGGACGGCGGGCCGGTGCACTGGACCGCCCCGGCCCTGGTGGTGGCCACCGGCACCACCGAACGGGTGGTGCCGTTCCCCGGCTGGACCCTGCCCGGCGTCATCGGCCTGGCGGCGGCGACCGTCCTGCTGAAGGCGCAGCGCATGCTGCCCGGCCGGCGCACCCTGGTGGCCGGCTGCGGCCCGCTGCTGACGGCGGTGGCGGCCGGCATCCTGAAAGGGGGCGGCACGGTGGCCGCGGTGGCCGACCTGTCCGGCCCCGGCGACTGGCTGGCCACCGCCCCGGCGCTGGCCGGGCGGCCGCGCCTGGCGCTGCGCGGCCTGGGCTGGACGGCGCGCATCCACGGCGCGCGAACGCCCGTCCATCTCCGCACCGGGATCCGCGCGGTGCGCGCCGAGGGCGACCTCCTGGTCGCCACCCTGGGCGCGGTGGACGCCGCGCGCCGCCCGATCGACGGCGCCCCGGAGCGCACGGTCACCGTCGACAGCGTCGTCGTCGGCCACGGGCTGGTGCCGGCCACCGAGGTGACCCGGCTGCTGCGCGCCCGCCACCGCTTCGACGCCGCGCTGGGCGGCTGGATCGCCGAGACCGACGACGATTTCCGCAGCTCGCTGCCCGGCCTCTACGTGGCCGGCGACGGGGCCGGGATCTCCGGCGCCGAGGCCGCCCATCTCCAGGGCCAGCTGGCGGGCCACGCCGCCGCCCGCGACCTCGGCCGCATCGACGCCGAGGCCCACCGCCGGGCGACGGAGCCGCTGCGCCGCCGCCTGCGCCGGGCGGCACGCCTGGGCCGTGCCATGGGCGGGCTGATGGCGCTGCGCCCGGGCCAGACCGACGGGGTGTCCGCCGACACCGTGGTGTGCCGGTGCGAGGACGTGACCCGCGCGGAGATCGACGCGGCGGTCGCCGCGGGCGCCACCGACATGAACCAGGTCAAGGCCTGGACCCGCTGCGGCATGGGGCCCTGCCAGGGCCGCATGTGCGGCGACACCGCCGCGACCATCGTCGCCGGTGCCCTCGACGCCGATCCGGTCGGCGGGCGCGAGCGGGCGGGGTTCTGGACCGGCCGGGCGCCGCTGCGCCCCATCCCCATGGACCTGCTGACCGGCGACTACGACTACGCCGACATTCCCATTCCGAAGGCGGCCCCCCTATGAGCGCGCCGATGGTCGACGTCGCCGTGGTCGGCGGCGGGGTGATGGGGGCGACCACCGCGCTCATGCTGGCGCGCGGCGGCATGAGCACGGTGCTGGTCGACCGCGGGCCGCTGTGCCGGGAGGCGTCGGGCGTCAACGCCGGCACGCTGACCCTGCACATGACCCGGGCGGCGCTGATCCCCTACGCGATCCGTGGCCACGAGCTGTGGCTGAACGCCGAGCGCTGGCTGGGCCATGGCGTCCTGGCGACCCACACCGAGGGCCTGTCCCTGGCCTTCACCCCGGACGAGGAGGAGCTGCTGCGCGCCCGCGCCGCGGTGCGCCGCGAGCAGGGCGCGCCCATCGAGATCGTGCCGCCGGAGCGGGCGCGCGCGGTGGAGCCGGGGCTGAGCGACCGGGTGCGGCTGGCGGCGTACTGCCCGATCGACGGCTTCGCCAGCTCCTACCTCACCGGCCGCGCCTTCCGCGCCGCCCTGGTCGAGGCGGGGGCCGCGGTGCTCGAGAACACCCCGGTCACCGGGGTCGACGCCGGCGATGGCGGCTTCACCCTGCGCACGGCGGGCGGCGCGGTGGTGCGGGCGCGCCGGCTGGTGCTGGCCGGCGGGGTGTGGCTGGAGGAGATGCTGGGCTGGCTGGGCCTCGCCATCCCCATCAAGTGCCTGATCAACCAGTTGATCGTGACGGAGCGCCTGCGCCCGGTGATGCGCACCGTGCTGAGCGTCGCCAACGGCCTGTTGTCGCTGAAGCAGTTCGCCAACGGCACGGTGCTGATCGGCGGCGGCTGGCAGGGCATCGGCGACCCGGTGCGGGGCGGCGTGCAGACCATCCCCGACAACCTCATCGGCAACGCACGGCTGGCCCGCTGGGTGATCCCGGCGCTGGCCGAGACACGGGTCGCCCGCATCTGGCTGGGGCTGGAGGCGGAAACCGCCGACGCCCTGCCGGTCATCGGCGCGGTGCCGGGCGTGGCCGACGCCTTCGTCATCGGCAGCGTCCATTCCGGCTACACCAGCGGACCCTACATGGGCCATCTGCTGGCCGACCTGATCCTCGGGCGCGAGCCCGAGCGGCCGCTGTTCGACCCGGCCCGGCTGCTGCCGGCCGCGCCCCAAGTCCCCCCGGGACCGCCTTTGGGAGACCACCCATGATCCCCGACCGCCCCGCGCCCTTCGACGGCGTCTACGTCGCCACGGTCTGCCCGATGGGTCCCGACCATGCCATCGACGAGGCGGCCCTGGCCGCCCACCTCACCGACGCCATGGCCACGCCGGGCGTCGCTGGCGTGCTGATCAACGGCCACGCCGGCGAGAACTTCGCGTTGAGCCGGGCCGAGAAGCGCCGGGTCGTTGAGATCGCCGCCCACACCGTCGGCGACCGCGCCGTGGTGGTGTGCGGCATCAACGCCGAGGACAGCCGGGAGGCGCAGCGGCACGGCGCCGACGCCCGCGACGCCGGCGCCGACGCGCTGATGGTGTTCCCGCCCTTCTCCTGGGCGCTGTCCCAGGACGCCGACATGGCGGTGACCCACCACCGCATGATCGGCGAGGCGGCCGGGCTGCCGCTGATGCTGTACCAGGCGGGGGTGCGCGCCGGCACCCTGGCCTACGCCCCCGACGTTCTGGAGCGCCTGGCCCGCCTGCCCGGCGTCGTCGCCGTCAAGGAGGGGAGCTGGGAGACCGCCGCCTACGAGGCGACGCGGCGCACCGTCAAGGCGGCCGCCCCCCACGTCTCGGTGATGGCGTCGGGGGACGAGCACCTGCTGACCTGCTTCGTGCTGGGCAGCGAGGGCAGCCTGGTCAGCCTGGCCGTGCTGGTGCCCGACGCCATCGTCGGCCTGGACGCCGCGGTGCGCCGCGGCGACCTGGCCGCGGCGCGCCGCCACCACGAGGTGATCTACCCCCTGGCCAAGGCCATCTACGGCACCCCGCCCGGCGGCCACGCCACCGCCCGGCTCAAGGCCTGCCTGGCCCTGCTGGGGCGCATCCCCCACGCCACCGTGCGCCCCCCGATCGGCCCCCTGCCGGAGGACGAGATGGCGATGCTGCGCGGTGCCCTGGTGGCGGGCGGGCTGCTGTGACGGACGACCCGGGCCGCGACGGCAACCGCGCGGCGCTGGCCTACGACACCCTGTCGGCGCTGATCCTGCAGCGCCGGCTGCCCGGCGGAGCGGTGGTGGTCGAGGGGCGGCTGGCCGAGGAGCTGCAGATCTCGCGCACGCCGATGCGCGAGGCGCTGGGCCGCCTCGCCGGGGAGGGGCTTCTGCAACGCAACGGCAGCCGCTCCTACGCGGTGCGCCGGGTCGACGCGCCGGAGTTCTTCCAGAGCATGAAGGCGCGCGAGCTGCTGGAGGGCGAGGCGATCGGGCTGGCGCTGGGCCGGGTGCCGCCGGCGGTGATCGCCGCCCTGCGCGCCGACATCGAGGCCATGATGGTGGCGCGCGAGCAGGAGAGCCGCCACTGGGCGCTCGACGACCGGCTGCACCTGCTGTTCGCCGAGCACAGCGGCAACGCCGTGCTGGCCCGGCTGATCCGCCAGGTGCGCATCAGCACCCGGCTGTTCGAGATCTCCAGCCCGTTCGGCCGGGTCGCCGCGGACGGGGCGGAGCACCTGGCCATCCTCGACGCCTTCGCCGCCGGCAACGGCCGCGACGCCAAGCGCGCGTTGCTGGCGCACCTGCGCAACCTGCAGGAGGAGGCGCTGGCGGTGCTGAGCGGGCGGATGCCAGACCGGCGCTGAGCGGGCGCGCCCGGCGCTGGCCAGCGGCGCCCGGATCCTCTTTTCTAGGCAGGCCCCGGCCATGGCCCGGCCGGCGCCGCAACGACCAAGGAGCACGACATGGCCGACTTCGATCTGGTGATCCGCAACGGCACGGTGGTCACCGCCGCGGAAACGAGCCGATGCGACGTGGGCATCAAGGACGGGCGGATCGTCGCGCTGGCCGAGCGCATCGCCGCCGACGCGCCGGCGATCGACGCGTCGGGCCGGCTGGTGCTGCCGGGCGGCATCGACAGCCACGTCCACATCGACCAGTACAGCGGCGATGAGACGTTCATGGCCGACGACTTCGTCAGCGGCACCACCTCGGCGGCGTGCGGCGGCAACACCACCGTGATCCCCTTCGCGCTCCAGGCCAAGGGCGGGTCGCTGCGCGCCGCGGTCCAGGACTACCACACCAAGGCCGACGGCAAGTGCCTGATCGACTACGGCTTCCACCTGATCATCGCGGATCCCACGGAATCCGTGCTGGGGCAGGAGCTGCCGGCGCTGGTCCAGGACGGCTACACGTCGTTCAAGGTGTTCATGACCTATGACGACCTGAAGCTGAACGACCGCGAGCTGCTGGAGACCTTCGACGTGGCGCGGCGCGAGGGTGCGCTGGTGATGGTCCACGCCGAAGGCTACGACGCCATCAAGTTCCTGACCGAGCGGCTGGAGCGGGCCGGCCGCACCGACCCCTATTATCACGCGGAATCCCGGCCGATCCCGGTGGAGCGCGAGGCGACCCACCGCGCGATCAGCTTCGCCGAGATCGTCGACGTGCCGATCATGATCGTCCACGTCTCCTCCGCCGACGCCATCGAGCAGATCCGCTGGGCCCAGAGCCGCGGCCTCAAGGTCTACGGCGAGACCTGCACCCAGTACCTGACCCTGACCGCCGACGACCTCAAGGGCCTCAACATGGAGGGCGCCAAGTACGTGTGCAGCCCGCCGCCCCGCGACAAGGCGAGCCAGGACGCCTGCTGGCTGGGCCTGCAGACCGGGGTGTTCTCGGTGTTCTCGTCCGACCACTGCCCGTTCCGCTACGACACCCCCCAGGGCAAGAAGCGTCACGGCGACCGCACCGCCTTCAAGTGGGTGCCCAACGGCATCCCCGGCGTCGAGGTCCGCCTGCCCATCCTGTTCTCCGAAGGGGTCGGCAAGGGCCGGATCACGCTGCAGGAGTTCGTGGCGCTGACCGCCACCAACCACGCCCGCATGTACGGCCTGGCCCCGCAGAAGGGCAGCATCTGCGTCGGCGCCGACGCCGACATCGCCATCTGGGACCCGGAGCGCCGGGTCACCATCACCCAGGACATCATGCACCACGGCGCCGACTACACCCCCTACGAGGGCTTCGAGGTGACCGGCTGGCCGGAGACGGTGATGGTGCGCGGCACGGTGGTGGTCGACAAGGGCACGGTGGTCGGCACCCCCGGCCATGGCCGCTTCCAGAAGCGCGGCCTGTCCCCCTGCGCCGCCCCGCGCGGCGTCCGCCCCACCGAATACGGCGCCTGAACCGCGGCACCCCCGGCGCCTGTCCGCCGCCCCCACCCGGGCGGAGGGCGGGTGCCGGGGGCGTGGCTTGGGCGCCAGCCATTATGGTGGTGTACACCACCATTAATTCGGTTACAGTTCGTCCATGAGGCGGAAAGCCATTCCCCTGCATGATTTTCGGGACATCAATCCCGCCGATGGAAGTCGAATCAAGATCGTGGTGTGGCTGGTTCCCACGCCCGTTGAACCATGCACCCATCCATACAAATATTCTTTGTTCTACGGCTATCCGGGGGAACGGTTGGTCGGTTATGACAATGAGCAGGGCAAGGGCGACCACAAGCACGTTCTTGGTCAGGAGTTGCCGTACACGTTCGTCAACCCGGAAAGGCTTTTGCAGGATTTCCTGGATGATGTCGAGATGGTCAAGGGAATGAGGCGATGAGCGAAGTGAAGATCACCGTGGGCGCCGATCTGCGGGAGACGGCGGCACGCATCGCCGATCGCATGGAACGGGCCGCTGCCGGCGAGCACGTCGACCCGGTGAAGGAGATCAACTTCCCCACCTGGGAAGACCTGGTCCGGACCATGACGCCGAAGCGGATGGAGTTGCTGCGCGCGCTGCACCGCCAGCCCGCGGCATCGGTCCATGCCCTCGCGCGCCAACTGGGCAGGGACTACAAGAACGTCCATGCGGACGTGAGCGCGCTGGAGGACGCCGGACTGATCGACCGCGACGAGGACGGATTGCGCGTGGAGGCCGACGCGCTGAACGCGCGGATCGCGCTGTAGCAGGACGCGAAAACAGGGCCATTCGGTTGCCCAGTGGCGGGTGTGCTTCCGCTGGGCGGTCATCGGGGATGTGCCCGCCGGCGCTGACGTGTTGGTTCTTCCGGGCGAAGCCTACGACGTCGAAATCACCGACTGCCATTGAGGGCCGTCATGACCTACCCGGCTGTCGACACCCTGCCGCCGATCCACCCGGGCGAGATCCTGCGCGACGAACTGGAGGCGCTGGACATGAGCGCCCGGCGTTTCGCGGATCACATCGGCGTTCCACCGAACGCGGTGACCGAGATCCTGAATGGCAAGCGACGGATCACCGCCCCCATGGCGCTCCGCTTCGGCAAGGCCTTCGGGACGGACCCCGGGTACTGGACCAACCTGCAGAGTCTCTTCGAGACGAAGAAGGCCCGCGCCGAGCTGGGGCAGGCCCTGGACGCCATCCAACCCCTGCCGAACATCGATAGAGCGGCCTGACGCGCATCACATTGCCGGCACCCCGTCAGGTGACCGGCCCGCGCACGCCGCACCACGCGGCGATCAGGGCGGCGCAGGCGAGGACGCCGCGGCGGTAGTCGGCGACGTCCACCCACTCGTCGTGGCCGCCGGTCTGGGTGAGGTCGCCGCACAGGGGGCCGAAGCCCACGGTGGGGATGCCCTTCTGGACCATCGGGTTGCGGATGTCGCTGGAGGTGTGCATGGGGTTGACCCGCGGCGGCGCGCCGGTCGCCGCCACGATGGCGGCCGACACCGCACCCCACAGCGGGTGGTGCTCCGGCACCTCCGCCCCGGTCACCCCGGCGTCCCACAGCACCCGCGGCGGGTGGACGGCCAGCCAGGCATCGCCGGCCGCCGCCCCGGCCACCGCCGCGGCGACCTGCTCCTGCACGGCGGCCAGGGTTTCGGGCGGCGGAAACGAGAGGGCGCCGCCCAGGGTGCAGCGCTCGGCCATCCGCGACAGCCGGTCGGGCTCGCCGCAGGCGATGTGGGACAGCATCAGGTTGGTGGAGCGCCCCACCGCGGCCTCGAGGCGCGGGTGGCGCACCGTGGCGGCGCGGCGCGCGTCGAGGTCGCACAGCGCCCGGTGGACCAGCAGCGCCGTGTCCAGCGGGTTGACGCCCTGGTGGGCGAAGCCGGTCTGGTGCGGCTCGGTGGTGGGCGGCGGGCAGCCGTCGACGACCACCCGGAAGTCAAGCTGGCCGGCGGCGAAGGCCTTGACCTCGCCAAGACCGGAACCGGATTCCGCGGGGTGCAGGTAGACCGCGGCGTCGGCGGTCAGGCCGCGGTGCAGCAGGGCCGAGACGCCGCGGGCGTGGCGCTTGCTGGGCGTGCTGGCCAGGATCACGTCGCCGCGGGGCTCCAGCCCGGCGGCCCGCAGCAGCCGCACCGCCTCCACCATGGTGGCGACGCCGGCAAGGTCGTCGGCCACGCCCCAGCCGTACAGCCGGCCGTCCGCCTCCACCCCGGCGAAGGGGTCGTGGCGCCAGCGGCCGGTGCCGGCCACGGGCTCGCCGTCGGGGTGGGCGAACAGCACCAGGCTGCGACCGCCGTTGCGCCCGGCCATGGTGGGCCCAGGGAGCCGGCCGACGACGCAGGCCCGCTCGTCGGCGTCCATGGCGCCGGCCGCGGCGAATTCCGCCACCATCGGCACCTCGGCGGGGCGGTAGCGCACGGTCTCCACCGTGCAGCCCTCGGCGCGCAGCGCCGCCGCCACCCGGTCCTGCACCGCCGCCTCGCCGCCGCGCCCGGCCTGGATCAGGGCGCGCAGCCCCGCCAACGCACGCCCGCCGTCACGCTCCAGCGCCGCGCCCAGGCGGGCGATCGCGTCGTCCATGCCGGTTCCTCCGCCCGCTCAGTGCTGCAGGATCTTGCCGAGGAACTGCTCAGCGCGCGGGCTGCGTTCGTTGCCGAAGAACTCGGCGGTGGGGCGGTCGTCGACGATCTCCCCCTGGTCGATGAAGATGACGCGGCTGGCGACGCGGCGGGCGAAGCCCATCTCGTGGGTCACGCACATCATGGTCATGCCGTCCCGCGCCAGGGCGGTCATCACGTCCAGCACCTCCGACACCATCTCCGGGTCGAGGGCCGAGGTCGGCTCGTCGAACAGCATGGCCACCGGGTCCATGGCCAGCGCCCGGGCGATCGCCACCCGCTGCTGCTGGCCGCCGGAGAGTTGGAGCGGGTACTTGGCCGCGTGGTCGGCCAGCCCGACCCGGTCGAGCAGCGCGCGGGCCTTCTTCACCGCGGCGTCGTGGGGGCGCACCAGCACCTTTTCCTGGGCGATGGTCAGGTTCTCCAGGATCGTCAGGTGGGGGAACAGCTCGAAGTTCTGGAACACCATGCCGACCCGCGCCCGCAGCTCCGGCAGGTCGGTGCCGGGGGCGCCGACCGAGGTGCCGTCGACCACGATGCTGCCCTCCTGGAAGTCCTCCAGCGCGTTCACGCACTTGATCAGCGTCGACTTGCCCGAGCCCGAGGGGCCGCAGATCACCACCACCTCGCCCTTGGCGACGCGGGTGGTGCAGTTCCGCAGGACCTGGAAGGACCCGTACCATTTGCTGAGGTTGTCGATGGCGATCATGCGCGCACGGCCTCCGGACCGGGAGAGAAGCGGGTGATGGAAAAGGCGGAGAGGTCGCGGCCGGCGTCGCCGCGGGTGATCAGGTCGGCGGTGATCCGCCCGGCGATCGGCCCCAGGGTGTAGCCGTTGGACGTCACCGCGGTGAAGAGGCCGGGCACCGCCGGGTGCTCGCCCAGGATGGGCGCGCCGTCGATGTTGATGTTCATGGCCGCCCAGGTGCGCAGGACGTTGAGACGGCGCAGCCCCGGCAGGACGTGCTGGGCGACCCACAGGTTGCCCTCCAGGCTGGCGCGCAGCGGCCGCGGGTGGTGGTGCACCGGATCCAGGCCGGCGGTCCACGCCCCGCCGATCAGCAGGTTGCCGTTGGCCGCCTGCTTCAGGGTGAGGTGGCGGTCGGCGTGGGCGACCAGGGCGGAGACCAGGGGGGCCGCCGGCTCGGTCACGATCATCTGCAGCGGCGCCCCGAACACCGGCACCTCCACCCCCAGCATGCGCCCGACCCGGGCGGCGAAGGCGCCGGCGGCGTTGACCACCCGCCCCGCCCGCAGCACGCCGCGCTGGGTGTGCACCAGGAAGCCACCGTCCCGGCGCTCGATCGCCAGCACGTCGGTGCGCGCGAACACCCGCGCGCCGGCCGCCCGTGCCGCGTCGAGCACCGCCTGGGTGGCCAGCAGCGGGTTGATCTTGCCCTCCTCCGGGCACCAGGCCGCGCCCACGAAGCGCTCGTCCAGGGCCGGCTCCAGCGCCCGCAGGGCGGCGGCGTCGATCACCTCGCAGCTCACGCCCTGGGCGCGCTCGACGCGAGTCTTCTCGCCCAGCCAGGCCAGCGCCCGCTGGTCCTCGGCCACCATCAGGCCGCCGGTGATCTTCAGCTCCAGGTCGCGGCCGGTCTCGCGCTCCAGGGTCTGCCACAGGGCGATGGACTCGCGCTGCAGCGGCAGGGTGCGGGCCGCCGCCCCGCCGCCGCCCTCGGCCTTGGCGCCGTGGTCGAAGGACAGCAGCTGGGCGTGCAGGCTGCCGGCGTTGCCGCCGGACGCCCGGGCGTTGGGCTGGCCGCGGTCCAGCACCACCACGTCCACCCCGGCGCGGGCCAGGAACAGGGCCGTCGACACGCCGACGATGCCGGCCCCGACGACCACCACCGACGCCTCCGCCACGTCGAGCGGGGCGGTGTCGGGCAGCGGCGGGAAGGGCGGCAGCAGGGCGCGCTTGTGGCCGCCCCATTCCGGCTTCTCCACGGCCAGCGCCGCGGCGGGCACCGGGCGCAGCGGCATCTGCGGGGCGGGAAACCCCTCCTCGTCGGCCGGCGGACCCAGCAGCTCGGCCAGGCGCGGCGCGCAGTAGCGGCCCTGGCAGCGCCCCATGCCGGCCCGGGTCAGGCGCTTCAGGGCGGCGATGTCGGTGACCCGGCCCTCGGCGATGGCGCGGCGCAGGGTGCCCAGGGCCACCCCCTCGCAGCGGCACACGGGCGTGGCGTCGTCGGCGCGCGACAGCCCGGCGGGGGTGGCCGCGAACAGGCGCCACAGCGCCGCCTGGAAGCGGCGGTGGCGGGCCAGGCGGCGCGGCGCGCCGGCATCCGCAACACCGGCGTGGCCGAGGCGGCGGGCGGCCTCGGCCCCGGCGAGGCGGCCCTGGTCGAGCGCGATGAGGGCGCCGCCGAAGCCGCCGGCCTCGCCGACCACGAAGACGTCGCCCTGCGAGGTGGCCCCGGCGTCGTCGCGCACCACCTCCAGCCGGGCGGCGCCGTCGCGGCGCACCCGGTGGTCGCAGCCCAGCAGGCGGGCGAGGTCGTTGGCCGGGGCGAAGCCCTCGCCGACGCACACCGCGTCGACGGCCAATCGGAGTTCGTGGCCGTCCGGGCCGGCCAGCACCGCCTCCTCCACCCGGCCGGCGCCGGACACGCGCAGCAGCCGGTGGCCCCAGCGCACCGCCACGCCGTGGCGGGCGAGCGCCGCCAGCTGGCGCATGCCGGCCACGGCCAGCGCCGGGTCGGCGGCGGCCATGGCGAGGCCGGCGGCGGGGCGGGTCCAGGGTGCGGGGGCGGCCTCGGCCACCGCCACCACGGTGGCGCCGCCGCGCGCCAGCTCCAGCGCCACCTGCAGGTTGAGCGGCCCGTTGCCGGCCACCAGGATGCGCCGGCCCGGCGCCACGCCATAGCTGCGCGCCAGGGTCTGCCCCGCCCCGGTGGTCATCACCCCGGGCAGGGTCCAGCCGGGAAAGACGCCGGGCTGCTCGAAGGCGCCGGTGGCGACGATCAGCGCGCGCGGGCGCAGGTAGCCGGCGCGCCCGCCCCGCACCACACCCAGCACCAGCCCGTCCTCCTCGCGGAAGGCGCCCCACACCAGGGTGCCGTCGCGCAGCGCCACGCCCCGCGCGCGCACCGCGTCGATCAGCCGGGCGCCGCGGCGGGCCTGGGCGTCCGGGCCGCCGGGGGGCGCCGCCGCCGGGCTTGCCGGCTGCTTGAAGAACTGGCCGCCGGGGGCCGGCCGCTCGTCGATCACCAGCACGCCGGCGCCGGCCTCGGCCGCGGCCAGCGCGGCGGCCAGGCCGGCGGGTCCGGCGCCCACCACCAGCACCTCCACCGCCTCCTCCGGCAGCGGGCCGTCGGGCAGCGACGCCACATCGGCACCGGACCCGGCGGCCACCGGCCGAGCCGGCTGGGAGGCCACCACCATGCCCTCGGCCACCTTGGTCATACAGGCGCGCACGCCGGCCCGCCCGTCGACGACGACCGCGCAGTCGTGGCACACCCCCATGCCGCAATAGACCCCGCGCAGCTCGCCCGCCCCGCCCCGCCCCTGGGCGGCGATGCCGTGGGCCAGCAGCGCCGCGGCGACGGTCTCGCCGGCGCGGGCCGTCAGGGGCCGGCCGTCGAACCGGATGGTGACGCCCGCCGTGGCGTCGCCGGCGGTGCTCAGCCGCATGATGCGTGGCCCCCCACCCCGGTCAGGCCTGGAAGCGCAGGCCGAAGGCCTCGACCAGCCGGCGCATCTCGGCGTCGGCGTCGGCCGGCAGCGGCAGGCGCGGCGGCCGCGGCGCCCCGGCGCCAAAGCCCATGTGGGTCAGCAGCGACTTGGTGCCGGCGACGTAGCGCTGGCCGCCGACCGCCTCGATCACCGGCAGCCACTCCAGATAGAGGGCGCGCGCCTCGGGGATGCGGGTCTCGTCGGCCACCAGGGTGAACAGGCGGGCCAGCGGCCCGGGGGCGACGTTGGACGCCACCGCCACCCAGCCCTGGGCGCCCTCGACGAAGGATTCGAAGCCGAGGATGCCGCCGAACACGGTCATGCGGTCGCCGCACAGGCGGATGATGTCGCGCACCCGGGTCACCTCCAGCGTCGACTCCTTGATGTAGTCGCAGCCGTCGATGGCGGCCAGCCGCGCCACCAGCGCCGGCTTCAGGTCGACGTTGGCGGTGGCCGGGTTGTTGTAGACCATGATCGGGATGCCGATCCCGGCGGCGATGGTGGCGTAGTGGTGCACCAGCTCGTCGTCGGTGGGGGTGGAGTAGAAGGGCG
Source organism: Azospirillum sp. NS33 (assembly GCF_059703765.1). Taxonomy (NCBI): domain Bacteria; kingdom Pseudomonadati; phylum Pseudomonadota; class Alphaproteobacteria; order Rhodospirillales; family Azospirillaceae; genus Azospirillum; species Azospirillum sp. NS33. The sequence goes on along the minus strand of NZ_BAAKJB010000013.1, from coordinate 96,037 downwards.
GGATGATCATCACCCCGTCGGCGCCCAGCGCCTCGGCGCGGCGGCTGAGGCGCAGCGCCTCGCGGGTGTCCTCGGCCCCGGTGCCGATCAGCACGGGCACGCGGCCGGCCGCGGTGGCGATGACGGTGGAGGCGACGGCGTCGCGCTCCTCCTCGCTCAAGGACAGGAACTCGCCGGTGGAGCCCAGCGGGATCAGGCCGTGGATGCCGCTGCGGATCTGCCAGTCGGTGAAGGCGGCCAGCGCCTCCCGGTCGACCCGCCCCTCGGCGTCGTAGGGCGTGATCATCACGGTGAAGGTGCCGCGGAATGCTTTGGTCATGGGAAGGGATCCGCGGCCGGCGGCCGCGCCTCGCAGTCGGCAGGGGGAAGGGAAGGGGATGGGGGGGTCACCGCTGCTCGCCGGCCGCGCCGACCTGCTGGTAGGCCCGGCCGAAGCGGCGCTCGATGCGGCGCTGCACGATGTCCCAGAGGGTGGTGATGACGAGGTAGTAGAGGGCGGCCACGGCGAACAGCTCCAGCACCATGAAGCGCTCCTGGATCAGCACCTGGGTGCGGCGCAGCAGCTCCTCCATGGAGATCACCGAGGTGACCGAGGTGGTCTTGAGCAGCCCGTTCACCGAGTTGCCGAGCGGCGGCACGATGATGCGCAGGGCCTGGGGCATGATGATGTAGCGCATGATCTGCGGCTCGCGCATGCCCAGCGCGCGGGCCGCCCGCACCTGGCCCTGGGGCACCGCGAGGATGCCGGAGCGCACGATCTCCGCGAGGTAGGCGGCCTCGTTCAGGGTGAGGCCGATCAGCGCCGATTCCACGACGTTCAGGCGGATGCCCAGCTGGGGCAGCCCGGTGTAGATGACGATCAGCTGCACCAGCAGCGGCGTGCCGCGGAACAGCCAGATGTAGGCGCCGGCCGGCACCGAGACGGCGCGCCGCGGCGACAGCCGCATCAGCGCCAGGCCGAAGCCGAGGACGAGCCCGCCGGTGATGGCGACGGCCGTGAGCCAGAGGGTGGTGACCGCCCCCGCGAATATGTAGGGGTTGACCAGATAGTCGAAGAACCCTGACCAGCTCCACACCGCCATCATCGCCTCCCGGGCCCGCCCAACCGGATCAGGACGCCGGACCGGAGACGGCGAGGGCGCCGTCGGTCGGCACGACGCCGTAGCTGTCGAAAAGCGCCTGGTACGAGCCGTCGGCCTTCATCTGCTCGAGCACGCCCAGCACCGCGTCGGCCAGCGGCTTGCTCTTGAAGGCCAGCGCCACCGGGGTGGCGAACAGGCCGTGCAGGGCGCGCTCGAACTGGCCGCGGTCGGCGTACTCCTTGGCGACGCCGTCGATCGACACCACCGCGTCGACCTGGCCGGCGCGCAGCGCCTGGTAGGCCAGGGCGAAGTTGTCGAAGGTGCGGATGGTCATGCCCTCCAGCCCCTTGGCCTTCAGCTCCTCGTTCAGCGCCTTGGTCTTGTTCTCCTCGAAGCCGCCGATCTCGACCCCGACGGTCTTGCCGGCGAGATCCTCGACCTTGGCCAGGCTGGCGCCCTTGCCCGACGGCACGGAGACGCTGATGGCCTGCTTCTCGTAGGGGATCATCTGCATCAGCTTGGCCCGCTCGGCGGTGAAGAAGATGCCGGTGTTGATCATGTCCCAGCGGCCGCCCTGGAGGCCGGGGATCATCGCCGAGAACTCGATGCGGATGTACTCGGGCGTCAGGCACAGGCGCTTGGCGATCTCCCGGCCCAGCTCGACCCGCATGCCCTTCAGCTCACCGGACTGGTCGACGAACTGCAAGGGCGGCAGGGTCGGGTTGGTCGACATCACCAGGGTGCCGGGCTTGATCAGCGCGGACTCGGGCACGGACGGCGTGCAGTCCGCCGCCGCCGCCATGGCGGTGGGGACCAGCACCAGGGCGGCGGCCAGGGCAAGGCGGGAAGTCCGGTTCGCGGGCATGGTGGTCCTCTCCAATGGGTGGGGCCGGCGGGGCGGGTCGGCGGCGCCGCGGCATGCGAGTGGTATACCAATTTAATACACAATGGGCACCGAGGTGCAAGGGTGTCGCGCGCCGTGTCGGGCACCACCACCACCCCCGCGGCCGGTTCGTCTCGACATTTCCGGAGTGCGATGAATATGGTCACCCACGCGCGCACGGCCACGCACGGTGTGGGTTGCCGCGTTCGCGTCCTGGCCCAGGGGTCCACCGGCGGGGGATCGAGACATGACCCAGACCTTCCATGGCATCGTCGCGGCGATGGCCCGGCACCTCGGCGTGCCGGAACCGGGCGGCACCGGCGGCGCGCAGGACCACGGCGCCTGGGACCTGTCCGTCGACGGCATCACCGTCGTGCTGGAGGCCGAACGCGACGGCCTGGGCGACGGCTTGCTGTTGCGCGCCGAACTGGGCACGGTGCCGGATCACGGCCGTGACGAGATCCTCCGGGCGGTGCTCGAGGGCAACCTGCTGTGGTCCGGCACGGGCGGCGCGACGATCGGCGTCAACTCCGCGACCGGGGAGGCGGTGCTCGCCCTCGCCCGGCCTCTGGAGGCGCTCGATGGCGAGCGCGCGGCCCGGCTCTGCCTGGCGTTCGCCGACACTGCCGCGCGATGGCGGAACCTTTTCGCCGTCGGCCTCACCAACACCCCGGGCGACACGCCGGCGGCACCGGCGGCACCAATGGATCCGAGGCTGATGCGGGTGTGAGGGAACGCGGTCCGGCGGTGACCGGGGATAAGGGGAGGGACAGATGTCGATCAACATCGTCGGGCGCGACGCCGTCCTGCGACTTGACCAGACGGTGGGCGGCCCGCAGGGCGGCGGCGGCCGCAGCGGCGACGTCGATGGCACCGGCAGCCAGGGTGTCTACGAGGGGCGCAGCGTCGGGCTCGCCCCGTCCACCGACCATTCGGGCGGCCAGCGCATCCGCGACGAGAGCCAGGCCCGGCTGTCGCGGTGGATGCCGGGGGTCACCCAGGGGGACCCGCCCGGCGGGCTTCGCATCGGCCGGGAGATCGCGCGGCCCCCGCCCGACCGCGCCCCCCCGCCCCCGCCCTCGCGGCACAGCCCGGCCCTGCAGGAGCAGGTCAACACGCGCCTGATGACCTTCGAGCAGTTGGTCGACCGCATGGGCGGCCACCGGCCCACCAAGGACGTCGCCCTCGGCCCGTTCGTCCTTCACCGCAACAGCGTCGCCTTCAAGGAGGTCGAGAGCGCGCTGGAGCTGTACCACTTCATCCTGAACGACGTGACGCTGGGCGAGGTCAACGACAGCGGCCGCCTGCTCCACGCCGCCCGGAGCGAACTGGACAAGGCCGAGGAGGGGGCGCGCGGCTATCTCCGCAAGCACGAGGGTGCGCCGGATCGGGCGGCGCAGTGCGGCGCGATGCGCGCCCTGCTCGACCAGGTCGGGGCCGAGCGCCGGCTGCTCGACGAGGTGGAGGCCGACCCCGAGTTCGCCCGGCTGACCGACCGCATGACCTTCGGGCAGGCGCTGCAGATCCGCCGCTGCGGGATCAATCTGGAGGATTGCGACTTCGACACCTTCACCGACGACCGCATCGACCCGGCGCGCTCCGAGCGGCGGTTCGGGTTCGGCGTCAACAACACCGTGGCGAAGCTCGCCTACGGCGACGGCCCGGCGCGGATCTTCAAACCCGAGCAGGTCGGCGTCGAGTCGACGGTCGCCACCTTCGCCGGCATCGACAAGGACACGCCGCGCGCCGGCAACCGCAACATCGCCACGCGCGAGATCGACAAGGCGCTCGGCACCAGCCTGATCCCCACCTCGCGGTTCGTCTTCCACGGCGGCCAGCTCGGGCTTCTGATGGAGAAGGCCGACGGCATGTCCCCCAAGGGACGGGAGGACCTCGGTCCGGTGCGCGTCGCCGACCTGCCGCAACCGCTGCAAGACGAGATCGACTCGCTTCGGCAGCCGCCCGACTACGACCCGCGCAACCCCTGGAACACCACCTGGGCCCGTGAGCTGAGCGCCTTCTCGCTGGCTCTGGAGGTCGACGAGACGGGCCAGGAGATCTGGTCGCGGTTCCGGATCGTCGACAACAATCCGTTCGGCGAGCTTCCCGACGGGCTGCCCGCCCCGATGGAGGGCAGCCTGCACGAACAGCTCCTGGGGCTGCAATGGAACGACGCAATCACCGGGCAGCTCGACCGCCACCCCCAGAACTACATGATCGCCGTCGACCCCCGGGGGCAGACGGTGACGGTGACGGGCATCGACAACGACGTGGCGTTCGCGCCGGGCCAGGACCACGTCCCGCGCTGGCAGGACAACCGCATGAACTTCTTCGCCATGGGCCTGCCGCCGTTGATCGACCGGGCGATGCGGGAGCGCCTGGAGCGGACGGACTTCGACCGCGACGTGGCACCCCGGCTCCAGGGCCTGCTGACCACCGAGGAGGTGGCGTCCACCCGGCTGCGCTTCCAGGAGGCCAGGGAGCACGCCCTGTCCCTGCCCGGAAGCCACGTGGTCGACGACTGGCAGACCTGGCGGTCGCCCGACGGCCAGAGCGTGGGCGCGTTCCTCCAGGCCCAGCCGCGCGCCAGCAATCTCTTCGCCCGCGACCTCGCCGGCCATCTGACGCACACCACCTGAAGGGGACGACGCCATGACGTCTGCATCGCCGCGGCCCGCCGGCCCCCCCGCCGGCCCCCCCGCCGACGGCCCGGAACCCCACCACACGCCGCTGGAGCACGCGTTCCTCGCCTTCCGGGAGGCCGGGTTGCGCCTGCCGCCGGTGCCCCACGGCATGGTGGGGGCGCTGCGCCGCCTCGGCGCCGACCGCTACGCCACGACGACCGGGGTCGACCTGGACGCCGTGGCGCCCTGGCTGGAGGCCGCGCGGACCAGTGCCCTGCCGCCCCACGTGGCGTTCGGTGGCGGCGGCCACGGGGTGGCGTCGTGGTTCGTCCACTACAGCCTGGCCGACGGTCCGGTCTGCGTCTACCTGCGCCATCCGTTCGGCAACCCCTACACGCCCGGCGAGTTGGAGCGGCTGCGCCTCAACACCGCCCTGGTCGGGGTCGAGGAGCTGGTCGTCCGCGCCGACGAGGCGCGCGCCTCGGGCCGCCTCGCCGCCACCGACCGCCTGATCGTGGTCGAGGACGCCAGGTCCGCCACCGTCGGCTGGCAGGTCGTCGGCCCCGCCGCCGCGCCGTGGCACCCAGCCGCCGATGCGGCCGCCGACGCCGTGGCCGGGGCGCTGGCCTGGCTGGCGGGGGCGGCGCCGGCGTCCGGGGCGTGAGGGCGCCGGACGCCTGGGCTCAGAAGCCGGCCAGCGTGCGCTTGCGGACGTTGCGGATGTGCTGGGCCATGGCCTTCCGGACCGCATCGGGCCGGCGCGCCCGCAGGGCGTCCAGCAGGACACGGTGGTCGCCGGTGCCCGGCGCGACCGCGGCCGGCACGGTCTGGCGCTCGAAGATCTCGGTGTAGCGGCGCATCTCGCGGATGGTCATGGCCAGGAACGGGTTGCCGCTGGCGTCGGCCAGCGCGCCGTGCAGGCGGTCGTCGAAGTGCCAGTGCTGTTCGGGCGTCGGCTCGCGCGCCGTCTCGATGGCGGCGAGCAGGGCGTCCAGGCGGTCCAGCTCGGTCTCGGCAAGGCGCGGCGTCGCCAGCGCGGCGGCCTGCGGCTCGATCAGGGCGCGCACGTCAAGGCTGTGCAGGTAGTCCTCCAGGGTGATCACCCGCACCGCCAGCAGGCGGTCGGTGAGGCGCACCAGCAGCCCCTCCCCCTCCAGCCGGTTCAGCGCGTCGCGCATGGGGCTGCGCGACACCCCCAGGGCGGCCGCCAGCTTGCGCTCCTGGATCACGGTGCCGCCGGGCAGGGCGCAGCGGATGATGTCGGTGAGGACCGCCCGGTAGGCGCTTTCGGCGAGCTTGGGTTCCGTCGAGGGCCGGTCGTCCATGGCGGGTGGGTCGTCCCTTTTGCGGTGCGGGAGCGGGGTGGCGCGGGGCGCGCGCGTGGAGTATTCAAGGGGGCGCGACCGTTGTCCACCGCCGGCATACCAGCCGTTCACCGGCGCCGGCCGGTGGCAGCGGTCGAACCGAGGCTTCGAGCGGACGTGCGGACATGCCCGACGGGAAGGACACTGGGATTCGCGAGCCGGAGGCCCTGCCGGAGCCGGCGTTGAACCTGGCCAACCAGGCCTACAACGCGGTCTCCGACATGATCCGCCACCGCCGCCTGCGCGGCGGCGAGGTGATCGTGGAGATGCGCCTGGCCGACGCGCTGGGCGTCTCGCGCACGCCGCTGCGCCAGGCCCTGCAGCGCCTCGAGGGCGAGGGGCTGGTGGTCAAGGGCAGCGGCCGCTCCTACGTGGTGCGCCGGGTCGACCTGGGCGAGTACCTGCAGAGCCTGAAGGTCCGCGAGATCCTGGAGCCCGAGGCGGCGGTGCTGGCCATCGGCCGCATCCCCGGGCGCAAGTTCGTCGACGTGCGCCGCGAGATCGAGGAGCTGCTGAGCGCCACCGCCCACCACACCGACGCCCACTGGCGCTCCGACGACAACCTGCACAACCTGTTCATCGACCACTGCGCCAACGAGGTGATGGCGGGCGTGCTGCGCTCCATGCGGGCGACCACCCGCCTGTTCGAGATCGACCGCCTGAAGGACCGGCTGGTCCCCGATTCCACCGAACACCTCGCCATCATCCGGGCGCTGGAGGCCAACGACGCCAAGGCCACCCGCAAGACCGTCGCCGCCCACATCGAAAGCCTGATCCGCTTCGCCCTGGACCAGGTGCGGTAGAGCGGCGGGGTGGGCACGAGCCTGCGCACTCGTCGTCGGCGACGGCGCGGCAGCGTCACGCACACTCGAAGTGGTAGGACCAAACAGGTGGTCACCCAAACAATCCGGTGGTAGTCTTTCTTCCGGCACGACACGATGCCTGCGGCCTCCGGTGAAAAGGGCGGCGCGGACCGCCCGTGGCAACAACGACCGGGGCCTCTGTCGAACCGAGGGAGGATCCATTGACCGAAGAGACGAAGGGGACCGTCACCGAGACCAGGACCGCACGGGCGGGCGTCGACGAGGTGGTCGAGGCGCGCCGCGGGTTCCTGAAGGGGCTGGCCGGCTCCGCCGCCACCGTGGGCGCGCTGGGGGCGGTGGCCGCCGCCGGCACGGTGGCGGCGCCGCACGTCGCCAACGCCCAGGCCCAGGGCAAGACCCTGCGCATCCAGTCGTCCTGGCCGCCCGGCACCGGCGGCTACAAGATCTTCGAGACCTGGGCCACGAAGGTGCCCGAGCTGACCGGCGGCGAGCTGTCGGTGAAGACCTTCCCGGCGGGGGCGGTCTCCGGCGACTTCCAGCTCATGGACGCGGTGCGCAACGGCGTGCTCGACGGCATGAACCTGTTCACCGTCTACTGGGCCGGCCGCATGCCCGCCGGCGTCTTCCTGTCGTCCTACCCCATGGGCCTCAACCACCCGCACCAGTGGGACATGATGTTCAACAGCTACGGCGGCAACGAGCTGGCCCGCGAGCTGTACCAGAAGCAGGGCATGTACTTCGTGGGCCACGTCCACCACGACATGAACCTGATCCACTCGAAGAAGCCGATCCGCTCGCTCGACGACTTCAACGGGCTGCTGCTGCGGGTGCCCGGCGGCATCGTCGCCGACTGCTTCGCCGCCATCGGCGCGCGGACCACCCTGCTGCCCGGCTCGGAGGTCTACCCGGCGCTGGAACGCGGCACCATCGAGGCGGCCGACTACACCGGCCCGGCGGTCAACTACGACCTCGGCTTCCAGCAGGTCACCCAGTACATCGTCATGGGCCCGGCCTCCACGCCGTGCCTGCACCAGCCGGTCGACCTCATGGACTTCTCGCTGTCCATGCGGGTGTGGAACAGCCTGTCGCCGCGCATGAAGGAGCTGCTGCCGCATCTGGTGGCCGCCTACTCCGCCACCCATTACGGGGCGATCCAGGCCGCCAACAAGGACGCCTGGGGCAAGTTCGCCAGCGCCGGCACCACCGTCACCCGTCTGTCGGAGGAGGACGCCGCCCGCTTCCGCAAGGTGGCGATCGGCAAGTGGTTCGAATGGGCCAACAAGGACAAGGACGCGGCGCGCCTGTTCAAGCTGCACCTCGACGTCATGCAGGACCCGGAGGTCGCCTACATCACGCCGGAAGACACCAAGGGCTATGAGCTGAAGCTCTGAGGTCCGCCCGAGCGGAGCCAAGGGGTGCGGGGGCCGCGCGGCGCCCGCACCCCGTTGCCGTGCGCCCGACCGCCTCACGACCACGGACCCTGCCGATGACCGTCACCCACAGCTTCGTGCTGCCCCATTGGCTCTACTGGGGCGCGCTTCTCCTGTTTCCCCTGGTCTACATGGCGCTGGCCGGCTGGCGCGAGCGCCGCCACAGCCCCGACGAGGGCGTCACCGCCGCCGACCTCGACGACCAGGCCGGCGCCAAGAGCCGCATCCTCGCCGCCATTCCCGGCAACCGCTTCACCCGCGCCGTCGACGCGCTGTCCCAGTTCACCGGCGTCTTCGTCGCCTATTGGACGGTGATCGCCGTCCTGGTCTACTTCTTCGAGGTGGTGTCGCGCTATTTCCTGCGCATGCCCACCAACTGGGCGCACGAATCCATGTTCCTGATGTTCGGCATGCAGTACGTGCTGGCCGGCGCCTACGCCTACCTGCACGACGCCCATGTCCGCGTCGACCTGTTCTACGCCAAGGCGAGCCCGCGCGGCCAGGCGGCGATCGACATCGTCACCCATTTCTTCTTCCTGATCTTCGCGCTGGCGTTCATCTGGACGGGCTGGACCTTCTTCAGCAGCTCGATGGACCAGACCCGCTGGCCCTGGGCCGCCGGCTACTCCGACGAGGTCTCCTTCACCGAGTGGGCGGTCGCCTACTGGCCGGTCAAGTTCACCCTGGTGCTGGGCGGCATCCTGCTGCTGCTCCAGGGCGCCGGGCGGCTGGTCAAGGACATCCACGTGTTCACCATGGACGGGGAGGGCCGGGCCAATGGCTAGCGTCGTCAACGCCCGCGGCGAGCGGCGCGGCGCCGGCCTGCTGCCGCGCAGCGGGCGCGGCTGGGCGGTGCTGCTGGTCAGCGCCGCGCTCGCCGCCCTCATCCTGGTGGAGGCGCTGAACATCGCCTTCGTCGACCCCTATTCCGAGCCCCCCTTCCTCTTCACCCTCCAGGGCACCCTGGCCGACATCTCGATCGCCTGGCTCTCGGTGCTGATGTTCGGTTCGCTGCTGGCGCTGCTGTTCGCCGGCATGCCGCTGGTCTTCGTCACCGGATCGCTCGGCGTCATCTTCATCTACCTCGTCGGCGACCAGTTCATGCTGAACATCATCCCGACGCGCATCTTCCCGCTGATGACCGATTACCAGCTCTCGGCCATCCCGCTGTTCATCTTCATGGCCAGCATGCTGGAACGCGCCGGGCTGATCGACGAGATGTTCGACGTCCTCTACAAGTGGATGGGCGGGGTGCGCGGCGGGCTGGCCATCGCCACGGTCATCGCCTCGACCATCCTCGCCGCCATGGTCGGCGTGATCGGCGCCGCGGTGGTGACCATGGGCATCATCGCCCTGCCGGCGATGCTCAAGCGGGCCTACGACCCGGAGGTGGCGCTGGGCGCCATCATGGCCGGCGGCACGCTGGGCATCCTCATCCCGCCGTCGATCCTGGCCATCATCTACGCGGTGGTGGCCCAGCAGTCGGTGGGCGAGCTCTACATCGGATCGATCCTGCCGGGCCTGATGCTGTCCGGCCTGTACGTGCTGTACGTGGGGGTGCGCGCCTGGGTGAACCCGCGGGTCGGCCCGGCCCTTCCCCTGGCCGAGCGGGTCGGCATGGCCGACAAGCTGCTGCTGCTGCGCCAGATGGCGGCGCCGGTGGTGCTGATCGTGCTGGTGCTGGGGGTGATCTTCAGCGGCGCGGCGACGCCGGTCGAGGCCGCGGCCATCGGCAGCTTCGGCGCCATGGTGGTGGCGGCGATGCACGGCCGGCTGTCCCTGCGCTCGGTCAAGGAGGCGTGCATCGGCACCGCCAAGGCCTCGGCCATGGTGCTGTGGATCATCTTCGGCGCCACCGTCTTCGTCGGCTTCTACATCCTGCGCGGCGGCCAGGAGTTCGTGTCGGAGCTGATCCTGGGCACCGGGCTGGGCGCCTACGGGGTGCTCGGGCTGATGATGCTGATCCTGTTCTTCCTCGGCATGTTCCTGGACTGGGTCGGCATCCTGCTGCTGGCGGTGCCCATCTTCATCCCCATCATCGCCCAGTTCACCTTCCCCGGCGTCCTCGGCCTGCCCGGCGTGGAGCAGGCGGACGTGCCGCTGTGGTTCGGCGTGCTCTACCTCGTCAACATGCAGATGGCGTTTCTCAGCCCGCCCTTCGGCTACGCGCTGTTCTACATGCGCGGGGTGGCCCCGCCATCGATCTCCACCGCCACCATCTTCCGCTCGTCGCTGCCCTTCCTGGCGATCCAGGCGACCGGGCTGGCGACCTGCATCCTGTTCCCCGAGATCGTGCTGTGGCTGCCACGGCTGGTCTACGGGTGAGGACCCGCGTCGACGGACGCTCCGCAGACCCGCGTCAACGAACGCTTCCATGGGGAGGACACCAGAGATGACCAAGCGCACCACACCCGCCCTCGCCGCCGCCGCGCTGGCCGCCGCCCTGCTGGGCGGCGCGCTGGCCGCCCCGGCCGCGGCCGCCACCTTGAAGGCGTCCCACCAGTGGCCGAGCGGCACCGGCGACTTCCGCGACGAGATGATCCAGATGATCGCCCGCGACGTCACCGCGGCCGGCGTCGACCTCGACGTCAAGGTCTTCCCCGGCGCCTCGCTGGTGAAGCCGCGCGACCAGTGGAACGCGCTGGCCAAGGGGCAGATCGACATCGCCCTGTTCCCGCTGGACTACGCGTCGGGCAAGAACCCGGAGTTCAGCGCCACCCTGATGCCCGGCCTGGTCAAGAACCACGAGCACGCCCGCCGCCTGTCCGGCTCGCCGTTCATGGCCGACGTCAAGGCGATCATCGAGGACGCCGGCATCGTCGTCATCGCCGACGGCTGGATGGCCGGCGGCTTCGCGTCGAAGAAGGCCTGCATCCTCGATCCGGCCGACGCCCAGGGGCAGGTGATGCGCGCCGCCGGCCCGATGTTCGAGCGGATGCTGGCCGGGGCCGGGGCGTCGCTGGCCTCGATGCCGTCGTCGGAGATCTACACGGCCATGCAGACCGGCGTTCTGGACGGCGCCAACACCTCGTCGGAGAGCTTCACCTCCTACCGCCTCTACGAGCAGGTGACCTGCATGACCCCGCCCGGCGAGCACGCCCTGTGGTTCATGTACGAGCCGGTCCTGATGTCGAAGAAGACCTTCGACGGCCTCACCGCGGCCCAGCGCGAGGCGGTGATGGCGGCGGCCAAGAAGGCCGAGGATTTCGGCTACGCCAAGGCGGCGGCGTCCGACCAGGACATGGTCGACCGCTTCACCAAGGCCGGGGTGAAGATCGTCTACATGACCGAGGCCCAGGCCGACGCCTGGCGCACCCTGGCCGCCGAGACCTCCTACAAGGCCTTCGCCGAGGAGGTGAAGGGGGGCCAGGCGCTGCTGGACAAGGCGCTGGCGGTGAAGTGACGCCGTTGGAACGCTGACCCGGCGCCGCGGGCCGTCCCGCCGGCGGACCATGTGCGGGGCGCCAACGCGACGACGGAACGACGGGGGGCCTCGCCTCCCGTCCTCCTCCGGCGTTTCGACCCGCACGCCCGCCGCGACACCGCCGGCCCGGCGCCCGATCCCGACGACTTGGGGACACCTGACATGACTCTCTTCATCGGGGCCGTGGCGATGCTGTCGCGCCTGTGCGGCGTCGCCGCGGCCCTGCTCATCGCCGTCTCCGTGCTGGTGGTCTGCCACATGGTCACGGTGCGCTACGTCTTCGGCATGCCGACGATCTGGCAGACCGAGTTCGTCACCTTCGCCCTGGTCGCCGCGACGCTGCTCGGCAGCCCCTACGTGGCCCTGCACCGCGGCCACGTGAACATGGACATCGTGGCCCAGCACGCCGGGCCGCGCACCCGCTTCTGGCTGGCCCTGGTGGCCGGCGCCGGGGCGCTGGCCTTCTGCCTGCTGCTGGCGGTCCAGGGGGCGGGGCTGTGGCACGAGGCGTGGGACCGCAACTGGCATTCCGAGACGGTGTGGCGGGTGCCCCTGTGGATCCCCTACGCCGCGCTGCCGCTGGGCATGGGCGTGCTGTCGCTCCAGTACGTCGCCGACCTCGCCGGGCTGGTGAGCGGGCGCGCCCCGCCCTTCGGCCTGCCGCCCGGCCCCCATCCCGGCCCCCATCCCGGAGCGGGACCGGCCGGCACGGCCGCCGGGGAGGGCCGCTGATGGGCCCGCTGGCCATGGGGCTGGCCGTGCTGGCCGCGACCCTCGCCGTGCTGATGACGGGGATGCCCGTCGCCTTCGCCCTGGGCGTCGTCTCGGTCGGCGCCCTGGTCGCCTTCGAGGGGATCGACAGCATCGACCTGCTGGCCGAAAGCTTCTTCGGCGGGCTCGACGACTTCACCCTGGTGTCGATCCCGATGTTCGTGCTGATGGGGGCGGCGGTCGCCTCGTCGCGCGCCGGCAAGGACCTGTACGAGGCGCTGGACCGCTGGCTCTACCGGGTGCCGGGCGGGCTGGTGATCTCCAACCTCGGCGCCTGCTCGCTGTTCGCAGCACTCACCGGCTCCTCGCCGGCGACCTGCGCGGCGATCGGCAAGATGGGGATCCCGGAGATGCGCAAGCGCGGCTACCCCGACGCCATCGCCACCGGGTCGATCGCCGCGGGCGGCACGCTGGGCATCCTGATTCCACCCAGCCTGACCTTCATCCTCTACGGCATCGCCACGGAGACCTCGATCGGCCGCCTGTTCCTGGCCGGCGCCGTGCCCGGGGTGCTGCTGACCCTGCTGTTCATGGCCTGGACCTGGTTCGCGGTCCACCGCTCGGGCTTCCGGCCCTACGCCCCGGATTTCCGCTACACTTGGCGCGACCGCCTGGTCACCCTGCCCAAGGTGCTGCCCTTCCTGGCCATCGTCGCGGCGGTGATGTGGGCGCTCTACGGCGGGGTGGCGACGCCGTCGGAAGCGGCGGGGGTCGGCGCGCTGTTCTGCGTCGTGCTGGCGGTGGTCATCTACCGGATGTGGCGCCCGGCCGAGCTGGCCGCCATCTTCCGCGACGCGACGCGGGAATCGGTGATGATCTTGATGATCATCGGCACCTCGATCCTGTTCGGCTACATGCTGACCTCGCTGTACCTGACCCAGTCGCTGGCGGAATGGATCGTCGCCCTGGACGTCAACCGCTGGGCGCTGATGGCGTTCATCAACGTGTTCCTGCTGGTGGCCGGCTGCTTCCTGCCGCCGGCGGCGATCATCCTGATGACCGCGCCGATCCTGCTGCCCATCGTCACCGCCGCCGGCTTCGACCCGGTGTGGTTCGGCGTGGTGCTGACCATCAACATGGAGATCGGCCTGATCACCCCCCCGGTCGGCCTCAACCTCTACGTCATCAACGGCATCGCCCGCGACGTCCCGCTGGCGACGGTGATGCGTGGCGCCGTGCCCTATGTCGGCTGCATGATCGTCGCCATCGTCCTGCTGTGCCTGGTGCCGGAGCTGGCGACCGCGCTTCCCGATGCGGTGATGGGCCCGGTCCGGTGAGCGAACTCGTCCCTTCTAGCGCCGCCGCGGCGCCCTGGCGAGAGATATATGAGTCTGGATTCAATCTGACCATATTCTCTCACAGGCGCCGGGAGCGTACTGCCAAGCCATTGGAATCGCCGGAAAATGGCTGGCCAGAGGTGGAAGCCTGTGGGACGCGGACCGGTAAATGTGGAGCCCCATGGGACGCGGGAGCGGTCAGTTCTGGAAGCGGTTGGGAAAGCGTCGCGCGGCACGGTGGAAGCCCATGGGAACGAAATCTGGAAGCCCGTGGGACGCGCTGCGAAACATGGAAGCCGGTGGGACGGAACTGTGGAACCCCGTGGGAGACTCGGAGCGAGGCCGTGGCGGCGGCGAGTCCCTGGCTCCGCCCCGCCCAAGTGTGGAAGCCGGTGGGAACGCCGGCGGTCACCGCGAGGGTCGCGGCGACGCCGACGCCCGCCGGGGATTGCCGGTGCAGCGGCCGGCCGATGCGCCGCCCCGCCAATTGTGGAAGCCGGTGGGACGGCCGGCACGGCCCCGGCGGAGCAACTGTGGAAAGCGGTGGGAGAGGGGTCGAAACATGGAAACCGGTGGGACGGGGCGGCCCCGCGGCCGCGCCGGCGCACGCCGGCCCGGCACCGTGTGAAACCCTGTGAAACGCCTGCAAATTCTTGATTCCATGGCGAGACTCGGCCGCCGTCCGGACTCCGGCCGGGGCCGGGGACTCGGAGTCGCATTCCCACCGCTTTCCACCGTTCGCGCCGCCGTGGCGGCCCCCCGTTTCCCACCGGCTTCCATCGTTCGGCCACCGGGGCGTGCGCCCCGCCGCCGGGAGTCGCGATTCGAAAGGTGGAATCGTGGTTCCATGGTTAGACCTTGACAGGGGCGTCCGCCCCCCGACAATGGTCCGGGGGCGACCCCCCCCCGGGTGCGGCATCGGAGGCAGTGGCGATTATGAAGACGGAGATCAGCCGGATCGAGCTGGGAAAGCCCGACGACCTGATCAACAGCCCGAACTACGTGTCCATGGCCGCGGCCTATCTGGTCAACGCCATCCTGTTGAACGAGCAGTTGAACCCCAGCGAGGAGAACACCGTGCGCCGCATCCCGGTGCGCGACGTGCGCCTGCTGCTGGGTGCGGAGAACTCCCACAACACCCAGTTCCTCGAGCGAGTCCTGGACGAGCTGCTGCTGACCAAGATCACCTGGGGCAAGCTGGTGTGGCCGGGCGAGCGCGACCCGGAGCAGGACGGCGAGGGCGACGCCGAGGCGGACGTCGACCCCGACGGCGAAATGACGGTCAGCGCCACCACCTTCCTCAGCGAGTACGCCTACCGCGTGCGGTCCAAGGACGGGATGGTGCCAGAGCGCGGCTTCATCAAGTACCGCCTGAACCCGCGCATCCACCAGATCATGCGGGAAAAGCGCCTGGTCACCAACATCAACCTGGTGACCCAGCGGGCGTTCACCTTCCAGTACAGCCAGAAGCTCTACGAGGTGCTGCAGCGCACCTTGCAGCGCAATCCCGACAAGCCGGCGCCCACCGAGATCGTCCGCGTCGTCGACCTGCGCATCCTGCTGGGGGTGGGCCCCGACCGCTACCCCGTGTTCGCCGACCTCAACCGCTACGTCCTCAAGCCGGCGGTCGACGAGATCTCCCAGGCCTCGGACATCCAGGTCACGATCAAGACCCTGCGCCAGAACCGCGCCGCGTACGGCATCGAGTTCACGGTGACCCGCAAGCGGGAGTTCCAATTCTCCCTGGCACTCGACGCGCACACCCTGCCGGAGCTGTTCCGCCAGGCCATGCTGGAAAAGCGCAACGACGCCGAGCGCGGCCACATCGTGCGCCGCATGTCGAGCTACAACATCAACAAGGCGGCGGCGGTCGAATACATCGAGAAGATCGGGCTGGCCCGGGTCGAGGAGGTGATCCGCCTGTGCGAGGCGGACTTCAAGGCCGGCTACAAGCCGCAGAACAAGAACGCCTACGTGCGCAGCTGCCTGAAGGGCACCAGCACGCCCGGCGAGTTCGCCGCCCGCGCCGCCGCCATCGGGACCGATGTGGACGACGCGATGCGCCCCTGGTTCACCTGCCTGCGCGAGGAGTTCGGGTTCACCGAGGCGGAGGCCGCCAAGGCGGTGGCCGAGCACGACGCCCGCCGCCTCGGCACGAACATCGAGTATGTGCGCGCCCAGCGTGACCGCGGCACCCGGAAGCTCGGCAAGGGCTATCTCAAGGCGGCCCTGCGCGACGATTACGCCGCCGACAGCGAGCCGGTCGCCGCGCCGGGCGCCTCCGCCGACGGGAGCGCCGGGCCGGGCGGGACGGGCGAGGGCGACACCGACCACCGCATGGCCGTCGCCGCCCTGCGCGCGCGCTTCGCCACCCTGGCCGAGGCCGAGCGCACCGCCCTGCTCGACGAGTTCGAAACCAGCGGTCCGCCGGGCCCGGAGACCCTCGACCGGTTCCGCCGCCTCGGCCCCGACCACGCCCAGACGGAATGGCCGTTCTACGGCTGGTTCCTGGGCCAGAGGAAGGGCTGGCTGAAGGTGGCGCGCTGACCGTCAGCGCGCCACCGGCGCCTCTCAGTCGAAGCGGTCGTAGTCGAAGGGCTCCAGCCCGGCCACGTCGCCTTCGCCGTAGGGCATGTCGTAATACTCGGCCCGCGGGTTGAAGCCGGTGCCGTAATAGGGATAGGCGTAGTAGCCGGCGGTGCCGTACCCTGCGTCGGGACGCACCACCACCGCCTCGACGGCGCCCTCGCGGGTGAAGATGACGTCGTCCACGTAGCCGTAGGTCACGTTCTCGCGCAGGCGGGCGTAGTCGCCGATCAGCTCGGACACCAGCCAGGCGCGCGGACCGACCTCGACGTCGTCATCCACGGCCTGGATGCTCGACCCCGCCTCGTCGGCCGGCAGCCAGCCGTCGTCCGTGATGGCGACGGCGTAGTCGTCCACCGAGTCCTCGGTGACCGGCACGGTGACGCGTTCGCCCGCCTGATCCCATTGGACCTGGTCCCAGGGAATGTTGACGTGGGTGTCGCCGATGTCCCAGAACCCGCCGACCTCGGCGATGATCGACTGGATGTTGCCGTCCGGGCCCACGACGATGTTCTCGATGTCGCCGATCTCCTCGCCGTTGGCGCCGTAGACCTCGACGTCGTCGATGAACTCGTCGGCGCTCCAGCCATTGTCATAGAGCGCGTCGTAGCGCCATTCCGGCAGCTGCACGACCGGCGCCTGCACGGTCGCGCCGCCGGCGGCGCCGGGGTCGATGCTCTGCGCGGAGGCCGCGGCGGGAAGTCCCAGGGCGACGACGGCGGCGGCGGCCAACAGATGGGTGCGCATGGCTGTCTCCTTGTCCGGTGGGGAAGGCCTGTGTGCTTGGCCCTTTCAACCGTCGACCGTGCCGTGGGTTCCGCGGGTGTCTCGCGCTTGCCGGCCGCGACCAAGACGATGCACCGTCCGGACGCCCCGTCGCCGGGTGTTTCCCGCACCGCAGGCACGACCACCAAAACAAACCGCAACGATCGCCGGGTTATGCTGTGTCTCCGGGCCCGCAGGATTTGCGCGGTGGCCGGCGGTGCGGCGTTGTGTCTATGATGTTCAGTGTTCGATGGAGCGTTCTGGAGACATCATGCGGTCCACCGGACTGATCGACATGGCCTGGAGCCACTGGGAGCGGATGGCCGCGGGGCGGCCGATGCCGTCGCGGAGCGATCTGGATCCCGTCGACGTGCCACGCCTGCTGCCCTACACCATCCTGGTGGAGGTGTTGGCGGAGCCGCTGGACTTCCGCTACCGCCTGCTGGGCACCGAACTGGACCGCATCGTCGCCGGCAACCTGCGGGGCCGCCGGTTCACCGAGATCCCGCGCATCGGCCGCGGCCAGATCTGGCACGACCACGCCGTCGTGGTGCGCCTCAAGCGACCGCTGCGCGCCGACGTCCGCTACATCGGCGACGACGCGTACGTGCGGCGTCTCGCCCACGGGCTGTTTCCGCTGTCCCCCGACGGCGAGACGGTGACGATGATCTGGTGCGTCGCCGAGATCGGCCGCTGATCGGGGCCCGGGTCGGCCCGGGTCCAGCCGGGCGCGCCGGAGTCAGGCGGACACCCGCGGCGATCGCCCGGGCGGGCCGCCGCGTCCCGCCGACCGGGCGCCCCCGGTGGCATGCCGCGCCGCGGCCGGGGCCCACCGCGCCGCCACCAGCCCGGCCAGGACGGCGGCGTAGACGAAGGGCGGCGTCTGCCACCCCTTGACCAGCATGATGTAGTGCAGGCAGGCGGCGGCGCCGGCGACGAACACCCCCTTGTGCAGGGCGCGCCAGCGCCGCGGGCCGAGGCGGCGGACCACCGCCAGCGGCGAGGTCGCGGCGAGCGCCGCCAGCGTGGCGAAGGCCAGCAGGCCGACGCTGATGTAGGGACGCTTGAGGACGTCGAGCCACACCGCGCGCCAGTCGAAGAACTGGTCGGCGCCCACATAGGCCAGCACGTGCAGGGAGGCGTAGAAGAAGGCGAACAGCCCCATCATCCGCCGCACGCGCGCCAGCCCGCTCCAGCCCGTCAGCCGGCGCAGCGGCGTCACCGCGAGCGCCAGCAGAAGGACGCGCAGGGCCCACAGCCCGGACTGGCGCACCCCCTCGGCCACCGGCTCCGCCCCCAGCCCGCCGCTGGCCGCCAGCCACACCATCCAACCCAGGGGCAGCAGGGCGGCGGCGAACAGCACCGGCTTGGCGGCGCGCGCGTTGAGCGCCGCCGCCACCGCGTCGTTCACACCCGCCATGTCAATAGAGGGTCCGCAGGTCCATGCCCGCGTACAACCCGGCCACCTCGTCGGCGTAGCCGTTGAAGGGCAGGGTGGGGCGGCGGAAGAACTCGCCGACCCGCCGCTCCGTCGCCTGGCTCCACCGGGGATGGTCGACGTCGGGGTTGACGTTGGCGTAGAAGCCGTACTCCCCGGGCTGCAGGCGGTTCCAGGCGGTGGGCGGCTCGTCGCGGGTGAGGCGGATGCGCACGATCGACTTGATCGACTTGAAGCCGTACTTCCAGGGCACGACCAGGCGCACCGGGGCGCCGTTCTGGTTGGGCAGGGTCTCGCCGTACATGCCGACCGCCAGCAGGGCCAGGGGATGCATCGCCTCGTCCAGGCGCAGCCCCTCCACATAGGGCCAGTCGATCACCGGGCGGCGCTGCCCCGGCATGCGCTCGGGGTCGTGGAGCGTCTCGAAGGCCACGTAGCGCGCCGCCCCCGTCGGCTCCACCCGCTTCAACAGCGCCGCCAGGGGCAGCCCGACCCAGGGGATGACCATCGACCAGGCCTCGACGCAGCGCAGGCGGTAGATCCGCTCCTCCAGGGGGAAGGCCAGGATCTCCTCGATGCCGAAGGTGCGGGGGCGGGCGACCTCGCCCTCCACCACCACCTCCCAGGGGCGGGGGCGCAGGGCGTGGGCGTTTTCCGACGGGTCGGTCTTGCCGGTGCCGAACTCGTAGAAGTTGTTGTAGGTGGTCGCCGAGGTTATCGGCGTCGCCGGGTCGGCCGCGGCGTCGGCCGGGCGGATGGTGGTCGGCGCGGTGAGCGGCGCCGCCGCCGCGGCACCGGCCGGGGTCAGCCCCGCCGCCCCGCCGGCCAGCGCGGCCCCGCCGGCCAGGAGGGCGCGGCGCGACAGCCACAGCGCGCGCGGGGTGGTCTCGCCCTCCCGGCAGTCCGAGGCCTTGGGGAACTTGAGCAGCATGGATGCGGTCTCCAGACGGCAACGATCATGCCGCTGAAGATAGACCGTGCCGCCGCCGGAGGCGAAACACGCCTGCGACACGATCGTGTGATCAGGCGGCGTGTGATCAGGCCGCGTGTGATCAGGCCGCGGGGTGCCGATGACGAAAGGGCGGCCCGCGCGCGGGCCGCCCTTTCGCCGGTCCGGGGGCCGCCGCCGGAGGACCGGCGGCGGCCGACGGGTCACAGGATGAACTTGAACACCAGGATGTAGAGGGTCACCGCGATCAGACCCGCGGTGCCGGCCCAGGCCCAGGCGAACTGGAACTTGGAGGGCAGCAGCGACCTCTCGAAATCGCTGTTGAAGTTGTCCTTGATCGCCCGGATGGTCAGCCAGAACAGGATCGGCGAGAACACCAGCGCCATCACCGACGCCACCTGGGTGACGAAGATCGGCTTGGGCAGGCCGAAGACGATGCCCACGCCGGCGGCCAGCCACACCAGCTGCATGCCGCGGTACAGCAGCTTGCGCATGGTCGGGGTGTTCCACTCGCGCTTCAGGCGGACGGCGCACTCCTCGAAGATGCGGGCCTGGCCGTCGAAGTAGGTGAACACGGTGGAGAACAGAGCGGCGACACCGCCGGAGATGATCACCGGGAAGATCCAGGCGCCGAACGTGTCGGTGTAGATGCGGGCGATGGTCACCCCCATCTCCGTGCCCTTCGGCACCAGGCCCATCGGGTTCAGCACCACGGCACCGACGATCAGGAAGATCATGCCGGTGATCATCGACACGATGTAGCTGATGTTCATGTCGCGCTTGAACAGGATCAGGCTGTTCTTCATGTAGTCGGGGTCCATCTCGACCTTGTACCCCTGGGCGCGCATCTCGTTGACCTTGACCATGCCGACCTTCTTGTCGACCGCCCAGTTGGACTGCATGGGGGCGACCTCGAGGGTGGTCGGGAAGTAGCCGAACATGGCGCCGAACAGCATCATCGACCCGATCGGCGGCAGCGTCGGCAGCAGCCGCGACAGGTACTCGGCCGGCGGCGGCGCCTGCAGGGCGAAGGCGATGAAGCAGGACAGGGCGAACACCAGGATCAGCACCTTGCAGATGCTCTCCAGCGCCTGGTAGCTGCCCAACCACAGGACGGCGACGGTGCCCGCCATGATGGCGGTGGCCCAGAGCTCGATCGGCATGATCGGGAAGGCCGCCCACATCAGAGCGGCGCAGCCCAGCGCACGGCCGGCGATGCCCACCGTGTTGGCGAGAACCTGGAAGCTGAGGAACCACAGCGGCCAGTTGCCGATGCGCTGGTAGGCGTCGATGATCGACTCGCCCTTCACCATCGTGTAGCGGTGGGCGAATTCGAAGGCACAGTACTTCATGATGTACGCGGCCAGGATCACCCACAGCAGATCGTAGCCGTAGGTCGCGCCCGCCGTCGGCGCGTGCATGATGTGGCTGGCCCCGATGCCGGTCATGGCGGCGGCGATGCCGGGGCCCATGGCCTTCCAGGTGTCGGTGAATCCGGTCCCCGGCGCCTTCAGTCGCACAACCTCGCCGTGTCCGGGCCGACCGGCGGCAGCGGCCCCGCCCAGCTGGCCGGGCGCGTCCAGGGCGACCGCAGCGGCCCCGCTCGTCTCTGCACTCATATCTCGTCACCTCCCCGAGGCGCTGGTGGGCGCGTAAACGTCGCGCCTTTTGGAACGGGCCGGCGCCACCCCGCCCGCGGGGGTGCACCGACCAATTGCTTGGGCTTCAAACTGTATGTGAAATGCCAAATTCGTTATACGGAGAAATTACTACCATACCAGTGTTTTCCACGATGCGATAAGGCCGGCGAATCCGCTGGCCCACTCCCGAGGCCGGCCCGGCGCCGCCGGTCGCAGAGTTTGCTAAGTCAACGGATGGTTCGTCCATGATGCGGCCGCCGCCATCCGGCCGTCCGCCTTGATCCGTTGCGCGAACTGTTTGTTGGTTTGTCTGATATGGATATGCGCTGTGCTCGGGGTTGCCTTGCCGGATCGGCATTTATGGGATGCCGTATACCAGCTTATACTTCTCTTCATCGAACGAAGGAGACGACCATGACCTACGCAGCCTTTTCGCATCACGGTTCCGCCGAGCGCGGCCATGGCGACGGTTTGGCGCGGATCGTCGACGCGATCCGCAGCTTCATGACCGCCTGGAACGAGAAGTCGCGCCTGCACGGCTTCATCTGAGGGCGCCAGCCCCGCCCCTGCGGCGCATGGCGTTCCGCAGGGGCGGGCCACCGACCGGGAGTCGCGGCCGGATGCGGCCCGCGGCCAGCCCGGATCCGCGATCGGCAGCCGGCTGACGGCGCCGGTTGAGCGGCGGGGCATCCAGCCCGACCGCCCGCCGCCGGCACACGTGCCGGTCGGTTATCCGCCCGCGAGCGGGCTCCCGACCATCAGACCGACCCGTTCCGACGCCCGGAGCGGGACGATCTCGCGTTCGGCGTGGCGTGCGATGCCGATCGCCTTCATGACCTCCCATGCAGCCCCGTTGGACAGCCCGACACGGCACCAGTGCCCGCCGGAGGCGACGGGCGCGTCGAACGCCACGAGGCGGTTGAGGTCGATGCCGTGCACATCCATGACGGGGAATCATGGCCTTCGCGGCCATCGACTGCAACCGCGCACCCCATCGGGAGGTTCGTAGCGGGTCGCTACGGAATTTGGTGGCTTCTCGAAACCAGGTGGCGCAGGTTTGGGGGGAGCGCGCGGCGTTCCGGCGCGGGAGCGGAGGAGCAGGCATGACCGACACCGACGACCTCCTCGCGCGCAGCCAGGCGCTGCACCTGCGCCTCCAGGACGCCGACCGCCACCACCGCCGGGTCATCGACGGGGCGCAGCGCGCCCGGTCCCAGGCCCGCCTCACCGCTGAGCGCATCCGGCGCGACTGGGAGTCGCTGATGGACCGCATCGGCGATGCCGCGCTGCCCGGCTGACCGGCCGGCGCGCCCCGGTGTGGCCGTAATCGCTCCGTGATTACGCAATAATATTTGCATCCCCCCGCAGGATCGTTGCTTTTTGGCCGCGACTTCGTCTTGTCGTTGTGTATTAACGGTTCGGTAATGGCGCGAGACTACCATTAATACTTGATCATGCCGACCGTGGCACGGACGAGAGGGGTTGGTATGGCCTTCGTGCTCGTCATCGACGACGAAGAATTGGTTCGCCTGGTCTTGCGCCAGTTCCTCGAACAGCAGGGATTGCAGGTCCTCGAGGCGGCCGATGGTGAAGAAGGACTGGCCCTGTTCCGGGCCAACCCGGTGGACCTGGTGATCTGCGACCTGATCATGCCGCGTGTGGACGGCATCGCCACCATCATGGCGGTGCGCCGGGTGGCGCCCGACACCAAGATCATCGCGATCTCCGGCGGCGGCCGCAGCCATGCCCTCGAACTGTTGAAGGTGGCCGGCCAGATGGGGGCCGACCATGTCGTCGGCAAGCCGTTCACGCGTCGCCAGATCCTCGACGTGGTGGGGCAATGCCTGCCTGCAGGGGCGATCCGCCACCCCGCGGCGGACGGGCCACCGTGATCTCCGGCGTGGAACACCGCATCATGAGCACCCTCTCCTTCACCGACCGGATTCGGCACTGGCTTGCCGACGACACCGCTCCGGCGGCCCCGCGCGAGCGGGCGGCCCCGCGCGGGCGCGGCGGTGTGGTGGCGCCCCCGGCACCACCCGCTGCTGCTGCGTCCCCTGCGCCGCCCCCGGCGGCGGCGGCGGACGAGGAGGTGCGCCACCGCACCCTGCACCAGCGCCTCATGGGCCTGCTGGCGCAGCCGCAGCTGCTGGCCACCGGGCGCGTCCAGATGATCAACCTCGACCGCGTGCGCCAGCACCTGGGCGCGGGCTGGCCGGCCCAGCGCGACCGCGTCCATCGGGCGGCGGACCGCATCATCGACCGTCACCTCGGCCCGCGGGACGTCCAGTTCCGGGCCGGCGACGGCGAGTACATCGTGGTCTTCGCCTCCCTCGACCGGGACGCCGCGCAGCTGGTGTGCGCCAAGATGGCGGAGGAGTTGCACCGCCTGTTCCTGGGCGACCCCGATCTGGGGGAGGTGCGGGTCGCCACGGCGGTGGCGATGGTCGACGGCGGCATGCTCTACCAGCACGCCTCGGTGGCCGAGCTGCTGGCCCGGGCGGGACGGGGCGGGGCGGAGTCGGAGGGTCCGCCGGGCGGGAACGGTGGCGGGACCGGTGAGGTCGAGGGCGGCGGCGCCGACGGCCATGCCGGCGAGGCCGGCGAGGCCGGCGGCGCCGACGGCGAGGCCGGTGAGGCCGGGGATGCGGCGCGGCGGCTGCGCCTCGCCGCGCGCCAGGAGGTGCGGATCGACACCATGTTCCGGCCGGTCTGGGACGTCGAGCGCCAGGTGATCACGACCTACATGGCCACGCCGGTGCGGCATTTCCCCGACGGCACGTCGGTGGAGGGGATCGCCGCCCTGGCCGGGATCGACGACCCCGAGCGTCTGGCCCGCATCAACTGCGACGCCCTGATCGACACGGCGGAGACGCTGGACGAGCTGTTCCGCAACAAGTTCCGGCTGATGGCGTCGGTTCCCGTCTGCTTCGAGACCCTGTCGGTGCGGCGCACCCGGCTGGAGTACCTCGACCTCTGCCGCTCGGTGCCCGACCACCTGCGGCCCTTCATCACCTTCGAGTTCCTGCGCTTCCCGGCCGGCGTGCCGAACGGCCGCCTGACCGAGCTGGTGAACGAGCTGCGCCCGTTCTGCCGGTGGATCTTCCTGCGGGCCGAGCTGCGGCAGACCAGCTTCTCCGGTCTGGTCGGCACCGGGCTGACCGGAGTCAGCACCATGGCGCCGACCGACCGCGCCGCCGAGGCGCGCACCATGGAGGACCTGGACGCCTTCGTCGCCGCGGCCGAGCGCGCCCACCTGCGCAGCTGCGTCATCGGCATCACCTCGACCAGCCTGGCGCTCGCCGCCCGCGGCGCCGGCTTCACCTTGATCGCCGGCGACCGCATCGGCCGGGTCGAGGAGATCCCGCAGCACATGCTGCGGTTCGGTTGGCAGGACCTGTTCCTGCGCGAGACGGCGCACCGTTGACGCCGCCCACGGGAGGTGTGGCCATGCCCGAGTCCGCCCAGCCCGCCGCGGCCCCTGTGCGGACGCTCACCCTGCGCCCGGCGGCGCTGTTCTCCCCATCCCTGGCGCGGCACCTGGCGGCGCTGGGATGCGCGGCGTCGGCGCCGCGCCTGGTGCTGGGCTACGTCTCGCCGCACCTCGACGCCGCCGCGGTCGCCGCGGCCGTCTCGGCCGCCCTGGCGCCGGGAACGGCGCTGGTCCTGACCTCCACCGCCGGTGCGCTGTGCGCCGGCCCGGGCGGCGTCTACCACCCGGCGGAGGGGGCATGGGACACCGTCGTCTTCCAGGCCTTCGGCCCCGACCTCTTCGCGGACGTCAGCGTCCACGCCGTCCCCCTCCACTGCGAGGACATCCGTGCCGGCGTCATCCGGCTCGACCATGACAGCCGGGTCGCCGCCATCGCCGGCGAGCTGGCGGCGATCGAGCCGCCCTTCGCGCTGGATTGCCACGACACCGTGGCCCTCACCCTGGTCGACGGCCTGTCGGCCAGCGAGAACCACTTCATGGAGGCGGTCTACGCCACCGGGCGGTTTCCCGTGCTGTTCGTCGGCGGCTCGGCGGGCGGCACCCTCGACTTCACCGACGCCTGGATCGCGGTCGGCGACCGGGTGCTTCGCCACCACGCCGTGGTCGTGCTGGTGAAGCTGGCGCCCGGCGTCCGCTACGACGTCCTGAAGTCGCAGAACTTTCGCAAGACCGGGGTGTCCTTCACCATCCTCGACGCCGACCCGGTCCGCCGCACCGTCACCAGCGTCATCGACCCCGACACCCTGGAGGTCCAGGGCTTCGTCGACGCCCTGGGACGCGCGCTGGGCTGCGATGCCGGTGCCCTGGACGCCCTGCTGGTCGACCGCACCTTCGCCATCGAGCTGGACGGCGCGCTGTTCGTGCGCTCGGTCGCGCGGATCGACGCCGCCGCGGGGACGGCGGCGTTCTTCTGCGACGTCAATCCCGGGGACGAGCTGTTCCTGGTGGAGGCCACCGACGTCGTCGCCCAGACCGCGGCGGATCTCGCGGCGGCGCTCGGCGGTGCGGCGCCGCCGAGCGCCGGCATCCTCTTCGACTGCGCGCTGCGGCGCCTCAACAACGGCCCCCGCCTCGCCGCGATGACCATGTTCGAGGGGCTGCCGGTCGCCGGGTTCTCGACCTTCGGCGAGCTCATGGGCATCAACGTCAACCAGACCCTGTCGGCGATCTTCTTCTTCGCGGAAGGCGCCGGGGGGGGCGCCCGTGCCGACGGCTTCGCCGCGCGCTTTCCGGTGCACTACGCCAGCTACCGCACCTATTTCGACCGGGCGCGGGAGAACCGCCTCAAGATGCTCAACCGCCTGCGCCAGCGCATGATCCAGTCGCTGCTGGCGCGTGGCGATTCCGCGGGGCACCTGGTCGGACGGGTCGAGCAGATCACCGCCAGCGCCGGGCGGACGGCGGCCGAACCGGGCGACCTCGCCGGCGCGGTGGTCGACCTGCTGGGCGCCGTGCGCCTGGCGCGCCAGGAGCGCGAAGCGGCGACCCGGGCGTTGTCGCACCGCGAGGCCGAGCTGCGGCTGGCCGAGGACCGCCGCCAGGCGGCGGAGATGCGCGCCGAGCTGGAGACCCGCATCCGCCGCGCCCAGAAGCTCGAGGCGCTGAGCTGCGTCGCCGGCGGCATGGCCCACGAGATCAACAACATGCTGCAGCCGATCCTGGGCCTGACCGAGCTGGCCATGGACGAGGTGCCGGAGGGCGGCCCGGCCCACCGCAACCTCGCCCGCGTCGTCGAGGCGGCGCAACGCGCCCACGGCATCACCGCCCAGGTGCTGCGGTTCAGCCGCACCGACGGCACCGCCACCGGCCCCCTGGCGCTGGCCGCCGCGGTGGCCGGTGCGCGCGGCATCGTCGACCTGCTGGCGCCGCGCGGCGTGACCATCGCCTGGCGCATCGCCGCCGCGGGCGCGGTCGTTCGCGCCGACGAGACACAGCTGGTCCAGGTGCTGATCAACCTCGTGCGCAACGCCGTCGACGCCCTGCCGGCCGAGGGCGGAACGGTCTCGGTGTCGGTCGACACCGCGGCGTTCCCGGCCATGCTCCAGGACGGGCGGCGCTTCGGCGCCGGCGAGCACGCGGTGCTGGCGGTGGCCGACAGCGGATGCGGCATGACGCCGGAGACGCTGGAGCGGGTGTTCGATCCCTTCTTCACCACCAAGGCGGTGGGCGAGGGCACCGGCCTCGGCCTCGCCATGGTTCACGGCACGGTGGGCGACTGGGGCGGGCGCATCGCCCTCGACAGCGCCCCCGGCGCCGGCACCACCGTCCGCCTGATCCTGCCGCTGGTGGACGCCGACGGCTGACCGCCGCCGGCGCCCGGCCGGGGCGGGCGCCTACACCGCCAGCAGGTCGTCCAGGCGGATCGGCAGGTCGCGCACCCGCACCCCGGTGGCGTGGTGCACGGCCGCCACGATCGCCGCCGCGGTGCCGACGTTGCCCAGCTCGCCCAGGCCCTTGACGCCGGCGGGGTTGACCTCGCGGTCCTCCTCCGGCACCAGGATGACCTCGAGCTGCTGGATGTCGGCGTTGACCGGCACCAGGTACTCGGCCAGGTCGCGGTTGACGTAGCGGGCGGCGCGGCGGTCGATCTCGGTCTTCTCGTGCAGGGCCGAGCCGATGCCCCAGATCATCCCGCCCATCAGCTGGCTGCGCGCCGTACGCGTGTTCATGATGCGCCCCGCGGCGAAGGCGCCGACGATGCGCGGCACGCGGATCTCCCGCGTGCGCGCATGGACCCGCACCTCCACGAACTCCGCACCGAAGGCGTACATCATGCGGTCCCCCATGGAACCGCCGCGGAAGGTCGGCGTGCCCTGGTAGAGCTTGCGCACCGCGTCGGCCCCGGCGCCGGGCGGCGTCCACTCCACGTACTCCTCGATGGCGGCGCTGCCATGGGCGGCCAGCGCGTCGGTGAGCGCCATCGACGCGCCGTCGCCGGCGACCACCGCACCGTCGCGCAGGTCGAGCGCGTCGGCGGCGCGGCCCGCCAGCGGCCCGCCGCCGGGCGTGGTGGCAGCGGCGAACAGCTTGGCCCGGATGGCGTCGCACGCCGCCAGGACGGTGGAGCACAGGCTGGCCGTGGTGTTGGAGCCGCCGGCCACCGGCGCCGGCGGCAGGGCGCTGTCGCCCAGCGCCACCTCCACCGCCTCCACCGGCAGGCCCAGCCGCTCCGCCGCCATCTGGGCGATCACCGTGTAGGCGCCGGTGCCGATGTCGTGGGCGGCGCTCTGCACGCGGGCCGTGCCGTCCGACGACAGGCGCACCCGGGCGGTGGCGGCGGCGGTGTGGGTGGGGTAGCAGGCGGTGGCGCAGCCCATGCCGACCAGCCAGTCGCCGTCGCGCATGGTGCCGACCCCCGGCGTGCGCGCCGCCCAGCCGAAGGCGGCGGCGGCGGCGTCGTAGCACTCCATCAACGAGCGGCTGGTGTAGCGGTGGCCGGTGACCGGGTCGGTCATGGTGTCGTTGACCCGGCGCAGCTCGACCGGGTCCATGGCGAGCGCGTCGGCCAGCTCGTTCATGGCGCTTTCCAGGGCGTAGACGTAGGGCGTCTCCGGCGGCGAGCGCATGTAGCCCGGCGTGTTGCGGTCGGCCTTGACGATGTCCACCCGCGACGACACCGCGCCGTAGCCGTAGAGGCGCGCCGTGGTGTCGGTCCCGGCCACCATGTAGGGATCGGGGCGCGAGGTCACCTCCTGCCCCTCGTGGTGGAAGGCGGTGATGCGGCCGTCGCGGGTCGCCCCCATGCGGATGCGGTGGCGCGTCTCGGCGCGGTAGGTGGCGGTGGTGAAGCCCTGGCCGCGGGAGACGACGCAGCGCACCGGACGGCGGATGCGCCGGGCGGCCAGCGCCACCAGCCCGGTGCGCGGCGTCATCGGGCCTTTCGAGCCGAAGCCGCCGCCGACGAAGCGGCTGATCACCCGCACCTTGTCCTCGTCCATGCCGAGCTGCTGGGCCACGGCGTGGCGGAATCCGTAGACGAACTGGCTCGGCTCGTAGACGGTGAGGGCGTCGCCGTTCCATGCGCAGGTGGTCGAGAACAGCTCGATCGGGTTGTGGTGCTGGGTCGGCGTGGAATAGGCCACGTCGATGGTCACCGGCGCCGCCGCCAGCGCCGCCGCCGCGTCGCCCACCGCCGGATCCTCATGGCCGGGCTTGGCCTCGGCCGCCGCCACCGTCTGGGTGCCGGGAGATTCGAAGGTGGCGCTCGGCCGCTCCGTCTCGTAGTCGGCGGTCACCGCGTGGGCGGCCTCCCGCGCCGCCTCGTAGGTCTCGGCCAGGACCAGCGCCACGATCTGCCCGTCGTGCCAGATCCGCGGCTCGCTGAGCGGGGTGATGGAGGTGGCGGCGCCGGTGCCGAACGCCAGCGGGTTCAGCCGGTCGACGTTCTCGTGGGTCAGCACCTCGATGACGCCGGGCACCGCGCTGGCCGCCGCCACGTCGATGCGGCGGATGCGGCCGCGGGCGATCGCGCTGGTGACCAGCACGCCGTGGGCGAGGTTGGCGATCGCATGGTCGGCGGGGTAGCGGGCCGCGCCGGTCACCTTGAGCCGCGCGTCGATGCGCGGCACCGGCCGGCCCATGTTGCGTCCCGGGGCGGGGGCGGCGGCGATCGCGTCGCCGGGGTTCGGTTCGGCTCCGGTCTGTTCGGCCATCTCAGATCTCCATCCCCTTGGTTTCCATCAGCGCGCGGACCAGAGTCCGGCGGGCCAGCGCCACCTTGAAGGCGTTCCCGCCGCGCGGCCGTGCGCCGGCCAGAGCGGCGTCGGCGGCGGCGCCGGCGCTTGCCTCGTCGAGGCGGCGGCCGCGCAGCGCGTCCTCGGCGACACGGGCGCGCCACGGCACGGTGGCGACGCCGCCCAGCGCGATCCGCGCCGTGCGCACGGTGTCGCCGTCGAGGTCCAGCGCCACCGCGGCGGAGGCCAGGGCGAAGGCGTAGGAGTCGCGGTCGCGCACCTTCACGTAGCGCGAGCGCCGGGTCCATGGCCCGGTCGGCACATGGATGGCGATGATCAGCTCGTCCGGGCGCAGCGTCGTCTCCACGTGCGGGGTGCCGCCGGGCGGGCGGTGCAGGGCGTCGAGGGGCAGGCTGCGGGCGCCGTCGGGACCCAGCACGTCGACCGTGGCGCCCAGCGCCACCAGCGCCTGGGCGAGGTCGCCGGGGTAGGTGGCGATGCAGGCGTCGCTGGTCCCCAGCACCGCGTGCTGGCGGTTGACGCCGTCCAGGGCGGCGCAGCCGGAGCCGGGAGCGCGCTTGTTGCAGGGCCAGGTCGTCTCGCGGAAATACGCGCAGCGCGTGCGCTGCAACAGGTTGCCGGCCAGGCTCGCCATGTTGCGGATCTGCTGGCTGGCCGCCAGGGTGAGGGTGTCGGCGATGACCGGGAAGTCGCGGCGCACCGTGGGGTGGGCGGCGGCCTCGGCCATGCGCACCAGGGCACCGAGGCGCAGGCCGTCGGCGCCCGCCTCGATCCGGCCGGCGGCGCCGCGGTCGAGGGCGTTGACGTCGACCAGCATGGCCGGGCGCATCACGTCCAGCTTCATCAGGTCGGTCAGGGTGGTGCCGCCGGCGATGAACTGGGCCGGCGCCTGGACCGGCGGCACGGCGGCGCGGTTGGCGTTGGCGGCGGCGCGCACGGCGGCGTCCGGCCGGTGGACGGGCTCGTAGAGGAAGGGCCGCATGTCACGCCTCCTGCATCTTCTGGCCGCCCTGGCGGACGGCGGCGACGATGTTGGGGTAGGCGGCGCAGCGGCAGAGGTTGCCGCTCATGTGCTCGCGGATCTCCGCGTCGCTGCCGGCGTGCCCCTCGGTGACGCAGCCGACCGCCGAGAGGATCTGCCCCGGCGTGCAGTAGCCGCACTGGAAGGCGTCGTGGTCGATGAAGGCCTGCTGCATCGGGTGCAGGGTGCCGTCGGCCCCGGCCAGCCCCTCGACCGTGGTGATCGGCCGCCCTTCGGCCATCACCGCCAGCGACAGGCAGGACAGCACGCGGCGCCCGGCGACCAGCACGGTGCAGGCACCGCATTGGCCGTGGTCGCACCCCTTCTTGGCGCCGGTGAGGCCGGCGTGGTCGCGCAACGCGTCGAGCAGCGAGGTGCGGGGGTCGAGGGTCAGCCGGTGGTCCTGGCCGTTGACCCGCAAGGTGACCGGCAGGGCCGCGCGCGGGTCGGCGGCGGCGGCCGGTGCCGCGGCGCCGGCGGCGGCGCCGACCAGGGGCAGCGCCGCGCCCGACGCGGTGGCGCCGAGGAAGCCGCGGCGGTGGAGGTCCGGCCCGAGGCCGGTGCGGTCGGTGTCGGAAGCCATGGCAGAGCTCCTTCCTGAGTGCGTGCGGGCGTGTGGGCCCGGGGCCCGGGGTGGACGCGCGGGGCGCGCGACGGCAGTGCAACACCGCAACCGCGGGGAATGTCGCGCCTGATCCTTTCGGGGAGGGCCGCAACGAAGCGGCGGGGCGCGTGTTGATGCGCACGCCAATGCAACAGCGAAGGAGCGACCCATGGCCGCCAAGAAGTCGATGCGCGAGCTGCTGATCGAAGAGCTGCGCGACGTCTACAACGCCGAGAAGCAGCTGACCAAGGCGCTGCCCAAGATGGCCCGCGCCGCCACCTCCGAGACCCTGAAGACGGCGTTCCAGACCCACCTGGAGGAGACCCAGGGGCAGATCGAGCGGCTGGAGAGGGTGTTCGACGCCCTCGACACCCGGGCCCGCGGCAAGCTCTGCCACGCCATGCAGGGCCTGGTCGAGGAGGCCAAGGACATCATGGACGAGGGGCTGGAGCCCGCCGTCCTCGACGCCGCCCTGATCGCCGCGGCGCAGAAGGTCGAGCACTACGAGATCGCCAGCTACGGCACACTCCAGGCCTACGCCCAGGCGCTGGGCGAGACCGACGTCGCCAAGATCCTGGAGGAGACCCTGAAGGAGGAGAAGGCGACCGACGAGCTGCTCAACAAGCTCGCCTGCGGCGACATCAACAAGAAGGCCGCCAAGGCCGCGTGAGACCCCGGCGGAGCCGCGGCCGTGCCCGCGGCTCCGCCCCGGGCCCCCGGAACGGTTGCACCGCGCCGCGGAACGGTCTAGCTAGCGGCGTCCGGACAGCGCAGCAGCGGGACCCGAGCGGTGGATCGACCGGCCAAACTACCGGTGAAGCGGGCGACGGCGGCCGAGGTGGCGCGTCTGGCCGGGGTGTCGCAGTCGGCGGTGTCGCGCTGCTTCACGCCCGGCGCCAGCGTCTCCGCGGCGATGCGCGCCCGCGTCCTGGCCGTGGCCGACCGCCTCAACTACCGCCCCAACGCGCTGGCCCGCGGCCTGACCACGGCGCGCACCGACCTGGTGGGGGTGGTCATGGGCGACCTCGACGGGCCGTTCCAGCCCTACCTCTTCGAACACCTCACCCGCGGCCTGGCCACCCTGGGCAAGCAGTCCCTGCTGATCCGCGGCGACCCCGCCGCCGGCCTGGGCGGGGCGGCCATGGCGGCGCTCGACTACCAGGTGGACGCCGTGCTGGTGACCGCCGGCAGCGTGTCGGCGCGCACCGTGCGCGCGGTGATGGGGCTGGGAACGCCGCTGCTGCTCTACGGCCGCGCCGTGCCGGAGGACGGGGTGGACGCGGTGTGCTGCGACAACCGGCTGGGCGCGCGGCGCGTCGCCGAGGCGCTGGTCGCCGCCGGCCACCGCCGCATCGCCTACATCGCCGGCCGTGCCGCCGCCTTCGCCGAGCAGGAGCGCAGCGCCGCCTTCCGCGCCGCCCTGGCGGAGGCCGGCGTCCCGCTGGCCCTCGAGGCGCGCGGCGACTACGGCTACGCCAGCGGCCACCGCGCGGCGCTGGAGCTGCTGCGCGCCGACCCGCGCCCCGACGCGCTGTTCTGCGGCAACGACGCCATGGCCTTCGGCGCGCTGGACGCGGCCCGCCTGGCGCTGGGGCTGCGGGTGCCCGACGAGGTGGCCATCGTCGGCTTCGACGACGTGCCGATGGCGGCCTGGCCCGGCTACGACCTCACCACCGTGCGCAACCCGGTGGAGCGCACGGTGCGCGCGCTGATGGCCATGCTGGCCCGGCGCCTGGCCGACCCCGCCGCGCCGCCCGTCCTGGAGCGCCCGGCCCCGGAGCTGGTGGTGCGCGGCAGCGCCCGGCTGGGTGGCTGAACGCTCACCGACAGGGACAGCATCCTGCCGGGGTCGGTCAGGCTCTGGACGCGCTCCACCAAGACGAAGCCGCCCATCGCCTCCCGCTATGTCGCGGCTCCGGAGGGGACGGGTCGGGCGGGCGCGGCACCGCGCGGGCGCGGCGCCGGCAGGGTCATGGCGGCGACCCCGCCGACCACCAGGACCAGGCCGAGCCACGCCGCGGCGTCGGGCGCCTCGCCCAGCGCGGCGGCGGCGATCGCCACGCCGACGGGGACCCGCAGGTAGGCCTGCGCCGTCGCCCCGACCGGACCCAGGGTGCGGAACAGGCGGAAGTATATCACGAAGGCCAGCGCGGTGGAGAGCACCGCCAGCGCCGCCAGGGCGCCCAGCGATGGCGCCGAGGGCTGCAGCGCCCAGGGCCGGTCGACGGCCAGGCTGAGCGGCACCAGCAGGGCGGCGCCGCACAGCAGCGAGCCGGCGGCGGGCACCATCGAATCCAGCCCCTTGAAGCGGCCGCCGTAGACCGCAGCCCCGCCATAGGCGACGGTGGCGGCGACGATGGCGAGCTGGGCCGGGAGGTCGCCGCCCAGGCCCTCCAGCGCCTCCGCCCCCACCACCAGGACGATGCCGGCCAGGCCGATGGCGACGCCGGCCCCGGTGCGACGGTTGACGGCGGCGCCGGCCAGGGCGGCGGCGATCAGCGTGGCGAACACCGGGGTGGTGGCGTTCAGGATGGCGGCCAGCCCGGCGTCGACCCGCTGCTCGGCCCAGGCGATCAGGGTGAAGGGCAGGGCGCTGTTGAGCAGAGCCTGCACCGCGAAGGCGCGCCAGGTGGCGGCGTCGCGCGGCAGGGCGACGCCGCGCAGGCGCAGCAGGGCCAGCAGCAGCAGGCCGGCGAGCAGGGTGCGCCCGGCGATCAGGGTCACCGGCGGGATGGTCGCCACCCCCAGCTTGATGAAGGTGTAGGAGGCCCCCCACAGGGTGGCGAGCAGGGCGAGCAGGGCCAGCTCCCGGAGCAGGCCGCCCTGGGGGCCGGCGGTGGACGGGGACGGGTCGGCGGCGGGAGGAGGCATGGTCGTTGTCCGCACGGGGGATGGGGCGCGGCGACGGTGGCACGCCCGCCCCGGCGCGTCACCGCCGGACGCTTCGGCCGCGGCCGTAGGGTTGGCGGCTGCGCCGGGGCGGCGGCGCGGGTATGCTCGGCGCCATGACCATGGTCTCCGGCAACACCCTGGCGGCGGTGGCCGCCGCGATCGGCGACGTGGCGCGGGCCAACATGCTGGCCGCGCTGATGGACGGCCGCGCCCTCACCGCAGGCGAGTTGGCCTGGCACGCCGGCGTCAGCCCGCAGACCACCAGCGGCCATCTGGCGCGGCTGCGCGACGCCGGGCTGGTGGCGCAGGTGCGCCAGGGCCGCCACCGCTACCATCGGCTGGCCGGGCCGGAGGTGGCGCACGCCCTGGAATCGCTGATGGCGCTGGCCGCCGCGGGGCCGCGCCGCCACCGCCCGGCGGGGCCGCGCGACGAGGCGCTGCGCGCCGCCCGAACCTGCTACGACCATGTGGCCGGGCGCCTGGGCACCGGGCTGGCCGCCGCCCTGGCCGCCGCCGGCCACGTCGAGCTGGCCGACGGCGCGGCCCGGGTGACGCCCGCGGGGCACCGCTTCCTGCACGCTGCCCTGGCCATCGACCTGGAGGCGGCGGGCGGGGGCCGGCCGGTGTGCCGGGCCTGCCTGGACTGGAGCGAGCGGCGCCCCCACCTCGCCGGCCGGCTCGGCGCGGCGCTGCTGGACCACGGGCTGGGCACCGGCTGGGTGGCGCGCCGCCCGGACAGCCGGGCGCTCACGGTGACCGCGGCGGGAGCCGCGGGGTACGCCACCCTGTTCGGCCTGCGTCCGGGGTGATCGGTGCCGCGCAAGAACCGGGCTGCGCCACGCGCGCCCGCGGCTTATCGCTCGCCGTCCCGCCCCCTCCGGAGCCCGCCATCATGACCGCCGCCCCCGCCAACCGCCCGATGACCGCACGCGAGTGGGGTCTGCTGCTCGCCCTGTCGGTGCTGTGGGGCGGCTCGTTCCTGTTCGTGGGTGTGGCGGTGCGCGATCTGCCGCCGCTGACCATCGTGGTGGTCCGGGTGGCGCTGGCGGCGGCGATCCTCCACCTGGTGCTGCGCGCCACCGGGCGCACCCTGACGGCGCGGCGGGAGGTGTGGATCGCCTTCGCCGGCATGGGCCTGCTCAACAACGCGATCCCCTTCACCCTGATCGTCTGGGGCCAGACCCACATCGCCAGCGGCCTCGCCTCGATCCTCAACGCCACGACGCCGCTGTTCGGGGTGGTGGTGGCCCATTGGCTGACCCGCGATGAGCGGATGACCGGCGGCCGGCTGGCCGGCGTGCTGCTGGGCCTGGCCGGGGTGGCGGCGATGGTCGGCGGGGCGGCGCTGCACGACCTGGGGCGCGACGTCGTCGCCCAGCTCGCCGTGCTGGGGGCCGCCCTCTCCTACGCCGTCGCCGGCATCTTCGGCCGGCGCTTCGCCGCCCTGGGGGTGTCGGCGCTGGAGACGGCGGCCGGGCAGGTGACCCTGTCGACGCTGATGCTGCTGCCGGTGATGCTGGCGGTCGACCGGCCGTGGACCCTGCCAGCGCCGTCGGCGGCCACGGTGGCGGCGCTGCTGGCGCTGGCGGCGGTGTCCACGGCCCTGGCCTACATCCTGTTCTTCCGCCTGCTGGCCACGGCCGGGGCCACCAACCTGATGCTGGTCACCCTGCTGATCCCGGTGACCGCCATCCTGCTGGGGGTCGCCGTGCTGGGCGAGGCGCTGGAGCCCCGCCACCTCGCCGGCATGGCGCTGATCGCCCTCGGCCTCGCCGCCATCGACGGCCGCCCCTGGCGGCGTCTCACCGCCGGGCGCGCGGTGGCGCGGGGGCGTTAGACCGACGTTTCCGTGCCGTTCGCGCCATAGGTCTGCCGCCGGACCGGGCGTATCCGGTCGTCGGACCCACGACCGGGCCGCCGGCGCCCGGCTTCACACAAACGTCATCGATCCCACATCGCCGCGTCACGCTGCGCGCCTAAACCGGGGCGCAGCGGTTTTGCATGCGTATGCAAAGCCGGTCCCAGCCGGAGGCCCGCCGTTCCCATGTCCTACCTCACCGTCGACCGCCTGACCGTCGCCTACGGCGCCGCCCCGGTGCTGGACGCGGTGTCCCTGGACGTCGCCAAGGGGGAGTTCGTGGCGCTGCTGGGCTCCTCGGGCTGTGGCAAGACCACCCTGCTGCGCGCCGTGTCCGGCTTCGTGCCGGTGCGGGCCGGGCGTATCGCCATGGCCGGGCGCGACGTCACCGCCGAGCCGCCGGAGCGGCGCAACACCGCCATGGTGTTCCAGTCCTACGCGCTGTGGCCGCACATGACCACGGCCCAGAACATCGGCTACGGCCTCAAGCTGCGCGGCTGGCCGCGCCGGCGCATCGCCGGGCGGGTGGCGGAGATGCTGGGGCTGCTCAAGCTCGACGGGCTGGAGGGGCGGCCGGTCACCCGGCTATCGGGCGGCCAGCGCCAGCGGGTGGCGCTGGGCCGGGCGCTCGCCATCGACCCGGAGATCCTGCTGCTGGACGAGCCGCTGTCCAACCTGGACGCCCGCATCCGGCTGGAGCTGCGCCACGAGATCCGCGCCCTGCAGCAGCGCCTGGGCATCACCGCGATCCACGTCACCCACGACCGCGAGGAGGCCATGGTGATGGCCGACCGCATCGTCGTGCTGGACGCCGGCACCATCGCCCAGGTCGGCACGCCGGAGGCGGTCTACCACCGCCCCGCCTCGCCCTTCGTCGCCAGCTTCATGGGGGCCGACAACGTGGTCGCCCTGGACGGCGCCGTGGAGGGCGACGCCCTGGCGCTGGCCGCCGGGCCCGACCACGACGCCGTGCGCCTGCCCCTGGGCGGCCCGGCCGGGCGGCCCGGCGTCCATCTGCCAGGCGGCGCCGGCGGAGCGCTGCACGCCCATTTCCGCAGCGAGGCGGCCCGCCTCGCCGACCCCGCCGCCCCGCCGGACGGCACGCTGCGCCTGCGCGGCCGCATCGTCCAGGCCGCCTATCCCGGCGGCGGCTGGCGCTACGCCGTCGCCGTCGGCGCCCACCGCTTCCTGGTCGACGACCCGCAGCGCCGCGCCACCGGCGAGGCCGTGGCGATCGCCGTGCCGCCCCAGTCCCTGCATTGCTACCCCGCCGCCGGCACGGCCTGAGGCCGGCGCCGGCGTCCCCCACCCCGCGAAGAGAGGGAAGACCGATGAAGCTGAGCACCCTGTCGGCGAGCGCCGCCGGCCTCGCCCTGGCCACCGCCCTGGCGGCGGTCCCCGTCCGGGCCGAAACCGTGCTGAACGTGGTGACCGCCGGCGACCAGAACATGGTCGACTACGTCGATCAGTTCCTGGCGCCGCGCTTCGAAACGCTGGCCCCGGGCGTCACCGTGCGCGCCGCCGGCACCGGCCCGGGCGACGCCGGCTCCCAGAAGATCTACGAGAAGCTGGACGCCCAGGCCAAGGCCGGGACGGCGACCTGGGACATCGACGTCGCCGTGGTCCACCAGAAGATGGCCGGCCAGATGGTGCGCGAGAGCCTGCTGGCCTCCTACGTCGACGACGTGGCCACCGGCGCGCTGGCCACCCGCGACAGCGCCCGCAACGCCCTGGGCACCGACGTCGGCGGCTACGTCATCCCGATGTTCCACAGCCAGATCGCCATCGCCTACAACCCCGACCTGGTGACGGCGCCGCCGGCGTCCTACGAGGCCCTGGCGGCGTGGGCCAAGGAGCACCCCAAGGCCTTCGGCTACAACGGCATCAAGGGCGGCATGTCGGGCGTCGGCTTCGTCGCCGGCTGGGCCGCCGCCCACATGGACCAGCCCGGGACGCTGGAGAAGGGGCCCTACGACAAGGCGATGATCCCGGCCATCGAGACGGCGCTGTCCGGCCTCAAAGCCTTCAACGAAACGGTCTCCTTCACCCCGGGCAACGCCGGCACGCTGGACATGCTGAACCGCGGCGAGATCGCCATGGGCCCGGTGTGGGTCGACATGTTCTACACCTGGCAGGCCGACGGCCGCCTCAACCCCGGCCTGAAGCTGACGCTGATCGAGCCGGGCCTGCCCGGCCAGCCCATGTACTACGTGGTGCCGGCCAAGGCCGCCCACCCCGACCTGGCCCGCACGTTCATCGAGCTGGCGACCGGCGCCGAGGTCCAGGCCGAGGGCATCGTCAAGCGCTTCAACTGGTACCCCGGCATCGACGCCGAGCACGTCCAGGCGAAGCTGGACGAGGCCACCTGGAACAAGCTGTTCACCGACGTGACGCCGCAGGACCTGGCGGCCAAGGGCAAGCCGTTCCCGCTGGCCCCCTACTTCACCGACATCCTCGAAGCCTATGAGCGCACCGTTGCCAACTGACGCCGCCACAGCGCCGGCCCTCTCCCCACCGGGGAGAGGGCTGCCCTGGGGGGTGATCCTGGTCCTGCCCGCCCTGGCGATGGTCGCCCTGTTCTTCCTCTACCCGCTGGGCTTCTCGCTGGTCAGCGCGTTCCGCGGCGAGGCCGGCTGGACGCTGGACCACTTCGCCAAGGCGCTCGCCTTCTACGGCCGCGACGTGGTGTTCACCGCCGTCATCGTGGCCTTGTCGGCGGGGGTGATCGGGGTGCTGGCGGTGGCCATCGGCGGCTATCTCACGCTCGGCACCAACCGGGTCGCGGTGGCCGCCCTGCGCTGGCTCTACCGCTGGCCGCTGTTCATCCCCTTCATCGTCGCGGCCCAGATGATGCGCTCCTTCCTCGCCAAGAACGGGCTGATGAACGCCATGCTCACGGGCAGCGGGGTGATCGAGCCGCTGCAGGCGGTGAGCCTGCTGGACTGGCGCGGCATCGTCATCACCTTCGTGTGGAAGCAGACGCCCTTCGTGGCGCTGATGGTGGCCGGCGCCATGGCCTCGCTCGACCGCTCGGGGATCGAGGCGGCCCGCGACCTGGGCGCCGGGCGCCTGCGCATCCTGGTCGACATCGTCGTGCCGCAGGTCCGCCCGACCCTGGTGGTCGGCCTGATCCTCAGCGTCGTCACCATGCTGTCGGTGCTGTCGGTGCCGATGATGATCAACCCCAATTCGCCGACCCTGATCACCGTCGACATGGCCTACCGCATCAACGCCCACGGCGACTACGGGGTGGCCAACGCGCTGGGCTTCCTCTCCTACGCCATGGCCGGGCTGGTGGCCTGGATCTACCTGCGCCACGGCGTGGCGCAAGGGGGCCGGCCGTGACCGGCGCCCTGGTCCGTGGCCTGCGCGGCGCCGGCTGGCTGCCGCGCGGCCTGCTGCTGGGGCTGCTGGCCTTCGCGGTGTTCGGGCCGATCGCCAACCTGCTGCTGTGGGCGGTGGCGGAAAGCTGGTACTTCCCCCACGCCCTGCCGCTGAAATGGGGCTTCGCCTTCTGGGAGCGGGTGTTCCACCCCCGCTCCAGCGCCATGGAGTCGCTGGCCACCAGCGTGATGATCGCGCTGTTCACGGTGGCGGCGTGCCTGGCCGTGTCGGTGCCCGCGGGCTACGCCCTGGCGCGCCTGCGCCTGCCGCTGCGCAGCCTGATCCTGCTGGCCTTCCTGCTGCCCCAGGCGTTTCCCAGCCTGGCCGTCTACATCAACGTGGCGCGGGTCTTCTACTGGGTCGGGCTCAACGGCACGGTCTTGGGGGTGGTGCTGGTGCACGCGGTGCACGGGCTGGTGTTCTCGGTGTGGATCACGACGGCCGCCTTCGCCGCCGTCGACCGCTCCCTGGAGGAGGCGGCGCGCAACCTCGGCGCCGGGCCGTTGCGCACCTTCCGGGACGTCACCCTGCCGCTGGCGGCGCCGGGGGTGATGGCGAGCTCGATCTTCGTGTTCCTGGAATCGCTGGACGAGTTCACCGGCACCTATTTCGTCGGCGTTCCCGACGTCACCACCCTGCCGCTCCTGATGTTCAACGCCGCCATGGGCGGCAACTACCAGGTCGCCGCCATCACGGCGCTGGTCCTGCTGGTGCCCTCGGTCGGCTTCATGCTGGTGATCGAGCGCTTCCTGAAGGCCGACGTGCTGGCCAAGGTCGGCCACTGAACGGACCCCCCAAACCATGGACATCGACGTCTTGGGGGTCGGCGAGGCCGCCGACCCCGCCCTCTGCAACGCCGCCCTCACGGTGGCCGCCGACGGCTTCCGGGCGCTGGTCGACTGCGGCCATTCGGTCCCGCCGGCGCTGTGGCGCGCCTGGCCCGATCCCGCCGCCATCGACGCGGTGGTGTTCACCCACCACCACCCGGACCACTGCTTCGGCGTCGTGCCCGTGCTGATCCGCTGGACCGACCAGGGCCGCACGGTCCCCCTGGACGTGGTGACCACCAGGCCGGGGCGGCGCCAGCTCGCCCGGCTCCTGGAGGCGGGCGGGGTCGACCCCGGGCGCGACCTGTCCTTCCCGCTGCGCTGGCACGACGTGCTGGAGACCCGGCAGCTCGGCCCCTTCGCCCTGGCCAGCGCGCCGACCCGCCACGCCGTGCCCAACCGGGCGCTGCGCTTCGCCCACGGCGGCGCGGTGTTCGCCTGCTCCGGCGACGGCCGGCCGACCGAGGAATCCCTGGCCCTGTTCGCCGGCGCCGACCTGCTGGTGCACGAGTGCTACACCGTGGCGCCGGAGCCGGGCCAGGCCTTCCACGCCGCCCTGGCGATGCTGGCCGCCCTGCCGGAGCGGCTGGGCATCGGCGCGCTGCGCCTCACCCACATCCGCGCCGACCAGCGCGCCCCGCTGGCCGCCGCCTGCGCGGCGCTGGACCGGGTGGCGCTGGCCCAGCCGGGCGACCGCTACGCCCTGGCCGGCGCCGTCACGCCCGCAGCACCACCTTCATGCACGCGTCCCGCTTGTTGAGGACCATCTCGTAGCCCTCGGGGGCGGCGTCCAGCGGCAGGGTGTGGGTGATGATGACCGAGGGGTCGATCTCGCCCTTCTGGATGCGTTCCCATCTCCAGCACCGCCACCCGGCGATGCCGGCGCCGACCACCGCCACGTCGACGGTGCGGTCGCCGCCGAGGGCGGGATAGCGCGGCGCCGACAGGCGGTCGACCCACTGGGAGGCGGAGGTGTCAGGCAGGCTTTCCATGGCGGTGCTCCGTGCTGCGCGAGGGGCAATGGCCGTCCCCTCCCAACAGCCGCGGCGTGGCATCCGGCACGGGCGCCGCCGGCACCGGGTCAGCGCCCGTAGCGGGCGGTCGCGGTGGCGGTGGCCAGGGCGTGGGCGTGCAGGTGGAAGCCGACCATGGCGCCCGGGGCGTCGCCGTCGAGCGGCAGGGCCGCCGCGTCGAGCGCCCAGACGGTGAAGACGTAGCGGTGCGCCGGGTCGCCCGCGGGCGGACAGGCGCCGCCGTACCCGGGTCGGCCGAAATCGGTGCGTCCCTGCACCGCCCCGTCGGGCAACGGCTTCGCCCCGGCCGGGAGGCCGCGCAGGGACGCCGGCAGGTTGAACAGGGTCCAATGCCACCAGCCGCTGCCGGTGGGGGCGTCGGGGTCGTACAGGGTCACCGCCAAGCTGCGGGTGCCCGGCGGCGGCGCCGTCCAGGACAGGGCCGGGGAGCGGTTGCCGCCGGCGCATCCGAACCCGTCCAGCACCTGGGCCTCGGCCAGGGAACCGTCGGGCCCCAGCCCGGCGACGGTGACGGCGAAGCCGCCGGCGCCGGGGGCGCCCGGCGGCGCGGCGGCGGCGCCCGTGACGAGCAGGGCGGCGGCGATCCCCAAGGCGACAGGTTTTCTCATGGTGGCGCTTCCCTCTCTGGCATGTTTCCGGGATCATAGGGACGTGATGGCCGATCGACCGCTGACGTTTTCTCATCGACGGGAGAGCCCGATGACGGCGTCCTTGCGGGCGGTCCAGGCGTTCTGCGCGGTGGCGCGCTGCGGCTCGATGGTCGAGGCGGCGACGGCGCTGGGCGTCACGCCCTCGGCGCTGTCCCACCTCGTGCGCGGGCTGGAGGCGCGGCTCGGCGTTCCCCTGTTCGAGCGGGCGGGGCGGGGCATGGCGCCCAGCGAGGACGGGCGGGCCCTGCTGGCCGCGGTCGGCCCGGCCATGGCCACGGTGGAGGAGGCCTTGGCCACCTTCGCCCGCCGCCGGCTGGAGCTGCGCATCAGCACCCTGTCGACCTTCGCCACGCGCTGGCTGATCCCGCGGCTGCCGCGCTTCCAGGCGGCGCACCCCGACGTGGAGCTGCTGGTGTCGACCTCGACCCGGGTCGTCGACTTCGACCGCGAGGCCTTCGACTGCGCCATCCGCTGGGGCGAGGGACGGTGGACCGGGGTGACGGGCGACCGCCTCTACGACGAGGTGCTGGTGCCGGCGTGCAGCCCGGCGCTGCGGGCCGGCGGCGCGCTGGCGGGGCCGGCGGGCCTCGCCGCCGCGCGCTTGCTGCACGCGCGCAGCCGGCGCGACGACTGGCGGCGGTGGCTCACGGCGGCGGGCGTGGCGGGCGTCGACGTGGCGTCCGGCCCGGCCTTCGACACCCGCCACCTGGTCATCCAGGCGGTGATCGCCGGCATGGGCGTGGCCGTCGTCGACCCCCGCTTCGTGGAGGCCGAGCTGGCCGCCGGCCACCTGGTCCTGCCCTTCGGGCCGGCGGTGCCGTTGCCCACGGGCTACTGGCTGGTGTGGCCGGACGGGCGCGGGGAACGCCGGCCGCTGGCGGCGTTCCGCGCCTGGCTCGCGTCGGAGCTGGCCGGTCCGCCGCCCCCGCCTCCGGAGCCCCCTCCGGCGGCCGCGTGACGGTCGGGTGGCGTGATGGTAGGGTGGGCGAACGACCGGGAGGGACTGCCATGGCCCACCACGCGCCGACGACGCGGCTCGCCACCCACGCCGTCACCAACCAGCCGCCGGAATACGCCCCCCGCGACCTGTGGCGCGAGGACGCCGCCCTGGCGGAGGGGGTGCGCCGCGAGGGCGCCGCTTGGGCCGAGCCGGCGCTGGCCGCGCTCGGCGCCGAGGCCGGCAGCGACCGGGTCATGGCGCTGGGCGAACTGGCGAACCGCCATCCGCCGCAGCTCGCAGCCTTCGACCGGTTCGGCCAGCGCATCGACGAGGTGGTGTTCCACCCCGCCTACCACGAGCTGATGGCGCTGGCGATGTCCCACGGGGTGCACGCCGTGGCCTGGACGGCGGCCCGCCCGGGCGGCCACGTCGCCCACGCCGCCATGGGATACCTGCTGACCCAGGCCGAGGCCGGCGTGCTGTGCCCGATGGCGATGACCCACGCGGCCGTGCCGGCGCTGCGCCACCAGCCGGAGGTGGCGGCGGTGTGGGTGCCGCGCGTCCTGTCCGGCCGCTACGACGGGCGGGCGGCGCCGGCGGCGGAGAAGACCGGCGCCACCATCGGCATGGCGATGACCGAGAAGCAGGGCGGTTCCGACGTGCGCGCCACCGCCACCGAGGCGCGCCCGCTGGGCGCCGCCGGGCCGGCACGGACCTACGCCCTGCGCGGCCACAAATGGTTCTGCTCGGCGCCGATGTCGGACGCGTTCCTGACCCTGGCCCGGGCGCCGGGCGGCCTGTCCTGCTTCCTGGTGCCGCGCTGGCGCGACGACGGCGGCCGCAACGGCCTGCGCCTGCAGCGCCTGAAGGACAAGCTGGGCAACCGCGCCAACGCGTCGGCGGAGATCGAGTACGAGGACGCCGAGGCGGTGATGGTGGGGGCCGAGGGGCGCGGCGTCGCCACCATCATCGACATGGTCCACCACACGCGCCTGGACTGCGGCAGCGCCGCCGCCGGGCTGATGCGTGCCGCGGTGTCGCGCGCCCTGCACCACGCCGGGCACCGCACGGCGTTCGGCCGGCGGCTGGCCGAGCAGCCGCTGATGACGGCGGTCCTGGCCGACCTGGCGCTGGAAAGCGAGGCGGCGCTGGCGCTGGTGCTGCGGGTGGCGCGGGCCGTCGACGGCCGGGCGCCGGAGGACCGGGCCTTCGCCCGGCTCGGCGTGGCGATCGCCAAGTACTGGGTGACCAAGCGCTGCCCGGCGGTGGTCGGCGAGGCGCTGGAGTGCCACGGCGGCAACGGCTACGTGGAGGACGGGGCCATGGCGCGCCTCTACCGGGAGGCGCCGCTCAACGCGATCTGGGAGGGGTCGGGCAACGTCATCTGCCTGGACGCGCTGCGCACCGTGCAGACGGAACCGGCGGCCCTGGCCGGGCTGGAGGGCGAGCTGGCGGGCTGCCGCGGACTCGACGGTCGGCTCGACGCGTGGGTGGCCGCGACACGCGCGCTGCTCGCCGCACCGGATGCCCTGGAGGTGCAGGC
Organism: Azospirillum sp. NS33; assembly: GCF_059703765.1. NCBI lineage: Bacteria > Pseudomonadati > Pseudomonadota > Alphaproteobacteria > Rhodospirillales > Azospirillaceae > Azospirillum > Azospirillum sp. NS33. The sequence goes on along the minus strand of NZ_BAAKJB010000013.1, from coordinate 52,040 downwards.
GCGCCGGGTGGTCGAGCGGCTGGCCCTGGCGCTCCAGGCCGGGTTGCTGCTGCGCCACGCCCCGGCGGCGGTGGCGGAGGCGTTCTGCGCCTCCCGCCTGGGCGGCGACCGGGGGCAGGCGTTCGGCACGCTGCCCGCCGACACCGACACCGACGCGATCCTCGCGCGGGCGGCGGGCGGTCGGCTGGGCGGCCGCTGACCGTCGGGCTCAGCGGGCGTCGTTCGCCGCGTCCTCGATCGCCTCGCCGGCGTCCTGCATCGCCTCTCCGACGTTGTCGGCGGCGGTGTCGGCGGCGGTGCCCATCTGTTCCCCGGCGCGGTCGATGTCGCGGCCGATGGCCTCGCCCGCCTGCTCGGCCGGGCCCTCGTTGTCGCAGGCGGCGACGACGGGAACGGCGAACAGAAGGCTGGCCAGGGCGATGGCGCGGGTGCGGTGAAGCATGGGTCAAGTCCCCGATGGTTGTCAGATGCCGGAAGAACGCAGCGGGTGCGGGTTTGTGCCCCCGTCTTTTCGTTCTCGGCGCAACAGCGGGGTGGGATGCCGAACGGCAGACGCCTCGACGGAATGCATAGATAACGAAGTGTCGATGGGCATCGACCCCGCCGCAACGACAGATTCCGCGCCTGTTCCGAATGTTGCCGATGTCGTGATACATCGTGTCGGAAGTATTGAAATTCTAAAATATTGCCACGTTCACGGTATCGAGGGCATCATCTTTACGAATTGTATACCCGCAATGGAGTAGTGGGTGTTTCGGCTTCGCGGTCGGTGTCCGGCGGCGGCGTCGCGATCATCGACAGGAGGGCGCCGTGAGGATGGATCGATTGAAGGTGGGGCAGCGGGTTGTGCTCGGTCAGGGGCTTCTTCTCGTGCTGCTTCTGGTGCTCGCGGGCAGCGCCGTGTGGTCGTTGCTGACCGGCGAGGAGCAGTTCACCAGTTACCGGGCGACCGCGCGTGACGCCAACCTGGCCAGCAGCGTCGAGATCGACATCGACACGGCGCGGCTGGCGGTGAAGGACTTCCTGCTGACCGGCACCAAGGAGGACGCGGCGCGCGTGACGGCGGAGGTCGCCGGGGTCCGCGGGCTGCTGGAAAGGGCGGAGCGGGAGTTCCAGAATCCGGAGCGGCGGCGCCTGCTCGGCGCGGCGCGCGCGGCGCTCGACACCTACGAGGAGGCGTTCGGCCGGATCGTCGTCGCCAGCGACCGCGCCGGCGCCCTGTCCGCCGAGACGCTCGACGTCAACGGTCCCCTGATCGAACAGGCGATGACCGCCATCATGCGCGGGGCCGAGGAGGACGGCGACGCCGTCGCCGCGGTCCGCGCCGGTCAGGCGCTGCGCCACCTGCTTCTCGCCCGGCTCTACTCCCTGCGCTTCGACACGCGCCGCGACGCCGCGACCGCCGACCGGGTCGAGGCGGAGTTCACCCAGTTCGCCGACGCCCTGGCGGCGCTCCAGGCCGAACTGGAGAATCCGGAGCGCCGCGCCGCGGCGGCGGCGGCGGCCGGGCGGTTCGCCACCTACCGCGCCGCCTTCGCCGAGAAGGCGGACTCCCTGCGCACCCTGCAGGGGGTGGTCACCGACACCCTGAACCCGGCCGGACAGACCATCACCGAGATGGCCACGGAGATGCGGGCCAGCCTGGTCCGCGAGCAGGACACCCTCGGCCCGCAGGCGGTTGCGGCGATGCAGCGGGCGGAGTATGTCCAGGCCGGGCTCGGCATCGTCGCCGTCCTGTTCGGCGTGCTGTGCTCCTTCGTCGTCGCGCGCTCGCTCACCCGGCCCATGGGCGCCATCACCGGGGCGATGCGCACCCTCGCCGACGGCGACCTCGACACCGCGGTGCCGCATGTCGACCACCGCGACGAGATCGGCGCCATGGCCCGTGCGGTGGAGGTGTTCAAGGCCAACGGCCTGGAGCGCCGCCGCCTGGAGGCGGAGCAGGAGACGGCCCGCCAGGCGCGCGAGCGCCGGGCGGCGACCCTGGAGCGGCTGATGTCCGCGTTCGAGGCCGACGTGCAGGGGCTGGTGTCGCAGCTCGGCTCGGCCAGCGTGCAGATGCGCGGCGCCGCCCAGTCCATGTCGGCCTTGTCGAACCAGACCAACAGCCAGGCGATCGCCGTGGCGGGGGCGGCCGAAGAGGCGTCGGCCAACGTCCAGACGGTGGCGACGGCGGCCGAGGAGCTGTCCAGCTCCATCGCCGAGATCACCCGCCAGGTGGCCGAGAGCGCCCGCATCTCCGGCGAGGCGCAGAGCGAGGCGGAGCGCACCAACGGAATCGTCGAAACCCTGTCCAGCGCCACCGCACGGATCGGCGACGTGGTCGATCTGATCAACAACATCGCCAGCCAGACCAACCTGCTGGCGCTGAACGCGACGATCGAGGCGGCGCGGGCCGGCGAGGCCGGCAAGGGCTTCGCCGTGGTCGCCAGCGAGGTCAAGCAACTGGCCAACCAGACCGGCCGCGCCACCGAGGAGATCTCCGGCCAGATCCAGCAGGTGCAGTCCGCCGCCGGCCAGGCGGTCCAGGCCATCCGCTCGATCGCCAGCACCATCGGCCGCCTCAACGAGATCGCCACGGCCATCGCGTCGGCGGTGGAGGAGCAGGGGGCGGCGACCCAGGAGATCGCCCGCAACGTGCAGCAGGCCGCGGCGGGCACCCAGGACGTCACCACCACCATCGTCGGCGTCCGCCAGGCGGCGGCGGAAACCGGCGCGGCGGCCGGTCAGGTGCTCGCCGCCGCCGGCGGAATCGAAACCCGCTCGGCGTCGCTCACCGGCGAGGTCTCCCGCTTCCTGGGCGCGGTGAAGGCGGCGTAACCCGCGGGGGGCCCCGCTACCCCGCGCCAACACCGCCCCGCGCCAACACCGCCCCGCCCAACACCGCCCCGTCCCAACGCCATCCCACGGACCCGTGGGGTGGCGTTTCGGCGTGGGCGGGACCCGGGGCCGGCCGCCGGGAGCCCGGCGGCCCGGCCACGCCGACTCGCGGCCTGCCGCGCCACGGCCGGCGGCGGTTCGCCGATCGGGCGCGGACGCCCATCGGCGCCCAAGGACAACCGGCAATACGGCGGCCACCGGCCGGGTTCGCCGGCGCCGACCGCCGCGCCGCCGGAAACGCACGCCGGTGCGGCGGCGTGCGGCGCCCCCGCCAGACACCTGTTGCAAGTCCCGTCGGTGCAAGATAATGAAACTTACTCGCATTCGCGACACCCCGCACCGGCGTGACATCCCCCGGACCGGCCGTGCCGGTCGCTGTCGTTGCGCCACCGAGACAGACGTTTGGTAGAGGACCCGGCACCCATGAAGCGACCCCACGGAGAGGCTGCGTTGCGCCATCCCCGCCCCCTCCGCAACGACCCGCGCGGCGCGTCCGACGCCTCCCATGCCGGCCTGCGCCCGCTTGCCGTGGCGGTCCACCTGGCCGGTGCGGTGCTGGCGGGCGGCCTCGTCCTGCCGTCGGCGGTCCTTGCCCAGGCGCCGGGCGCCCCGGCCGCGGTCGTCGCCAACGTTCCGCCGGGGCCGCTGGGCGATTCGCTGAACCGCTTCGCCGCCCAGGCCGGGGTCGCCATCGCCGTCGATCCCGACCAGGTCCGCGGCAAGAGCGCGCCCGGGGTGACCGGGACGACCACCGTCGAGGACGGCTTCCGCCGCCTGCTGGCCGGCAGCGGCTACCAGCTCGGCCGCGCCGGCTCCAGCTACGCGCTGGTGGCGGCGGCGGCGGCGCCGTCCGGCGCCGTGACCCTGCCGGCCCTGCAGGTGACGGCCAGCGCCGGCACGGCGGCGGGCGACCTGCCGGCGCCCTACGCCGGCGGCCAGGTGGCCGAGGGCGGGTCGCTGGGCCTGCTCGGCACCCGGGACATCATGGACACGCCGTTCAGCACGGTGAACTACACCGCCGACCTGATCGAGGACCAGCAGGCGCGCACCGCGGCCGACACCCTGGTCAACGACGCGTCGGTGCGCCTGACCACGGGCAGCAACGGCTTCGACGACACCTTCCAGATCCGCGGTTTCGCCGTCCCTTCCGGCGACGTCGGCTTCAACGGGCTGTACGGTCTGGTGTCGTCCAACCGCGTCCCGGCGCAGATCATCGAGCGCATCGAGCTGATGAAGGGGCCGAGCGCCCTGATCAACGGCATCCCGCCCAACGGCAGCATCGGCGGCGGCATCAACATCGCGTCCAAGCGGGCCGGTGACGAGCCGCTCACGCGGCTGACCACGACCTACATCGGCGACGCCAATTTCGGCGTCCACGCCGACGTCGGGCGCCGTTTCGGCGCGAACAAGGAATGGGGCGTGCGGGTCAACGCGCTGCTGCGCGACGGCGAGGCCTCGATCGAGGACGGCAACGTCCAGACCGTGCTCGGCGCCGCCGCGATCGACTACCGCGGGGAGCGGCTGCGCTGGTCGCTGGACGCCATGTTCCAGCGCGACGACACCGACGGCTTCCGCCCGCAGATCTCCATCCTGCCCACCGTCACCGCCATCCCGTCGCCGCCCGACGCCGACAGCAACTGGTTCCCGGGCACGACGCTGGTCCAGAAGGACACGACGGTCGCCACCCGGGTCGAGTTCGACCTGACCGACCAGCTGACCGCGTACGCCGCCATCGGCTACCGCGACGGCACCAACGACCAGATGTTCCCGGTGGCCCGTCCCGGGGCCGACGACCTCGGCACCTTCACGGTCCGCAACTCCTGGTACGATTCGTACAGCGAGACGGTCAGCGGCACGGTGGGCGCGCGCTGGCGCTTCGCCACGGGGCCGGTCGGCCATGCCCTCAGCGTCGGCTTCACCGGCTTCCAGCAGGAGGCCGGCAACGCCTACATCCAGTCCGCCGACGCCGTCGTCTCCAACATCTACGCGCCGGTGGCGCTGCCCGTCACCACGGCGCCGCGCACCGAGCCGCAGCGGTCGTCGGAAACCACGCTGACCAGCGTCGCGATCGCCGACACCCTGTCGTTCCTGGACGAGCGCGTGCTGCTGACCCTGGGCGTGCGCGACCAGAAGGTGAAGGTCGACAGCTACAGCACGGCGACCGGGGCGAAGACCTCCACCTACGACGCCAGCGCCACGACGCCGCTCGCCGGCCTCGTCGTCAAGCCCCTGGAGACCGTCTCGGTCTACGCCAGCTACGCCGAGGGACTGACCCGCGGCACCATCGTCGGCGCCGGCTACGCCAACGCCGGCGAGGTGCTCGCCCCGTTCAAGTCCGAGCAGGTCGAGGCCGGCGTGAAGGTCGACTGGGGCACCGTCACGACCACCGCCGCGGTGTTCCAGCTGTCGCGCCCGAACTCGATCACCACCGCCGCCAACGAGCTGGCCTACGACGGCGAGCAGCGCAACCGCGGCCTGGAGCTGTCGGCGTTCGGCGAGGTCGTGCCGGGCCTGCGCGGCATCGCCAGCGCCACCTTCCTGAAGCCGGAGCTGAGCCGCACGGCGGTCGCCGCGGAAGAGGGCAACGACGCCGCCGGCGTGCCGGACACGACCGTCTCGGCCGGCCTGGAGTGGGACACGCCGTGGCTGGAGGGCCTCTCGCTGAACGGCCGGGTGATCCACACCTCGGGCTCGTACCTGACCAACGAGAACACGCTGCGCTTCGACGGCTGGACCCGGGTCGACATCGGCGCCCGCTACGAGACCGTTCTGGCCGGCAACCCGCTCACCCTGCGGGCCACCGTCGAGAACCTCTTCGACGAGGCGTACTGGCTGACCACCGGCACCTACGTGACCGTCGGCTCGCCGCGCACCGTGCTGCTGTCCGCGTCGATGGACTTCTGATGCGTCACCACCGCGCGGGGTCCGCCATGACCAGGCTTTTCGCCGCCGCCTGTGCGATCGCCCTCGCCCTGCCGGCGCAGGCCCACCAGCTGTGGATCGAGCAGCCCGACGACCGGGGCGCGGTGATCCGCTTCGGCGAGTTCGGCGACAACCTGCGCGAGGCCTCGCCCGGCCTGCTCGACAAGATGGGCCGGCCGGCCGGCACGCTGGTCTCCGCCGCCGTCGGCGAGCGCAGCGCCGACGCCGTCAAGACGGCAACGGGCTTCACGCTGCCCTTCGCGGCGGCGGCGGGCGAGAGCATCGTCGCCGAGGACGCGCACTACCCGCTCTACACCTGGACGAACGGGAGCCGCGCGGTCACCAGCTGGTACCGGCCGGCGGCGCGGTTGATCACCGGCTTCGCCGAGCAGCCGCCCAGGCTCGCCCTCGACCTGGTGCCGGCCGGCGAGCCCGGGCGGTTCAAGCTGTTCTTCAAGGGCGAGCCCAAGGCCGAGACCACGGTGACCCTGGTGACGCCGTCCGGCTGGCGCAAGGAGGGCCGCACCGACGAGCAGGGCCTGGTCCGCTTCGACATGCCCTGGCAAGGGCCGTACGTGGCCGAGGTCAGCGTCGACGACGCCACGCCGGGGGAGCGCGCCGGGGCGAACGGCGCGGAGGCCTACGACGGGGTCACCTACGTCACCTCGGTCACCTATGCCAGCCCCGAGGGGCTGCCGGCGGTGCCCGCAGGGCCGGCGGCGCCGCCCAACCCATGACGGTGCCGGCAGACCGCCGGCGCGCCGTCGGCCCGCTCGTCGCGCGCATCGTCGCCGCGCTGCTCGGCGGCTACGCCCTGGCGGCGCTGGCCAGCGTGGCCGTGCTGGCGCTGCCGGTCGACGAGCGCCAGGCGGTGATCGCCGGCATGCTCGTGAGTTTCGCCGTCTACGCCGGGGCGGTGGTCTGGGTGTTCGCGGCGCGCAGCGCCGGGCGCGCCTGGGCCGGTCTGCTCCTGGCCGCGGCGCCGCTGCTGGCGGCGGCGGCGTCGGTGTGGGCGTCGGCATGACCCGCCGGACGCCCGCGCCACGCGGCCTGCGCCAGAGCATGTCCGGTCTGCACACCTGGGCCGGACTGCTGCTGGGCTGGGTGCTCTACGCCATGTTCCTCACCGGGACCGTGTCCTATTTCAAGGACGAGCTGTCCCAGTGGATGCGCCCGGAGCTGGCGGCCCAGGCGGCCGTGCCCGACCCGGCCGGGGTCGCCCAGCGCGTCGCCGACCGGCTCGCCACGGTGGCGCCGGGCAGCCGGCAATGGAGCGTGCGCCTGCCCGACGCGCGCACCAACAGCGCCTCCGTCTTCTGGCGCATCGCCACCCCGGCACCGGGGCAGCGGCCGTTCCGCGAGGCCAGTTTCGACCCCGCCACCGGCGCCGAGCTGACGGCCCGCGACACCATGGGCGGCGAGTTCTTCTACCGCTTCCACTTCCAGTTCCACTACATGCCGGTGATCTGGGGCCGCTGGCTGGCCGGGGCCGCGGCCATGTTCATGCTGGTGGCCATCGTCAGCGGGGTGATCGTCCACAAGAAGATCTTCGTCGACTTCTTCACCTTCCGCTGGGGCAAGGGCCAGCGCTCCTGGCTCGACGCGCACAACGCGCTCTCGGTGTTCGGGCTGCCGTTCCACCTGATGATCACCTACACCGGGCTGGTCACCCTGATGGCGCTGTACGTGCCGTGGGGCGAGCGGGCGGCCATCGAGACTCCGGCGGAGCGCCAGGCGTACACCGCCCAGCTCAGCGCCTTCATCCAGCCCGGCAAGGCCAGCGGCGAGGCCGCACCGCTGGCCTCCGTCGCCGGGATGGTCCGCCAGGCCCAGGCGCGATGGGGGGCGCACAACATCGGCCGGGTCACCGCCACCCACCCCGGCGACGCGGCGGCGCGGGTGGCGGTGGTGCGCGGCGAGGCCGGCCGCGTCTCCATGAGCCCCCAGTACCTGCTGTTCGACGGCGCCAGCGGGGCGCTGCTGGAGGTCCACGAGGCGGTGGGCGCTGCGGCCGAGACCCGCGGCGTGCTGTACGCCCTGCACCTCGGCCGCTTCAGCGACACCGTCACCCGCTGGCTCTATTTCCTGGTCAGCCTGGCCGGGACCGCCATGGTCGGAACAGGGCTGGTGATGTGGACGGTCAAGCGGCGGCAGACGCTGGCCGATCCGCTCCGCCCCCACCTCGGCGTCCGGGCGGTGGAGCGGCTGAACATCGCCGGCGTCGCCGGCCTCTCGGTCGCCATGACCGCCTTCCTGTGGGCCAACCGCCTGCTGCCGACCGGGCTGGAGGGGCGCGGCGCCTGGGAGATCCATGCCTTCTTCGTGGTCTGGGCGGCGACGCTGCTCCACGCCGCGCTGCGCCCGGCCACGGCGGCCTGGGTGGAGCAGCTGTGGGCGGCGTCGGCGCTGCTGGCGCTGCTGCCCGTGGTCAACGCCCTGACCACGCCGCGGCCGCTGTGGCACAGCCTGGCCCAGGGCGACTGGGTGTTCGCCGGCGTCGACCTCATGTGCTGGGCCTTGGCCGCGCTCCACGCCGTGGTGGCGGTCCGGGCGACCGGGCGGCGCGGCGCACCGCGGCCGGCGCGCGGCGGCGGTGGCGCATGACCCATCTGCTGTCCGCCGCGTTGTGCGTCGCCGGATTCGCCGCTCTGGCCCTCGCCATGGACCGTCCGCAGCACGCCGTGTTCGGCCGCGCGCTGGCGGTGGCCGCCACGCGCGCGCTGCGCACCGCCGGCGCCGGCGCCTTGCTGCTGGCGCTGCACGCCCTGGTCGACTGGCGGGGCTGGGGCCTCGGGCTGGTCATGTTCAGCGGCCACACCAGCCTGGGCGCCGGCGTCGTGCACGGCGCCCTCATCGCCGTGGCGCGGCGCCGGGCGCCGGCGGCGGCCCGCCGGTAGGGCCGCGCCGCCATCATTGTTGCCGCGGCCGCGACACGCGGCGCCCGGCTTCTGCTGCACTGCGCAATGCTGCCATTCGCCTGATGCGGGGCCATGGGGTTTGCAGGCTGGTATGGAAGCCTATATGTTCGAGTCACAAACTGTGTGACTCCATACCAAATCCGCCGCTCCCCTTCCACCAACAGACGCGACAAGAAATGCTGTACGAACTCCATGACCTCACCCGGCATGCACTGTTCGCGCCCATGAATTGGGCGGGGCGGCTGGGGCAGACGATGTTGCAGCCGGCGCTGGCCATGCCGTCCCACTTCGCCCCGTTCAGCGAGGCGGCGCGGGTGTACGCCGCCGGCTTCGGGATGCTGGAGCGGGTGACCCGCGTTTACGACAAGCCGGTCTTCGGCGTCGGCGTGGACGAGGCGGTGGTGTGGCGCCGGCCGTTCTGCAACCTGCTGCATTTCGCCGCCGGCCGGCCCGACGCGCCGCGGGTGGTGATCTTCGCGCCGCTGTCGGGGCACCACGCCACGCTGCTGCGCGGCACCGTGGAATCCCTGGTCGGCGAGCACGAGGTGTTCGTCACCGACTGGCTCGACGCCAAGCAGGTGCCGCTGTCGGAGGGCCGCTTCGGCCTGGACGAGTACATCGACTACGTGCTGGAGGTGATGGCCGTCGTCGGCGCCGGCGGGCCGTTCAGCGTGCTGGCGGTGTGCCAGCCCTGCGTGCCGGTGCTGGCGGCGGTGGCGCTGCTGAGCGAGGACGGCGGCGGGCCGGGCCTGCCGCAGAGCATGGCCCTGATGTCCGGCCCGATCGACCCCGGCGCCGCCGAGACCGAGGTGACCCGCTTCGCCCTCAAGCACAGCCTGCGGTCGTTCGAGCGCAAGCTGATCCACCGGGTGCCGTCGCGCTACCCCGGCCGCTTCCGCCGCGTCTACCCGGGCATGGTCCAGCTCGCCGGCTTCATGTCGACGCAGATGGACCGCCACCTCAAGCAGCACCTCGACCTGTTCCGCCACCTGTCGATGATGGACGGTGACGCGGCGGAGCGCATCACCGACTTCTACGACGAGTACCTGTCGGTGCTCGACCTCACGGCGGAGTTCTACCTGGAGACCATCGACCGGGTGTTCCAGCGCCGCGACATGGCGCACGGGCGCTTCACCTGGCGGGACCGCACCGTGGACCTCGGCGCCATCGACCGGGTGCGGCTGCTGACGGTGGAGGGCGAGAAGGACGACATCTGCGCCCCCGGCCAGACCGTCGCCGCCCACCGCCTGCTGCCCAACCTGCCGGACTCGATGAAGGCCCACCACGTCCAGGAGGGCGTCGGTCACTACGGCGTGTTCAGCGGGTCGCGCTACCGCAAGGGCATCCTGCCGCAGCTCGCGCGGACCTTCGCCGCCGCCTGACGGCATAGTCCGGGGCGTCCGGTCTTTTCGCCTTGCCGCCCTCTTCCCATATGCAGCCGCTCAACCGGAGGGGCGGCATGGCGGGTGCGATGACGGGGCATGGCGGTGGCGGCTCGGCGTCGGGGGGCGGCGCGGCGGAGGCGCGGCCGGGCGGGTGCGGTGGTCTGTGCGGCCAGGCGTTCCCCGTGCCGTTCTCCATGGCGTTCCAGCCGATCGTCGACGTGCGCAGCGGCGCGGCCTGGGGCCACGAGGCGCTGGTGCGCGGTGCGCGCGGCGAGGGGGCTGCGACGGTGCTGGGGGCCGTCGACGACACCAACCGCTACGCCTTCGACCAGGCCTGCCGGACCAAGGCCATCGAGCTGGCGGTGCGGCTGGGGCTGCCGGCCCGCCTCAGCATCAACTTCCTGCCCAACGCGGTGTACGAGCCGGCGGCCTGCATCCAGGCGACGCTGCGCGCCGCGCGCCGGTTCGCCCTGCCGACCGACCGCATCATCTTCGAGGTGACCGAGGGCGAGCGGGTGCTCGACCGCCGGCATCTCCAGGCGATCTTCACGGAATACGCCCGCCAGGGGTTCATGACCGCCATCGACGATTTCGGCGCCGGCTATTCCGGCCTCAACCTGCTGGCGGAGTTCCGCCCCGACATCATCAAGCTGGACATGGAGCTGACCCGCGGCATCGACGCCGACCGGGTGCGCCGGGCCATCGTGCGCGGCGTGCTGAACGTGTGCGAGGAGCTGGCGATCGTGCCCATCGCCGAGGGGGTGGAGACGGCGGACGAGGCGGCGGCGCTGGCCGACCTTGGCGTCTCGCTCATGCAGGGCTACCATTTCGCCCGTCCCGCCTTCGAGGCGCTGCCGCCGCTGCGGCCGGCGGGCAGCTGACCCGGCGCCCGGGAGTCACGACCATGGCTGGAGATCAGGCCGCCGGCCGGCCGACCGTCGCGATCGCGTACTGCCGCCAGTGCCGCTGGCTGCTGCGCGCGGCGTGGATGGCGCAGGAGCTGCTCTCCACCTTCGAGGAGGAGCTGGGCGGCGTCACCCTGGTGCCGGGCACCGGCGGCGTCTTCGAGGTGCGGTGCGACGGCGCCGTGCTGTGGTCGCGCCAGGACGAGGGGCGGTTCCCCGAGATCACCGAACTCAAGGTCCGGGTGCGCGACCGCATCGCCCCCGACAAGCCGCTGGGCCACGTCGACCGGGCCGCGGGGCGCGCCACCCCGTGAGCGCGGCGCACGACGCGCGGCAGCCCTGCCGCCGGCGCGCGTCCGGCGTTGATCTCGGTCAAACCGCGCCGGCGCCGTTCCATGGCAGGAAGGGGGCCTGTGGCAGGATCGGAGAGGCCCTCAAATGTTCGAGTGGATGGACGCCCGCGCGGAGCTGATCGGGGCGATGGCCCGGCGCCTGGAGATCGACGTGCCCGCGGCCTGCGCCGGCGGCGGCGCCGAGCGCTACGGCACGATGGCGCGGACCTGCATGCTGTGCCGAAGCGCCAAGGACTGCCGCGCCTGGCTGGCCGGATCGGCCGCGGACGAGGCCTACCGCCACTTCTGCCCCAACGCCGCGCGCTTCGACCTGCTGCGCGAGGACGCCGGGCACGCCGCCGCGTGACGCGGCGACCGGCTCACAGCGGGCCGGTGGTGTAGAGCGTCACCCGCAGCCCGCCGTTGGAGATGGGGGCGGGCGGCGGGCCGAACGGCAGGGCGGTGGCCTGGGCCAGCGACGCCTCGTTGGTGAGAACGCCGACCCGCCAGCCGGCAAACCGCGTCAGCAGCGTCTGGCCGAGCGCGTGGTAGAGGCCGACCAGGGGCTTGCGCTCGCCGATGCGGGCCCCGTAGGGCGGGTTGACGACGACCAGCCCCGGCGGCCCCTCCGGCGGGACGAGGTCGCTCACCGCGTGCTGGCGGAAGCCCGTCAGGGCCGCGACGCCGGCGCGCGCCGCGTTGGCCCGGCTCATCGCCACCGCCCCGGCGTCGCGGTCGCTGCCGTGGAACCGCACCGGCGCCTCCGCCGGCGGCACGGCATCCCCGGCGGCGTCCCCGGCCGCACCTCCGGCCGCGTCGCGCAGGCGCTGCCACGCGGCGGCGTCGAAGGCGGCAAGGCGTTCGAAGGCGAAGGCGCGCGTGCGCCCGGGCGCCAGGCCGGCGGCGATCTCCGCGGCCTCGATGACGAAGGTGCCGGACCCGCACATGGGATCGACCACCGGCTCCCGCCCGTCGAACCCGCACTGGCGCAGCAGAAGCGCCGCCAGGGTCTCGCGCAGCGGCGCCTTGTGGACCGCCTCCTTGTGGCCGCGCTTGTGCAGGGACTCGCCCGAGGCGTCGACGCTGATGGTGCAGAGGTCGTCGTCGATGCGCGCCTTCAGGCAGACCACCGCGTCGCGGGCGATCGGCGCCCCCAGCTCCTCGTGGATCGCCCGCTCGATCCGCTGCCCGGCGGCGCCGGCGTGGTAGATGCGCGAGCCCTTGCAGGACACCTCGACCCGCACCGGCTCGTCGGCCCGCAGGATCTCCCCCCAGGCCACCCGGCGCGCCCGCTTGTCGAGCTGGGCCAGGTGGAAGGCGCGGAAGCTGGCGACCCGGGCCAGCACGCGGGTGGCCCCGCGCAGCACCAGGTTGGCGCGCCAGACCTCGGCCCAGCCGCCGCGGACGGTGACCCCGCCCTTGCCCGGCACGGGGTCGGCGAAGCCCTTCTCCCCGGCCTCCGCGCACAGCGCGAATTCCAGGCCGGGGGTGGCGACGAGGTAGATCTCGAAGGTGTCGGGACGGTCCATGGCGCCTACATAGCGCGCCGGCGGGCCGGCAGCGACGGCTTTCTCGGCCGCCCCGCCATTCCGCCGGGTGCCGCGCCCCTCACAGCCCTTCGAGCAGCGAGGCGGCCAGCCGCTCGCGGGCGAAGGCGACGCGGGGGTGGCGCAGGGCCGACTTCGCCCAGGCGAGATAGAAGGCGTTGCACGGCCGCTGGCGGGGCGGCGCGATCTCCACCAGCCGGCCGTCGGCCAGCTGGCCGCGGCACAGGTAGTCGGGAAGCACCGTCCATCCCGCGCCGCTGACCACCAGGGCGCGCAGGAGCCGCAGGTCGGGCGCCGTGGCCACCGCCGCGCCGGCGAGCGGCGGCAGGCCGTTGGCCGCCAGCCAGGTGCGCAGCAGCGGGCGGTCGGCGTCGTAGGCCACGTGGGGCACCGCGTCGAGTGCCGCCGCCAGCGCGCCGGCCTCGATGATGCGGTCCGCCTGCACCGGGGCGGCGACCGCCACCAGCTCCTCGTCGCCGACCCGCTGGTGGGCCAGGCGGCGGTCGTCGGGCAGGGAGGCGGTGAGGGCCAGGTCGACCTTGCCGTCCAGCAGCAGCCCGTAGATCGTCTCCTTGCCGCCGACCTGCACCCGCAGCTCCAGACCGCACTCAAGCAGGCGCGGCAGCAGGGGCGCCACGCACTCCGTCAGGAAGTCCGACGGTCCGGCCAGGTGCACGACGCCCGACAGGCGGGCCGAGCGCGCCTTGGCCGCCGACAGCGCGGCCTCGGCCCGGTCCAGGGTCTGGCCGAGGCTGGCGGCGAGGTCGTCGGCCACCGCCGTGGGGAGGGCGCCGCGGGCGTGGCGCTCGAACAGGGTCCGGCCAAGCTGGGCCTCGAGCGAGGCGATGTGGCCGGACGCCGCGGGCTGGGTCAGACCCAGCACCCGTGCCGCCTTGCTGATGGAGCGCTGGCGGTGCACCTCGACGAAGGTGCGGAGGTGGATGAGCGACATGTCCCATAAATTCCCTTATGGCTGGGCGCCGAAACCATGAGAGGTCCGCGGCGAAAGTCAAGGGTACGCTCCGGGCCGGATCGAGTCAGGAGAGAGCGATGCCGACCCCGCCCACCATCCTCGTCATCACCACCTCGGCAGCCCGCATGGGCGCCGGGGACGAGCCCACCGGCCTCTGGCTGGAGGAGCTGACGACCCCCTACTATGCCTTCGTCGACGCCGGCGCCGCGGTGACCCTGGCCTCGGTCGCCGGCGGCGCCGTGCCGGTCGACCCGCGCAGCGTCAAGCCGGTCGGCGAGAACGACGCCTCGGTGGAACGCGGCCTCGCCGACGCCACGCTCCAGGCGGCGCTGCGGGCGACGCCGGCCTTCGACACCCTCGACCCGTCGGGCTTCGACGCGGTGTTCCTGCCGGGCGGCCACGGCACCATGTTCGACTACCCGGGCAGCGCGGCGCTGGCCCGGCTGGTCGCCGATTTCGACGCCCGCGGCAAGGTGGTGGCCGCGGTCTGCCACGGCCCGGCCGGCCTGGTGTCGGCGACCCGGGCCGACGGCGCGCCGCTGGTGGCGGGCCGCCGGGTCGCCGGCTTCACCGACAGCGAGGAGCGTGCCGCCGGCCTCGACCGGGCCGTGCCGTTCCTCCTGGAACGCCGCCTTCGCGACCTCGGGGCGCGCTACGAGAGCGGGCCGGACTTCGCGCCCTTCGCGGTGCGCGACGGCACCCTGGTGACGGGCCAGAACCCGGCCTCCGCCACCCCGGTGGCGGAGCTGGTGCTCGACGCGCTGCGCGCGGCCGGGGGGGCGTCATGACCCGGTACCTGCACACCATGCTGCGGGTCAGCGACCCGGAGGCGAGCCTGCGCTTCTTCGCGCTGCTGGGCCTGCGGGAGACCCGCCGGATCGAGAACGAGGCGGGCCGCTTCACCCTGATCTTCCTGGCCGCCGACGAAGACCGCGACAGCGCGCTGGAGGCCAAGGCGCCGCTGCTCGAGCTGACCTGGAACTGGGACGAGACGGGCTACGCCGGCGGCCGCAACTTCGGCCATCTCGCCTACCGGGTGGCGGACATCCACGCCACCTGCCGGACCCTGCGGGACGCCGGGGTGACCATCAACCGGCCGCCGCGCGACGGCCACATGGCCTTCGTGAAGACGCCGGACGGCATCTCCATCGAGCTTCTCCAGGAGGGCGAGCCGCTCGTCCCGGCCGAACCGTGGGTGTCCATGCCCAACACCGGCACCTGGTGACCACCCCCTGGCGCGCCGCGCCCGCAGGCGCCGCGCCGCAATCCCGATCGGAACGCCGACCATGACCGCGCTCTTCCAAACCCTCTCCCTCAAGGACGTCACCTTGCGCAACCGCGTGGGCGTGCCGCCGATGTGCCAGTACATGGCGACCGACGGGCTGGTGAACGACTGGCACCGCACCCACTACGGCGCGCTGGCCCGCGGCGGCGCCGGGCTGGTGACCGTCGAGGCCACCGCCGTGTCGCCGGAGGGCCGCATCACGCCCAACTGCCTGGGCCTGTGGACCGACGCCCAGGCCGAGGGGCTGGCCGGCATCGTCCGGGCGATCCGGGCCGGCGGCGCCGTCCCCGGCATCCAGATCGGCCACGCCGGGCGCAAGGCCAGCGCCAACCGCCCGTGGGAGGGTGACGACCACATCGCCGCCGAGGACCCGCGGGCCTGGCCCACGCTCTCGCCCTCGGCGGTGGCCTATGGCGGCGGGCTCGGCCGGCTGCCCGCGGCCATGGACGCGGCCGACATCGCCCGGGTGCGCGGCGATTTCGTGGCCGCCGCGATCCGCGCGCGCGACGCGGGCTTCCAATGGCTGGAGCTGCACTTCGCCCATGGCTACCTCGGCCAGAGTTTCTTCTCGCACCACGCCAACCGACGCGGCGACGCCTATGGCGGCGACGCGGCGGGGCGCCGGCGCTTCCTGGTGGAGACGCTCCAGGCGGTGCGCGCGGTGTGGCCGGAGCGCCTGCCGCTGACCGCGCGGTTCGGGGTCGTCGAGTTCGACGGCCGCGACGCGGAGACGATGGAGGAATCCCTGGCGCTGGCGCGGGCGTTCAAGGAGGCCGGCCTGGACCTGATGAGCGTCAGCGTCGGCTTCTCCACGCCCGACGCGACGATCCCCTGGGGTCCGGGCTTCCTCGCCCCCTTCGCCGGGCGGGTGAAGCGCGAGGCCGGCCTGCTGGTGTCCTCCGCCTGGGGGTTCGAAGACCCGCTGGTGGCCGAGATGGCGGTCGCCAACGGCGACCTCGACGTGGCGCTGGTCGGCCGCGGCCACCTGGCCAACCCCAACTGGACCTTCGCCGCCGCGCGCAAGCTGAACCTGGAGCGCAGCGCCTGGGTGTTGCCGGCGCCCTACGCCCACTGGCTCGATCGCTACCGCCTGGCAAGCTGACGCCGGCCGGCGCGGCCGGGGGCGGCGGTCATTCCGGCGCCGCCTCCGCCTCCAGGCTGGCGCGGACCACCTCGCCGGTCTTCAGCACGTGCTTGAACAGGATGTCGCCGGCCGAGCGGCTGTCGCGGATCTCCAGGGCCGCCATCAGCAACTCGTGCTCGCGCACCGACTCGTCCCAGCGCTCCTGGGAGGTGATGGCGATGTAGCGGGGGCGGCGCGCCCGGGTCATCAGGTCGGCGTGGGTGCGGATCAGCACGGGGTTGCCGGTCAGCGCGATCACCGTCTCGTGGATGCGCTGGTTCAGCGCGAAATACTCCTCGCGCCGGTCCGCCCGGTACATCCGCACCATCTCGTCGTGGTCGGCCCGCAGGCCCCGCAGGTCGTCGGCGGTCGCGATCGCCGCCGTCAGCTCCGCCGCCAGCCGTTCCAGCGCCGCGATCACCTGGAACAGGCGGGCGATGTCCAACCCGCTGGACCGGGCGACCCGGGTGCCGCGGTTGGGCAGCAGCTCCACCAGCCCTTCCGCCGCCAGCACCTTCAGCGCCTCGCGGATCGGCGTGCGCGACAGGGCGAAGGCCGCGCAGAGCGCGCGCTCGTCGATGCGCTGCCCCGGCTTCAGCTCGCCGGTCACGATCATCTCGCGCACCCGTTCGCGCGCCTCCAGGTGCATGGCCGTGGGGCCGGTGCGCTTGCGCCGCCGCCCGCCGGCCGCCCCGTCCTCGCCGCCCCGTCCCGCGTTCTCCGTCTCCAGCAACCGCCACCTCTGCCATTCCGGCCCGTCCACCGGGCCGCACGACCATGCGCGCTTTTTCCCGTCCGGGAAAGGCCCCGCGCGGGCTGCCGGCCTTGGGGCAAACATAATTCAATCTCTTGATTCCGGCAATCGGCGACCGCCGCGCGGGCTGGCCACGCGCGGCAAGCGGGCCGCGGTGGGCCGGAGTCAACCCCGAAAGAACCCATGATCCATCGAGAAATGGCGTGCCTGCACAGATTCCGTGCAGATGGGTGACGGCAAAACAGGCAAGCGGTTCAATCGGTCATCATAATTATATTCTGCTTGCGGCCTCCCCTGGTATGCGACACGATCCCTTCCGACGTGACCGCTCCGGAGCCTTGGCGCGTCACCTTCGACCGCGCTCGTGACGACGCTCGTCAGCCCCTGACTGGAGGATCCGATGCTCAGCAAACGCAGCCTGCTCTCCACCCTTACGGCATTCGCCTGTGGCGCCGCCCTGACCCTCGCCGCCACCGGCGGCGCCGCCGCCGCGGAACGCATCCGCATCGCCGGCAACTTCCCCGCCGACCACACCGCCAGCCAGGCGATGGAGATCTTCAAGACGGAGCTGGAGGCGGCCACCGACGGGTATTTCAAGGTCGACCTGTTCCCGGCCATGCAGCTCGGCGGCGCCCAGGAGAACGTGGACCAGGTGCGTTCCGGCACGGTCTTCGGCGTCTTCACCTCGATCGCCTATTTCACCCGCACCGTACCGGAGTACGAGGCGGTGAGCCTGCCCTTCCTGTTCGACAGCCGCGAGGACGCGTTCCGCGTCATGGACGGCCCGGCGGGCCAGCTGTTCGACGCCAAGATGGCGGAGAAGGGCTTCATCAACCTGGGCTACGGCGAGCTCGGCTTCCGCCACGCCACCAACAACGTGCGGCCGCTGGAGACGGTGGCGGACTTCAAGGACCTGAAGATCCGCCTGCAGCCCAACGAGGTGCACCTGGAGACCTTCCGGGCGCTGGGCGCCAACCCCGTCGCCATGGACGTGAAGGAGCTGTACGCCGCCCTGCAGCAGGGCGTGCTGGACGGCCAGGAGAACCCCTACAACATCATCGCCACCCGCCGCTTCAACGAGGTGCAGAAGCACCTGTCGAACAGCGGGCACTTCTACGACTTCATCAACGCGGTGGTGAACAAGCGCCAGTTCGAGACGCTGTCGCCGGAGCACCAGCAGGCGATGCGCACGGCCATGCGCACGGCCATGGAGTGGCAGCGCGCCGAGGCCGCCAAGCGCGACGACGGCTGGCGCGAGGAGCTGGTCAAGAGCGGGATGGTCTACACCCCGATCTCCGACGAGACCCGCGCCGCCCTGCGCGCGGCGACGGCCCCGGTGGTGGACAGCGTCAAGGCGCGGGTCGACCCGAAGGTCGTCGACATGGTCCTGGCCGAGGCCGCGAAGTGACCGAGGGCCCGGCCGCCCGCGCGGCGGGCCCGTTGGAGGGGCCGGCGGCAAGCGCCGGCCTCGCCCGCGTCAAGACGGCGGTCGGCTGGCTCGACCGCCTGTCCTACGGCGTGATCGTCGCGGTCATGGCGGCGATGGCCGGGATCGTGTCGCTCCAGGTGTTCTGGCGCTACGCGCTGGGCTCCTCGATCGATTCCGCCGACGAGCTGTCGCGCCTGTTCTTCGTGTGGGCGATCTTCCTGGCCATCCCGCACGGCGTGAAGCACGGCGTGCACGTCGGCATCGACCTGTTCGTCACGTGGCTGCCGCGGGCGGCGCAGGACGCCCTGTTCCGCGCCGTGGCCGCCGCCGGGGCGCTGCTGATGCTGGTGGTGCTCACCGTGTCGTGGACGGCGACGCTGGACAAGTGGCCGGAGCTGATGCCGACGCTGCCGGTGTCGGCCGGCGTCTACTACGTCGCCGTGCTGCTCTCCACCGGCCATGCCTTCCTTCACCTGTCGCTGCTGGCCTGGGGCGGACCCCGCACCTGGGAGGGAGAATCCCTATGACCGTGCTGGTGATCGCGGTGTTCCTGGCGCTGTCCGTGGTGGGCATGCCGCTGGCCTTCGCGCTGGGCTTCGCGTCCCTGGGCGCCCTGTGGTTCGCCGACTTCGAGCTGGTGGTGCTGCCCCAGCGCATGCTGCACGCCGTCGACAACTTCCCGCTGATGGCGATCCCGCTGTTCATGCTGGCGGGGGAGCTGATGGTGCGCGCCGGCATCATGGACCGGCTGATCGCCTTCGCCAACAGCCTGGTCGGGCGGGTGCACGGGGGGCTGGCCCACGTCACCATCATCTCCGGCATGATCCTCGCCGCGGTCAGCGGGGCGGCGGTGGCCAGCGCCTCGGCGCTGGGGTCGTCGCTGGTGCCGGCCCTGCGCAAGCACTACCCCGACACCTACTCCAGCGCCGTCATCGCCTCCGCCGCCAACCTCGGGCCGGTCATCCCGCCGTCCAACGCGATGATCGTCTACGCCCTGATGGCCGGCTCGTCGGTGTCGGTGGGTGGGCTGTTCATGGCCGGCATCGTGCCGGGCATTCTGCTGACCGTCGGCTTCATGGCGCTCGCCAGCTGGATCTCGTGGCGGCGCGGCTACGCCCTGACCGGCGCGCGGGTCTCCCTGGGCAACGTGCTGCACCAGGGCCGGCGCGCCCTGGTCATCCTGGTGATGCCGGTGATCGTCGTCGGTGGCATCGTCGGCGGGGTCTTCACCGCCACCGAAGGCGCCGCCATCGCCGTGGTCTACTCCGCCGCCATCGGCTTCTTCGTGACCCGCCAGCTCCGCCTGTCGGACCTGCCGGCCTGCCTGTTCCGCGCCGCGGTCACGGCGGCCATGGTGGGCGCGCTGATCGCCTTCGCCGCGACGGTCACCTTCGTGTTCACCATCGACATGGTGCCGCAGCGCCTGTCCGACCTGATCCGCGGCCTGACCGCCGACCCCATGACCTACATCCTGCTGACCATGGTGCTGCTGGTCGCGGTGGGCATGCTGATCGAATCCAACGCCGCCTACATCATGCTGGTGCCGCTGTTCGCCCCGGTGGCGCTGAGCTACGGCATCGACCCGCTCTATTTCGGCTTCCTCTTCATGTACAACCTGGTGGTGGGCATGATGACGCCCCCCGTCGGCGTCCTGTTCTTCGTCATGAGCGGGATCACCCGGGTGCCGATCATGAAGCTGGTGTGGGAAGCCACCCCGTTCGTGATCCTGCAGTTTGCCGTGCTGGCCCTGTGCATCGTCTTCCCCGGGCTGGTGAAGGCGCTGCCGACGGCGCTCGGCTACTAGACGCCCGGCTACGAGAAGAGAGAGTCCGTCATGACGGCCCCCGATTCCGCCGACCTCGTCCTCCACGGGGCGACGGTCCTCACCGCCGACGCGGCCCGGCCGCGCCTCGACGACGCCGTGATCGTGGTGCGCGGCGGCCGGCTGGCGGCGGTGGCGCCCCGCGCCCCCGGCGCCCCGCTGCCACCGGCCCGGCGCACCGTCGACCTCGCCGGCCACCTCGTCACCCCCGGCTTCGTCAACGTGCACACCCACGCCATCCTGACCATGGTGCGCGGTGTGGCCGAGGACATGGGCTTCGCCCCCGCCTACACCCCGGGCGTGCCGCACGGCCACGAGGTGACGCCGGACGAGGCGGTGGCGCTGGCCCGCCTGGGCGCCCTGGAGGCGCTGCTGTTCGGCTCGACCCTGATCAACGACAGCTACGTCCATGCCGACCGCATCCTGCCGGCGATGGGGGAGCTGGGGCTGCGGGTGGTCGCCTGCGGGCGCATCCACGACGTCGACTTCGCGCGCGTCCACGAGGGTGTGTGGGAGCACCGCGCCGCCATCGGCGAGCGCACCCTGGGCGAGGCGGTGGCCCTGCACGGCGCCTTCCACGGCGCCATGGACGGGCGGCTGAGCGTGCACCTCACGCCGCACGCCCCCGACACCTGCTCGGCCGCCCTGCTGGGGCGGGTGCGCGACGCGCGCGACCGGCTGGGGGTGCGGGTCAACACCCACCTGTCCCAGAGCCGGCTGGAGAACGAGCGCATCGCCGCCCGCGACGGCCGCACCCCGACCGAGCTGCTGGACGAGGTCGGCCTGCTCGACCACCGCCTGACGGCGGCCCACTGCATGTATGTGAGCGACGACGACATCCGCCGCATCGGCGCGGCCGGGGTCAGCGTCGCCCATGTCCCCAAGGGCAACGCCACCGGCGGGCGCATCGCGCCGACCACGGCGCTGCGCGCCGCCGGGGCCACCATCGCGCTCGCCACCGACAACATGCACGCCGACATGATCGAGGTCATGCGCTGGGCCCTCAACGTCGGCCGGGTGCAGACGGGCTGCATCGACGACCGCTGGCAGTCGGCCGACGTGTTCCGCATGGCGACCCTGGGCGGGGCGCGGGCGCTGGGGATGGAGGACGAGATCGGGTCGCTGGAGGTGGGCAAGCGCGCCGACCTCGTGGCCATCGACCTGCGCCGCCCCCATCTGGTGCCGGTGCTGGAGCCGCTTGGCACCCTGGTGCACACCGCCCAGGGGCGCGACGTGTCCATGGTGGTGGTCGACGGCCGGATCGTGGTGGAGGACGGCCGGGCCGTCCATGCCGACACCGCCGCCATCCTCGCCGACGCCCAGGCCGCGGCGGAGGCCCTGTGGGCGCGGGCCCGCGCCGGCGTGGCGCCTGCCGCGGGAGGGACGGCATGAGGCTGCTGATCGTCAACCCCAACATCTCCGAGAGCGTGTCCGACCTGATCGCCGCGGAGGCGCGCCGCGCCGCCTCGCCGGGCACGGAGATCACCATGCTGACCGCGCCGTTCGGCGTCGCCTACATCGAGACCCGCAGCGAGGCGGCGGTCGGCGCCTACGCCACCCTGGGCCTGCTGGCCGAGCACCACGAGGGCCACGACGCCGCGGTGATCGCCGCTTTCGGCGACCCCGGCCTGGCGGCGGCCAAGGAGATGCTGCCGATCCCCGTGGTCGGCCTGACCGAGGGGGCGCTGCTGTCGGCCTGTGCGCTGGGCGGGCGCTTCTCGATCATCGCCATCTCCGCGCGCATCCGCGCCTGGTACCGCGAGACGGTGGAGGCGCACGGGCTGCTGGGCCGGCTGGCCAGCATCCGCGGCCTCGACGAGGGGTTCGCCGACGTCGGCCGGGTGCAGCAGGACAAGGCGGAGCGGCTGGTCGAGCTGTGCCACGACGCGGTGGCCCGCGACGACGCCGATTGCCTGATCCTGGCCGGCGCACCCCTGGCCGGGCTGGCCCGCACCGTCGCCGACCGCATCCCGGTGCCCCTGGTGGACGGGGTGGGCAGCGCCGTGCGCCACGCCGAGGCGCTGGCCGGGCTGGAGCACCGCCCGGTCACCGCGGGCAGCTTCGCCGCCCCGCCGGAGAAGCCCCACCGCGGCCTGCCACCGGCGCTGGCCCGGCTGATCGGCCGGGCGGGCTAGGACGGCGGGCTAGGACGGCGGGCCATCGGTCTGGCGCTCGGGCGCTGAGTCGGTCAGGCGCCGTTCCGCCGGGCCGGGATGGGAAACCAGCTCAAACGGCCGTCCTCGGTGCCGATCAGCAGGTGGCGCCCGGTATCGCTCCACGCCAGGGCGCTGACCGGCGCCCCGCCGGTTGGGCACACGGAGGCCGGGGCCGAACCGTCGAGCGGGACGAGGGCGACGGCCCCGCTGTCGTAGCCCGTGGCGACGATCGCCTCGGCCGGGTGCGGCGCCACGGTGGAGACCAGGCCGAGGCCGACGGCCGCCAGCTCCAGCGGGCGGCGGTTCCACGGCCCGCCCCCGGTGAACGGCCAGCACACCAGCGCCTGCGCACCGGCGGTGGCGAGGTGGCGGGCGCCGCGGGTCCAGCCCATGGAACGCACCTTGGTGGGGTAGCCGTCCATCTGCAGGTCGGCCTTGTCCCGCAGCCGCCAGCCGTGCAGGCCACATTCCTGAAGGGTGGTCATCACATGGGTGCCCTGCGGATGCCAGAGGACGCCGAGGTGGGAGCCCTTCCAGTCCAGCCGCGCCGGGGGCCCGGCCCGACCCGTCCACCACAGGCTCACGCCGCCGTAGTGGGCCACCGCCACGCGCTTG
The DNA here is from genome assembly GCF_059703765.1 of Azospirillum sp. NS33. NCBI lineage: Bacteria > Pseudomonadati > Pseudomonadota > Alphaproteobacteria > Rhodospirillales > Azospirillaceae > Azospirillum > Azospirillum sp. NS33. Next base: position 28,994 of record NZ_BAAKJB010000013.1, on the reverse strand, counting down.
CCGTTGGGCGCGAACGCCAACCCGCCCACGGTGCTCGGATGGTCCAGGGCGTCATCGCGCTCCCGGCCGGCACCGTCGAGGAGCCGCACCCGCCGGCCCGCCGCCCAGGCGCGCAGGCCCACGCGGGGGGCCGCGTCCAGGTGTTCGATCCAGCATCCCTTGGCCTCGGCCAAGGTGCGCGGTTCCTCGCCCGGCGCGATCCGCCGCAACCGCCCGTCGTCGCCGCCCGTCAGGAATCCGACGTCGTCGAGGTCGCGCGCCAGCGCCAGACAGGCGCCGTCGTGGGCCTGGACGACGGAGGGCGGCCGGGCGCCCTGCGCGAGGTCGAGCAGCCACACCGTCCCGTCGCCCAGCGCCGCCGCCGCGGTGCGGCCCGCCCGGTTCACCGCCACGGCGACGACGTACGCGCCGGTGTCGAAGCGGTGTTCCAGAGGATGGGTGACGCCGTTTTCGATCGTGGCGCTCATGGTGCGGCGCAAGCGGCGAAGCCGCGGCGCAGCGCGTCCGCGTCCAGATTCCGCCCGATCACGACGAAGCGGCTGGTGCGCGGCCGCCCGTCGGGCCACTGGGCGAGGTTGCCGCTGTCGGCCAGCATGTGCACCCCCTGGACCACGGTCTGCCGATCGCTGCCGCGCAACGACAGGATTCCCTTGTAGCGCAGCAGGTCCACGCCGTTGACCTGGATGAGGGTGCGGAACCACAGGTCGAACGCCGCGGGATCCAGTGCCCGGTCCTCGCGCAGCGAGACGCTGGTCACCGTCTGGTCGTGCTCGTGGTCGTCCTCGCCGAGGAAGCCCGGCTCGATGGACAGGATGCGGTCGAGGTCGAACGCGGCGATCCCGAACACCTCGTCGAGTGCCACGTCGCAGCGTTCGGTGCGCCGGATGCGGGCGAAGGGGTTGATCGTCCGCAACCGGGCCTCCAGAGCCTCCAGCGCCGGGGCGTCCACCAGGTCGGTCTTGTTCAGCAGGATCACGTCGGCGAAGGCGACCTGCTCCGCCGCCTCGTGGCTGTCGGCGAGGCGCTGGGGCAGGTGCCGGGCGTCGACGACGGTGACGATGCCGTCAAGCCGGGTGCGGCGGGACACCTCGGGGTCGACCAGGAAGGTCTGCGCCACCGGCGCCGGATCGGCGAGGCCGGTGGTCTCGATCAGGATGCCGTCAAAGCCGCCCTTGCGCTTCAGCAGGCCGCCGACGATCCGGATGAGGTCGCCCCGCACGGTGCAGCAGATGCACCCGTTGTTCATCTCGAACACCTCCTCGTCGGCGCCGACCACCAGGTCGTTGTCGATGCCGATCTCGCCGAACTCGTTGACGATGACGGCGAAGCGCTTGCCGTGCGGCTCCGACAGGATGCGGTTCAGCAGGGTCGTCTTGCCGGCTCCGAGATAGCCGGTCAGCACGGTGACGGGGGTCGGGGGCATCGGCTTGCCTTCCTGCGCTGGGCGCCAAGTGATGTTATGATATATCATAACATCATGCCCGGGCAACGCCCGGGAGGCAAGCGCCCCGCGCCCGCCTCGGCCGGGTGCAGGAGACCGCCGCGTGTGGCTGGGCGGACCACCCTGGCGGCGCCGCGCCGCGTCCGCGCGTCCGGCGCCGCCAGGGCCGCGGGTTCAGCTCTTGGGCTGAAGGGCGCTGACGAACTGCTGGACGTTGTGGCGCATCATCGCGACGTAGGAGGGCGCGGCACCCTGGGGGGCGGACAGGGCGTCGGAGTAGACCCGGCCGCCGACCCGCGCCCCGGTGTCGCGTGCGATCTGCTCCAGCATGCGGGGATCGGAAATCGATTCGACGAACACGGCGCGGATGCCCTGCTCCTTGATCTGGCGGATCAGCTTGGCGATCTCGCCGGCCGAGGGCTCGGCCTCGGTGGAGACGCCGACGGGCGCCAGGACCGTGACGTCGTAGGCCCGGGCGAAGTAGCCGAACGCGTCGTGCGACGTGACGATCTTGCGGTTGGCGTGCGGGATCGGCTGCAGGGCCGCACGGATCGCCGCATCCAGCGCGTCGAGCTCGCGCCCGTACGCCGCGTGGCGGCCGCGCAGCGCGTCGGCGTCACCCGGCGCGGCGGCGGCCAGGCCGGTCAGGATGTTGCCGGCGTAGAGCCTGGCGTTGTCCACCGACTGCCAGGCGTGCGGATCGACACCGTGGTGGTCGTGGCCGTCGTGTCCGGCATGATCGTCGTGATCGTCGTGATCGTCGTCGTCCGCCGCGTCCAGGTCGATGGCGTCCACACCCTTGCTCGCCACGACCACGGGGCCCTTGTAGCCGGAGGACTGCACCAGCCGCTCCATCCACCCTTCGAAGCCCAGGCCGTTGACCACGAGCACGTCGGCCTGCGCCAGGGCGCGGGCGTCGGCCGGGGTGGGTTCGTAGACGTGGGCGTCGCCGTCGGCACCGACCAGGGTGGTGACGGTCACGGCGTCGCCGCCGATCCGCTGCACCATGTCGCCCAGAATGCTGAAGCTGGTGACGACCTTCAGCGGCGCGGACAGCGCCGGCGTCGCGCCGAGCAGGGCGGCCGTCGTCAGCGCGCAGGCAAGGAATCGGGTCACGGCGGGGGCTCCTTCGAAGGGGGTGGTCGATCAGGCGTTCAGGTGGGGTGCGGGCCACCAGCGGGTCCGCAGGCTGCCAAGGGGGCCGAGCACGAGCGAGGCCACGTAGGCGCCGCCCGCCGCCAGGATGATGGCCGGCCCGGAGGGCAGGTTGAGGTGGTAGGACAAGAGCAGGCCGCCATAGGCCGACGCGACGGCGACGGCCATGGCGACCAGGGCGAGGGACCAGACCCGCTCCGCCCAGAAGCGCGCGGCGGCGGCCGGCAGCATCATCAGGCCGACCGCCATCAGCGTGCCCAGTGCCTGGAAGCCGCCAACCAGGTTGAGGACGACCAGCACCAGGAAGCAGAGATGGCTGAGCCCGCCACGCCCGCCGACCGCCCGCAGGAAGCCGGGGTCGAAGCACTCGATCACCAGCGGCCGGTAGAGCAGGGCCAGCGCCAGGAGGGTGAGGGAGGTGATGCCTCCCACCAGCAGCAGCCCGGCGTCGTCCACCGCCAGGATGGTGCCGAACAGCACGTGCATGAGGTCGACGTTGCTGCCCCGCATCGACACCAGGAGCACGCCCCCCGACAGCGAGATCAGGTAGAAGGCGGCGAAGCTCGCGTCCTCGCGCTGGCTGGTGGCGCGCGACACCAATCCGGCCAGCAGGGCGACCGCGAGGCCGGCCGCGAATCCGCCGGCGCTCATGGCCCACAGGGAGAGCCCCGACACCAGAAAGCCGGCGGCGGCGCCGGGGAGCACGGCGTGGGACATGGCGTCGCCCATCAGGCTCATCCGCCGCAGCACCAGGAGCACCCCGACCGGTGCGCAGCCCATGGACAACGCCAGGCCGGCGACCAGGGCGCGGCGCATGAAGGCGAATTCGAGGAAGGGGGCGACCAGCGCGTCGTAGGCCATCATGCCGCCCCGCGGTCGCAGACGGGCGCGCGGTCGTCCCACGCCTCGGCCATGGCGCGGGCGCGGCGCAGGTTGTCCATGGTCAGCGTCGCCGCTGTCGGTCCCCAGCCGACCGGCTCGCGGGCCAGCAGCAGAGTGTCGGGAAAATGGCCGCGGACCTGCTCGATGTCGTGCAGCACGGCGACGACGGTGCGTCCCTCGCCGTGCCAGCGCCGCACCACGCCCAGCAGGTCGGCGGTGGTGCGCGCGTCGATGGCGGTGAACGGCTCGTCCAGCAGGATCAGCCGGGCGTCCTGGAGCAGCATGCGGGCGAACAGGACGCGCTGGAACTGCCCGGCCGACAGGGCGGCGATCGGGCGCCCCTCGAAGCCGGCCAGGCCGACCGCCTCCAGGGCGGCGACCGCCTCGTCGTGCAGCGCCCGGCCGATGGCCCCGAACGCCCCCACCCGCCGCCAGTGGCCGGTCAGCACGGTGTCCAGCACGTCGATGGGGAAGTCCCGGTCGACCTCCGCCTGCTGGGGCAGGTACGCGACGTCGCGGCGGTCCAGGCCATCAAGGGTGATGCGCCCCTGCAACGGCCGCAGCGCCCCGATGATGCCCTTGAGCAGGGTGCTCTTCCCGGCACCGTTGGGGCCGACGACGGCGGTCATCGTGCCGTCGGCGACGGCGCCGGAGAGATGGTGCACCGCCGGATGGCGGCGGTAGCCGAGCGTCAGGTCGTCGAAGCGGACGAGCGTGCGCATGGTGTCACCCGATCCAATCCAGGGCCCAGGCGATCGCCGTCCACAGCAGGCCGGACGCGGCCATGGCGGCGACGAGCCGGTGGCGGGCCGGCGCGGCCAGCGGCGAGCGGGCGGTGCGGGGCGCCATGTCAGTCGGTCTCCCGGTCGCGGACGACGAGCGGCCGCGGCCGACCCGTGCGGTCGCCCGGCCAGCCCGCGCCCTTCAGCGGCGCGACGTGCCCCGGCGCGGCGGTGCGCCGATGGTCCGACCCGGCGGTGCGCCGATGGTCCGACCCGGCGGTGCGCCGATGGTCCGGCCCGGCGGCGTCGATGTCGTGAAGATGGCCGTCCATCGGTCCTCGTGTCCGTGCGGTGGCGCGCCACACCGTTGCGCGTCAATATGTAATGTTATAACATAACGTTCTATAGCCGGGCGCCGGACCCGGGTCAAGGAGTACGTTATGGTGGACCTGCCGGACACCGCGGTGGCGGCCGCGCGGGACCGCCGCCGCACCGACGAGGCGGCGACGGCCGCGGACGCGGTGTGCCGCGCCCGGGGCGGCCGCCTCGCCGGGACGCGCCGCGCCGTGTTCCTGGCCCTTGTCGGCGCCGGGCGGCCGCTCGGGGCGTACGAGATCGCCGCCCGTCTGGCGGGGGACCTGGGCGTGGCGCCGAAGCCGCAGACCGTCTACCGCGGCCTCGAGTTCCTGATCGCGCACGGCCTGGTGTCCCGGCTGGAAAGCTGGGCCGCCTATGTGGCGCACGACGATCCGGGGACCCCGCACCGCGGGCTCTTCCTGCTGTGCGGACGCTGCGGGGCGACGACCGCGGTGCCGTGCGGAGAGCTGGACGCGGTGCTCGACCGGTGCGGTGCCGCCCATGGATTCGCGACCCTGCGCCGCGTCGTCGAGATCCAGGGTGTGTGCGCCGCCTGCGCGGGCACCGTCGCCGACGGCGTGCCCCGGGTCGACACACCCCGCCCTTGACCCATCTCATCGCGGCGCGGGCCAGTCGCCCGTACACTGACGTGCGACGGCGCGAGCCGCGGGGGCGGCGTGCCGAGCGGCAAGGGAGGGCCCGGCCATGAAGACCATCGTGATGGCGACCGATCTGTCGGCGCGCTCGGACCGCGCGCTCGACCGTGCCCTGATCCTGGCCCGCGAGAACGGCGCGCGGCTGACGGTGCTGCACGTGATCGACGGCGCGCTGCCCCAGGCGGCGATCGACCGCGGCGGCCAGGAGGCGACGGAGACGGTGCGCGCCTATCTGGCGGCGCGCGGCGGCGGCCAGGACGCGCGGGTCGCGGTGGCGGTCGGCACGCCGCACCGCGAGATCCTGCGCCGCTCGGTCGAGAGCGGGGCCGATCTCGTCGTCCTCGGCGCCCGCCGCGACGGCGCGGCCGACGGCACCTTCCAGGGCTCGACCGCGTGGAAGGTGCTGCGGCGCTCGGTTCCCCCCGTGCTGCTGGTGAAGGACGCGGCGCTGAAGGGATACCGGCGGGTCGCCGTCGGCTTCGACTTCTCGGCCCACGCCGAGGCGGCCCTGCGCCTGGCCTACCGCTTCCGGCCCGACGAGGTCGCGGTGGTGCACGCCTACCACGTGCCCTACGAGGGCTTCCTGTGCGGCGCCGACACCCACGACGACGTGCGCGAGCGCTGCCGCCAGGAGCTGGACCGCGCCGTCGCCGCGGTGCTGGACTCGGTGCGGCGGGAATCCCCCGCGGCGGCCGAGCCGAGCCGCCTGCTCAGCCACGGCGACGCCCTGGAATCACTGGCCCGGCACTGCCGGCAGCACCAGGTCGAGCTGCTGGTCATCGGCACCCACGGCCGCACCGGCCTGGCGCATGCCGTGTTCGGCAGCATTGCCGAGGCCCTGTTGCGCGACCCGCCCTGCGACGTCGTCGCCGTGCGGACCGCCGCCGGGGCGGCCAGCGCGACCGCCACCGCCACCGCCACCGGACCCGTGCCGTGACGGCCGGCCCCGCCGTGCGCCGTGCCGGTGCCCGCCGCGGCCGCGCCGCGGGGGCACCGGGTCGCCGTCAGCCGCCGACCCGGACGCGGGTGAGGAAGCGGCCGAGTTCGCCGTTCAGCGCGTCGGCGTGGACCGACAGGTGGCGGACCGATTCCAGCACGGCGTAGGCGACCTTGCCGCTCTCGCCGGCCGCGGCGTTGACGCCGCCGATGCTGGTCGTCACCTCCTGGGTGCCGCACGCGGCCTGCTGGACGTTGCGGCTGATCTCGCGGGTCGCCGCCCCCTGCTGCTCGACCGCCGAGGCGATCGAGGTCGCCACCTCGTTGATCCGGCCGATGACCCGGGCCACCTCCTGGATCTCCCCGACGGCCTCGCCGGTCACCGCCTGGACGCTGGCGACCTGGGTGGCGATGTCCTCGGTCGCCTTGGCGGTCTGGTTGGCCAGCTGCTTGACCTCGCTGGCCACCACGGCGAAGCCCTTGCCGGCCTCGCCGGCCCGCGCCGCCTCGATGGTCGCGTTGAGCGCCAGCAGGTTGGTCTGGCTGGCGATCGAGTTGATCAGGTCGACCACGGCGCCGATGCGCTCGACCGCGGTGGCCAGGCCGCCGACCTTGTCGTTGGCACGGCCGGCGATGACCACCGCCTCCTGGGCGATCTGCGAGGACTGGCCGACCTGGCGGCTGATCTCGTTGATCGAACCGGACAGCTCCTCGGCGGCCGAGGCGACGGTCTGCACGTTGGCCGAGGTCTGCTCGGTGGCCGCGGCGACGGTGCCGGCGAGGCGGTTGGTCTGGTCGGCGGAGCGGGTCATCTCCTGCACCCGCCGTTCCATGCCTTCCGCCTCCTCGGCGACGGAGCGGACGACGCCGCCGACCGCCGCCTCGAAGCGGTCGGCCAGCTCGGCCATGGCCTGGCGCTTGTCGGCCTCGGCCCGCCGGGTCAGCTCCGCCTGGTCCGCCTCGAGCCGGGCCTTGGCCGTGGCGTTCTCCTTGAAGACCTGGACGGCGGTGGCCATGGCGCCGAGCTCGTCGCGCCGCCCGGCCTCGGGGAAGGTCACCGACAGGTCGCCGGCGGCGAGCGCCCGCATCTTCTCGGCCAGGCTCCGGACGGTGGTGCTGAGGGTCCGCCCCACCAGGGCGAGGAGGACCAGCACGGGCAGCGCCAGGGCGGTGACCACGCCCAGCAGGGTCCAGAGCTGGGACAGGAACGCGGCGTGGATGTCATCGATGAAGACGCCGGTGCCGATGAAGATGCCCCACGGCTCGAACCCCTTGACGTAGGCGAGCTTCATCGCCGTCTCCGTTCCCCCGGAGGTGCGCGGCCAGTCGTAGGCGTAGGTGCCCTCGCCGCGGTCCTTGACGATGGCGACCAGCGCCGGAATGACGGGAACGCCCTTGCTGTCCTTGATGCCCGAGACGTCCTTGCCCATCAGCGCCGCGTTGGGATGGGCGAAGCCGACCGCGCCGTAGGTGTGCGAGAACAGATACTCCGAGCCGTCGTAGCGGATCGCCAGGAAGGCCTGCTTGAAGCGGCTCTGCGCCTCTTCGCGCGACAGGCGTCCGGCCGCCGCCTCGGCCTCGAACGTCGTCGCCAGCCCGTGCCCGGCCTCCACCATGTAGCGCAGGGCGTCGACGCGGTCCTGGTACATGCGGCTGTAGCTGAGATAGAGCGCCGTCCCGACCACCACCGAGGAGGCCAGGCTGGCGAGGAGCACGAGGCTCCACAATTTCATCCGGATGGACAGAGAGATGGACGGCATGGCGCCCTCGATCCTTGGTTCACTTGTATGGCAGGAAGTCTCGCATGACCATACTCGCTAAAAGGTTAAAGCGTGGACCCGGCCGTTTTGCTGGGTTGATTTGCCGCAGTAAGGCGAGGGGCGCCCCGAGGGGCGGCGTTCGGCAGTTGAGACCGGTGCATGCCCTTGCCGCGGTGTTCGCCCACGAACGGCTCGTCATGGCCGGCCAGGCCGAGGTCATGGCGACCATTTGCCGGGGCGACGACAACGTCTGCGGCGGCGGTGGCGGCGGCGTGGCGCGCCGGCGGGCCGGTGCGCCGGACAACCCGGTTTCATCCCGGTTGCCGGCGTCCTATACTTGTGGGCATCGCTGACGGTGCCATCGTGTGTGCGGGATCATGACGTCGAACACGGAACAGCAGGACCTGACCCCGCCACGGCCGCGGCGCCGCGGACCCTCCAAGGCCGTGGCGCGTCCGGTGCAGCGCGGCGCCTCGGTCGCGGCGACCATCTACCGCGACCTGCGGGAGGCGATCCTGTCGGTGCACCGCAAGCCGGGCGAGCCGGTCTACGAGAAGCAGATCGCCGAGGCCTACGGGGTCAGCCGCACGCCGGTGCGCGAGGCGGTGCTGAAGCTGGCGGACGAGGGGCTGGTGGAGATCTTCCCGCAGTCGGGCACCTTCGTCGCCCGCATCCCGGTGGGCGGCCTGCCCGAGGCCATCACCATCCGCCGGGTGCTGGAGGAGGCGACCGTGCGCTTCGCGGCGGAGCGGGCGAGCCGCAGCCAGGTGGCCAAGCTGCGGGCGAATGTGGAGCTGCAGCACGAGAAGGAGGCGGCCGGCGATCTCGACGGCTTCCACGACGCCGACGAGGCGTTCCACGCCCTGCTGGCCGAGGCGTCGGGCTATCCCGGGTTCTGGACGGTGACCCAGCAGGTGAAGATGCAGGTCGACCGCTACCGCCATCTGACGCTGCCGGTGGTCGGCCGGGTCGCCAAGGCGATCGCCGAGCACGAGGCGATCCTCGAGGCGATCGCCGCCGGCGACGCCGACCGGGCGGCCCGGGCGCTGACCCACCACCTCGACGACCTGCAGGTGGGCATCGACGAGGCGCGGCGCACCAGCCCGGAGTATTTCGTCAGCTAGGCTCGGGCCAGCTGGGATCGGGGGCGCGGCGGGCGGGTAGTGTCTCAGTTTGAAATTTGACGGGGCTTGACCGGGTGTCGCCCCACCGGCCTCCGTGCTATATGCTTGGCGGAAAGCAAAGAGGCGAGCGAGCCATGGCAAACGTCAAGAAGGGGCTGCTGAACGCACCCGACGAGTGGTGGAAGCATCTGCGCTGGACCAAGCGCGTGTTCTGGAAAGGCGAGCGCCGGGCTGTCCGCCTGTTCATTCGGCACGAGGAGTTCTGAGCATGCCCAAGGGACCCCAAGGCCAGAAGCGTCCCGGCGACGTGATCGGCGCGGCTATCATGGTGGCGAAGATCGCCACCGGGGAAATCACCGAGTCGGATGCGACCGAGGTTGACGACGGGAAGGACCCGGCGGCGAAGGCGCTTGGATCTAGAGGCGGCGCCGCCCGCGCCCAGAAGCTTTCACCGAATCGGCGCTCTCAGATTGCGCAGAAGGCTGCGGCGTCCAGATGGAAAGCTCCGTCTGACGTTTAGCTGTAAATTGGTTAACAATTTCATCGTTAACAAGTCCGTCATTGAGACTTTTCATGATTATGTATGGCTTCATTAGAGGCTCAATAAAGGCAAATCGAAAGGTCTTCTTAAAGGCCCATTTTCTGAAAACCGGACCACGCTCTTTTTCGCACATTTCTTTTATGTGAAAAGAAAAGCTTTGGGTTTTGTATGGCTGACCCATTATTGCACTTAGTGGATCGGATACATCGGCGGCTCCAAACCTGCCGACTCCATCATGCTCTGTAAGAGCGGCGGCAGCCAGAACCTGCGGATAAATGTTCTCGTTGCGATACGCTCGCCTAGTTGCTTGTGCATATGCATCTCTAATCGAATAGTCTACTTCATTCAGGCATGAAAGCATCGAATCATGCACATGCCCTACGGTAATTGATTGAGTTCTCTTCTCTATGGCTTGCAATACGGCGTGTTTCCCTAGAAGGTGAGCATAGTGCGGTAGTCCTGCTGCGAAGAATGCTATTCGCCAGAGGGCTTCTGGGTCTATTGAAAACATAAGGCGTTTGACTCTGATAGAGATAATATCACGGATCTCGTCTGAATTCATCCGACGCATTGGCACCTGAACCAGCGATCGCGTTATTGACCCGTGCTCATTTAGAACATCAACTATCGATTCCGCTACCGCAACAAGTATAATTGTACAATTAACAGCGTGATCAGAGAGTGCCTTAATGGTATCCGTGATAAGAGTTTTGCAGTTTTTATCAGAAATTCTGTCGAATTCATCAATGATAATTATTGGCGCATCGTTTTGAGTAAACGTAGACATTTCAATCAGGATGTCGTCTGGCGTTATGGGCGCTGGGTGTGCGTCGTCAGCCCAAGCATAAGATCCTTCAGACCCATGACGGATACGCCTAAAAATTTTACGCCAGAGGCTGTCAAACGTATCCGACGAATCCGCGTTGATACGAATAACATACATGTGCCTCGTCGCCGTATTGAGGGGCTTGTGGAAAACGTTTGAAATAGATGTCTTTCCGACACCTCTTTCTCCAAATATTATTGCATGCCTACCAATCTCCAATACTGTGTCCTGGAGTTGCCTGATTGTGTCCTGCCTGCCAGCAAACAGATCAGCTTCATTGATGGGAGCGCCGGGAGTAAATTTTTCGACCACCTCGTTTCGGACGACGGCCCAATCCTCTGGCCCAAACTTGGTGCGTGCTGGATGGCTCATCAGTGCTGGCCCTATGGGTTAAACACTCACATTTTCACTATCTTACTCAGGGTGGCTCAGAGTAGCAATCTGTCATTTTTCATCATGACCTAATGTTCTTGACGCTAAGCATAAAAGTTCATATTGTGAGGGCATCGACGCGGTGCCCTCAAGGATGAGCCCTTGCCATGAACAAGCTGCCCCTCGCCAAGCGCGTTCAGATCCTCTCCATGCTGTGCGAGGGCTCGTCCATGCGGTCGATCTCGCGGGTTTGCGATGTGTCGATTAACACCGTCACCAAGCTGCTGGTGGACGCGGGGGAAACCTGCCTCGCCTTGCATGACGAGCTGGTGCGCGACGTGCGCGCCAGCCGCGTCCAGTGCGATGAAATCTGGTCGTTCTGCTATGCCAAGGAGAAGAACGTCGAGAAGGCCAAGGCTGCGACGGAAGAGGCTGGCGACGTGTGGACCTGGACGGCGCTGGACGCCGATACCAAGCTGATCGTCTCCTACTTCGTCGGCGACCGCTCGGGGCAGTCCGCCATTGTGCTCATGGACGATCTGTGCGGCCGGCTGAACAACCGGGTGCAGATCACCACGGACGGGCACAAGGCGTACCTGGAAGCCGTGGAAGGGGCCTTCGGCCGGGACGTGGACTATGCACAGCTCATTAAGCTGTACGGTGACGTTCCCGACGCCCACAAGGGCTACAGCCCGGCCGACTGCACCGGCATCAAGAAGAACCGGATCGAAGGCCAGCCCGACATGAAGCACGTGTCCACGTCCTATGTGGAGCGTCAGAACCTCAACATGCGGATGGGCATGCGCCGGTTCACCCGGCTCACCAATGCCTTCTCCAAGAAGCTGGAGAACCATATTCACGCACTGGCGCTATACTTCATGTTCTATAATTTCGTCCGCATCCACAAGACGCTGAAGGTCACACTTGCCATGGCGGCCCGCGTCACGGATCGGCTGTGGAGCATGGAGGATATCGCGGCGGCCATCGACGCGCGGGCGAAAGCGCCGAAGAAGCGCGGGCCGTACAAGAAGCGGGTCGCGGTGACGGCGGAGTGATCCGCCGGGCTCAGATTTCAAACTGAGACACTACCGGCCGGCGCCTTCCGCGGGGTCGAACATCGCCAGGCCGGCGACGCCATGGGCGGCCGGCACCTCGGCCTGCAGCACGTCCCAGTGCTCGGCGAGCTTCCCATCCTCGATGCGGAAGATGTCGACCACGACCTGGGGCTCGTCGGCCCAGCCGCGGATGCGGCCGTGGATGGCGACGAGATCGCCCTGGGCGATGACCAGGCCCGGCTCGTAGTGGACGGACGGCGAGAGCGTCTCGACGATGGCCCGCAGCGCCTCGCGCCCCTGGGGGATGCCGGGGTTGTGCTGGGCGTAGGCGTCGGCGTAGAGGCGGTCGACCGCCGTGGCGTCGTGGCGCTGGAAGAGGGAGGTCATGGCGTCCAGGACCAGCGCCCGGTTGCGGTGGGGACGGTGGTCGGCCATGCGGTCGGCGGGCCGGGTGACCGCCATGCGCCCGGTCATGCGCAGGAACCGGCCGTCGGGAAGGGTGGCCCAGGAGTGGACCAGGCCGCGATCGTAGTCCTGCACGTTGGTGACCGTCGCGCCGTCCTTTTCCTGCCAGCTGACGGCGAAGACACCGTCGCCCAGCGGCATCACCGCGATGTCGACGGTCTCGGTCCGGGCGAAGGGCCCGTCGGCGATCGCGAACCGCAACCGCGACGGCGACAGGAGCGACAGGCGGACGGTGAAGGTCGGATAGGAAACGTCCATTTCCAGTCCGACGGGGAATGGCTCCGGCGGCATGCGGTGTCCTTCGGCGATGGATGGGGGCCGGTGCCGCGGCGCGGCACCGGGTTGCCGTGGGAGGGGCGGGGATCAGCGCGCGACGGTCGGCACGGGTGTGTTCAGCAGCTGCTGTTCCCACAGGAAGGCGATGCCGCTGCCGCCGGCGTGCTGCACGATCACCTCCGTCAGGGCCGCGGCCTGCTCGGCGCGCGCCCAGTCGCGCTGCCATTCCGCCGCCACCGCCAGCCACGTCATCATGGTCACGCCGGCGGCGCCCATGCGCTGGAGGGCGACCGCGTGGGCCTCGGCCGAGACGCCGCCCGAGGCGTCGGTGACGACCGTCACGTCCCAGCCCTCGCCGGCCGCCTGGATCGCCGGCATGGCGACGCACACCTCCGTCCACAGGCCGGCGATGACCAGCTGCGTGCGGCCCGTCGCCTTGACCACGTCCACCACCGCCCGGTCCTGCCAGGTGTTGATCAGCGTCCGGTCGATCACCGCCTGCCCGGGAAACACCTCGGTGATCTGGGGAAAGAGCAGGCCGCCGCGCTCCGCCAGGACCGTCGTCAGGACGGTGGGGACGCCGAAGGCCCTGGCGGCCTTGGCCAGGCCGGCGGTGTTGTTGACGACCATCTGCGGCTCGTGGCTGTTCACGTTCGCCAGCTGGAAGGGCTGGTGGTCGATCAGCACGAGGACGGAATCTTCGGGACGAAGAAGCGAGGACAGTCCGTTGCGAAAGGTCATGGTGACAGCCTTCCTGCCATGTCGGGTGGCATCGGGTTTCGTGGCCGGCGGCCGTCGCCCGTCGGTGGCGACGCCGCCTGGTCGCAATCTGCTGTTCCGGCCGGCGGTCCGGTAGTGCGATAGTCGGCCCAGCTGTGTCGCGGAAGGGGCAACGCCGGATGGACATCGAGGACCTGCAGACCTTCGTCGCCGTGGCCGATGCCGGCGGCGTCTCGGCCGCCGCGCGCCGGCTCGGCCTGTCCAAGTCGATCGTCAGCCGGCGGCTTCTGCGCATCGAGGCGGAGCTGGGCGTCCAGCTCCTGGCCCGGACCACCCGCGGCGCGGCGCTGACCGAGGCCGGGACCACGTTCCGCGACCATGCCGCCCGGGCCTGCGCCGAGATCGACACGGCGCGCGAGACCATCCATCCGGCGGGCGATCTGCAGGGCCGGCTGCGGGTCGCCGTGCCGCTGTCCTTCGGCCCGACCCACTTCGCCCCCGTGCTGGCGGCGATGGCGCGACGCCATCCCCGGCTCCACATCCACACCGCCTACAGCGACCGTTTCGTCGATCTCGTCGCCGAAGGCTTCGATTGCGCGATCCGGGTCGGGTATCTGCGCGATTCCACCCTGATCGCGAAGCGGGTCGGGCCGATCACCGGAAGGCTCGTCGCCAGCCCGGCCTACATCGCCGCGCACGGCGCGCCGGAAACGCCGCAGGACCTCCTGGCCCATCAGGCCCTCATGCAGGGAACGGAGGCCTGGCAGTTCATGGACGGCGACCGGATCGTCACGGTCCAGCCGCAGGGCCGGTTCAAGGCCGACAACGCCACCGCGCTGGCGATGGCGGCGGTGGCGGGACTGGGCATCGCCTGGCTGCCCGACTGCATCACCCACGGCCATGTGGCGGCTGGCGCGCTGGTGCCGGTGATGACACGCCATCCCCCGCCACCCGCGGGGGCCTACGTCGTGCGCCCGCCGGGCCCGCACCCGGCACGCAAGGTGCGGGTCCTCACGGAGATGCTGGCGGAGTCCTTCAAGACGGACCGGGAGCTGTGGGGTCTGGACCACTAAGTCCGCCGGCCGGGTGTTCCAGGCGCGGCGACACAGTGTGGCGCGCCGCGGGGCTGGTCCGCGGGGCCGTCCCGCGCCAGGTTCATGAGGCCGACGCCTCTCCCGCGCCCTAGACAGGATCATCCCCATGAGCTGGAACCCGGCCCTCGAACCCGGTTGCCCCGACGCGGTGGGCGTCGACGCGATCGAGACCCTCATCGTGCCCCGCGCCCGCGACATCGGCGGCTTCGAGGTCCGGCGCGCCCTGCCGGCGCCGCGGCGCCAGATGGTCGGCCCCTTCATCTTCTTCGACCAGGCCGGCCCGGCCGAGATGCTGACCGGGCAGGGCGTCGACGTCCGGCCCCACCCGCACATCGGCCTGGGCACCGTCACCTACCTGTTTCGCGGCGACTTCCACCACCGCGACAGCACGGGGGCCGACCAGATCATCCGCCCGGGCGCGCTGAACTGGATGGTCGCCGGGCGTGGCGTGTCCCACTCGGAGCGCACCTCCGCCGCCGCCCGGAGCGGCCCCAACAGCCTGTTCGGCATCCAGACCTGGGTGGCCCTGCCCGAGGCCGCCGAGGACATGGCGCCGCTGTTCGAGCATCATGGCGCGGCGGCGCTGCCGGTCATCGAGGACCAGGGGGTGTCGGTCCGGCTGATCCTCGGCGACGCCTATGGGGAGACGGCGCCGGCGACGATGTTCTCGGAGACCTTCTACGCCGACGCGACGCTGGCGGCGGGCAGCCGGCTGCCGCTGCCCGACACCCACGAGGACCGGGCCGTCTACATCGTGGACGGGTCGATCTCGGTCGCCGGCCAGGTCTACGAGGCCGGCCGGATGATGGTGTTCCGGCCCGGCGACCGCATCACGGTCGCGGCCGGCGACGGCGGGGCGCGGCTGATGATCCTGGGCGGCGCCACCCTGTCGGGCCCGCGCTTCATCTGGTGGAATTTCGTGGCGTCGTCGCGGGAGCGGATCGAGCAGGCCAAGGCCGACTGGCGCGCCCAGGACTGGGGCAGCGGCCGCTTCGACCTGCCGGCCGGCGACCGGGACGAGCACATCCCCCTGCCGGGCTGACCCGATGCGCCTCGATGACCGGGGGGGCCTGATGACCGGCGGGCCGCCGGAGCGACGCCGGCGTCGTCAACCGTAGTATGAGACCCGGTGGTCCGGCGGCGTCGCCGGCGGCGCGCTCGGCAGCCGCAAGCGGACGCGCAGCCCGCCGAGCGCGCCCGGCTCCCGCCAATCCACCGGCACACCCATGCACCGGCACAGCTCGGCGACGATCGAGAGGCCGAGGCCGACCCCGTCGCCGCCGGCGTGCCCGAGCCGTTGGAATCGTTCGAACGCGCGCTCGAACGCCTCCGCCGACAGGCCGGGGCCGTCGTCCTCCACCAGCAGATCGGTGGCGGCCGGCGCGTCATGGGCGAGCGTGACGACGACCCGGCCCGGCGATGCGGCGTACTTCACCGCGTTCTCGACGAGGTTGCGCAGCACGATCGCCAGCAGATCCGGGTGAGCCGTGACGGCGGCCGTCCGGGGCGAGTCCAGCGTGATCTCCACGTTGCGCGCGTTGGCCGCCGGCACCAGCCCGGCGACCACGGACTGAGCGAGGTCGACCAGGTCGATCCGGCTGCCGGGGTTCCGCGTGAGATCGATCGACTGCGAGCGGGTGACGTCGAGGAGCTGCGTGATCAGCCGGCCCGCCCGGTCCGTGGCCTCCACGATGTTGGTGAAGCGCGGTCGGACGCGCGCGGGCAGGTCGTCGTCGAGGGCCTCGACCTGGGCCCGGATGGCCGTCAGCGGGGTGCGCAGCTCATGGGCGGCGTTCGAGACGAAATCGCGCTCGCGGTCCAGCACCAGCCGCAGACGGTCCATCAGCCCGTTCAGCGCGTGGGCGACGCCCTGCAGCTCGCTCGGCGCCTCCGTCTCGTCCAGCGGGGCGAGGTTCTCCTCGCTGCGCTCGCGGACCTGGCCTGCGAAGGCACCGAGCGGTGCCAGGCCGGAGCGGATGCCGACCGTCAGGGCGACGCCCACCAGCGCCGTCGCCGCGAGGACATAGACGGCCACCAGGCCCGCCACCTGGAGGGAGGACAGCACGGGTTCCCAGGCGTCGATGCCGATCACGACCCGCGTGCCGGTGCTCTCGTCCTCGAATCCCCGGAGGAGCCGCAACTTGCCGCCGATGTCGGCCTGGCCGTCCAGGGGCAGGGCCAGTGCCCGTTCCGGCGGCAACGCCTCCGAGGCGTAGAAAAGCTGTCCGTTGCGGCTGATCACCACGAGGTAGTCGTCGAGGTCGAAGTCGGCGTCGTTCTGCTGCTCGAAGACCGGCATCACCGTCGGCGACGCCGGCTGTGTCGCCGCGAAGGCCAGCATGAGCTGTGCGGTGTGGGCGGTGCGGCCGTGGAAGGATTCCTTGTATTCCAGCGCGACGGCGCCGACGATCAGGAGGGAGGCCGGCACCCAGACGGCCGCGATCAGCCAGGCCAGCCGGCGCTGCAGGCGCGCGCGGATCGACGGCATGCTATTCCCTCTCCAGCATGTAGCCGACGCCGCGGATCGTCTGGATCAGGTCGGCGCCGAGTTTGCGGCGGATCTGCGAGACGAACACCTCCAGCGTGTTGCTCTCGGTCTCCCCGCCCCAGCCGTAGAGATGGTCCTCCAGGGTGCGCCGGGTGAGCACCCGGCCCTGGTTCTCGACGAACAGCCGGAACAGCGCGAAGACCTTCGGCGTCAGCGCGATGCTCTCGTCGCCGCGCAGCACGGCGTAGGAGGCGGGATCGATCCGCAGATCCCGGTACTGCAGGACCTCCGACGGGCGGTTGCCGCGGCGGCGCGCCAGCGCGCGGCAGCGGGCCATCAGCTCCTCCATGGCGAACGGCTTGACCAGATAGTCGTCGGCGCCGAGGTCGAGGCCGCGCACCCGGGTGTCCAGCTCGTAGCGCGCGCTCAGGATCAGGATGGGCAGCCCGTGTCCGGCCGCCCGCTGCTCCCGCAGGATCTCGAGGCCATCGCGGTCCGGCAGACCGAGGTCGAGGACCATGAGGTCGAAGGCGTCGAATTCGGTGGCCGCGTCGAGCCCGCTGCCGTCGGTGAGCCAGTCGACGGTCATGCCGGCCCGGGTCAGGCGGGCGCGGATGGCGTCGCCGATCAGCGGGTCGTCCTCGACGAGCAGAATGCGCATGCCTCACTCCCGGTTGGTTCGGGCGAGAAGGTCCCACCGGAACCTGAAGCGAAACTGAGTCGCCATCCGTCACCGCGTTCAGGTCCGGTTCAGGCACCGCTGGCATGGTCCGCGCCGACACCGACCCAACATAAGGCATAATCCACATGAGACGTGCATCCATCGGCCGCGGCATGGCCCTGGCGACCGCCTTCTGCGTAACCGCGGCGATTCCCACGGCGGCCGCCAACGCGGCGCCGCAGGACGGTGCCCCCGGCGACTGGTCCTTCGCCCTCGGGGCCGGCGCCTTCTACGCTCCGGACTACGAAGGGTCCGACGAGTTCGAGGTGATGCCGCTGCCGCTCGTCGAGGTGTCCTGGCGCGACCGCGTGCGCCTCACCACCATGGGGGAACCGGGGCTCTACGCGACCCCTTTCATGACCGACAAGCTGCGGTTCGACCTCGGCGTCCGCTACGATTTCGGACGCAAGGAGGACGACAACGACGCCCTGAAGGGACTCGGCGACCTCGACGTCGGCGCGGTGGGGGTCGTCCGGCTCGGCTACGCCGTCGGCCCGGTGGACCTCGGCCTCGAGGTTGCCCGCGACCTCTCCGGCGACCGCGAGGGACTCACGGCCACCGTCGAGGCGGAGTACGCCATCGACCTGTTCGGCGGGCGGGCGCGCCTCGGCGTGACGCCGTATGTCACCTGGGCCGACGACGAGTACATGGGCAACACGTTCGGCATCACGGCGGCCCAGGCCGCCCGCTCCGCCCGTCGCTACACCCGCTACGACGCCGCCGCCGGAATCAAGGACGCGGGCGTTGCCGTCTCCCTCGCGTACAACGTTACCGATTCGATCCAGGCCATGGGCGGGGTGGGTTACGGCCGCCTGCTCGGCGACGCCGCCGACAGCCCGCTGGTCGATCGTGAGGGCACCGCGGACCAGCTCACGGCGCTGGTCGGCGTCAGCTATCGCTGGTAACGGGCGCTCGTGAGATGATTCGTGAACTTCCTGTCCTCGGCGCCGGCGTGGTGATGGTGCTCATGGCGG
Organism: Azospirillum sp. NS33; assembly: GCF_059703765.1. Classification (NCBI taxonomy): domain Bacteria; kingdom Pseudomonadati; phylum Pseudomonadota; class Alphaproteobacteria; order Rhodospirillales; family Azospirillaceae; genus Azospirillum; species Azospirillum sp. NS33. The sequence goes on along the minus strand of NZ_BAAKJB010000013.1, from coordinate 10,429 downwards.
CGGCCTGTGTCCCGGACCAGGACTCGGCACAGCCAGGACCGACGCGCACACCCCCCTCCATCGTCGTCGTCGAGGCCGTGGAGGGTCGGATCAGCGATCGTGTCCTTGCCACCGGTTCCATCGAGGCGGTCGAGGAGGTCTACGTCTCCCCGCTGGTCGACGGGCTGTCCATCCGCGCGGTGACCGCCGATCGTGGCGACCGGGTGGAAGGCGGCCGCACGCTGGCCGTTCTCAACGACGACGCCCTTCGTCTGGAGAAGAGCGAGACGGAGGCCTCCCTGGCGAAGGCGGAGGCCGCGTTGGCGCAGGCGCAGGCGCAACTCGCCGAAGCCGGGGCGAACGCCGACGAGGCGACCCGCGTCGCGGAACGGGCCGCACGGCTGTCGGCCAATCAGACGGTCTCGGTGGCGGAGGTCGACCGGCTGTCGGCCCTTGCCACCGCGGCGCGGGCCCGTCGGCGCTCGGCCGGGCAGGCCCTGGGCATCGCCGCCGCGGACATCCGGGTGGCGCGTGCCCGCGTCGACGACGTCGAGCTGCGTCTCGCCCGCACCGCCGTCAAGGCCCCGGTCAGCGGCGTGATCTCCGTCCGGAACGCCAAGGTCGGGGCGATCACCAGCGGCGGCGGGCAACCGCTCTACGCCATCATCCGCGATGGCGCGGTCGAGATGACGGCCGGGGTTCCCGAGACCGATCTCGGCAAGCTCGCGGTCGGAATGCCGGCGACGGTCGCGCTGGCCGGCGACGGCATGGCCGTTCCAGGGACGATCCGCCGGATCGCTCCGACGGTCGACCCGCAGACGCGTCTCGGCACCGTCCACATCGCCCTCGCCGACACGGCGGCCGCCCGGGTCGGCATGTACGCCAGCGCGACCGTCATCGCCGAGGAGAAGCGGGCGATCATCCTGCCCCGCGCGTCCATCACGTCGGTCGACGGGGGGGCGGCCGTCCGCAAGGTGGACGACGGCGTCGTCCGTCTGGTGCCGGTGTCGGTCGGCATAGAGGACGGCCCCGTCGTCGAGATCCTGTCCGGTCTCGCGGCGGGCGACCGGGTGGTGGCGAAAGCGGGCGTCTTCGTGCGCGACGGCGACCGCATCCGGGCGGTCGAACCGGCGCCCCCGGCAACCCGTGGAACGGACCCCGGGCCATGAACGTCTCCGCCTGGGCCATCCGCAATCCCGTCCCGCCGATCCTGGTGTTCGTCGTCCTCCTCATGCTGGGCTGGCAGTCCTTCGGCGCCCTGCCGATCACGCAGTTGCCCAACATCGACGTGCCGATCGTCTCGATCGAGGTCACCCAGAACGGTGCCACGCCCGCCGAACTCGAAACCCAGGTCACCGAACCCGTCGAGGACGACGTCGCCGGCATCGCGGGCGTCCACCACGTGCAGTCGACGATCACGGACGGGCGGTCCACGACGTTCGTCACCTTCCGCCTGGAGGTCCCGACCGCCCAGGCGGTGCAGGACGTCAAGGACGCGGTCGACCGCATCCGCGGGGACCTTCCGGCTGCGATCGACGCCCCGATCGTGTCGAAGGTCGAGATCGAGGGCCAGGCGATCCAGACCTTCGCGGTCTCCTCCCCCGGCATGACGCTCGAGGAACTCTCCTGGTTCGTCGACGACACGATCATCCGGGCCCTCCAGGGGCAGCGCGGCATCGGCCGGGTCGACCGCCATGGCGGCGCCGATCGCGAGGTCCGCGTCGAGCTCGATGACGACCGGCTGAATTCCTTCGGCGTCACCGCGGCCGAGGTCAACGACCAGCTCCGACGGATGAACCTGGATCTCGGGTCCGGCCGGGGCGAGGTGGGCGGCCGCGAGCAGGCCATCCGGCTGCTGGGCGACACGCGCGACGTGGCCGGGCTGGCCGACACGATGATCGGGCTGCCGAACGGCCGCTTTGTCCGCCTGTCGGAGCTTGGCCGCGTGGCCGACACCTACCGTGAGCCGCAGTCCTTCGCCCGCTTCGACGGCCGTCCGGTCGTCACGTTCGCGGTGTTCCGTGCCAAGGGCGCCAGCGAGGTGACCGTCGCCGAGGCGGTGGCCCGGACGCTGGACGCACTGCGCGTGCGGCACCCGGATGTCGCCATCGCCCTGGTCGACGATCTGGTGCACATCACCTACGGGACCTACGAGGCCGCCCTTCACACGCTGGTCGAAGGCGCCGTTCTGGCGGTCGCCATCGTGATGGTCTTCCTGCGCGACTGGCGGTCCACCCTGTTCGCGGCGGTGGCCCTGCCGCTCTCGGCCGTCCCGACGTTCTGGGTCATGGACCTCCTCGGCTTCTCGCTGAACCTCGTCAGCCTCCTGGCGATGACCCTGGCCACGGGTATCCTCGTCGATGACGCGATCGTGGAGATCGAGAACATCGAGCGGCACGCCCGCATGGGCAAGTCGCCCTTCCGTGCCGCGATGGACGCCGCCGACGAGATCGGCCTGGCGGTCATCGCCACCACCCTGGCGATCGTCGCGGTGTTCCTGCCCGTCTCCTTCATGCCGGGCATCGCCGGGCAGTACTTCATCCAGTTCGGCCTGACGGTCGCGGTCTCGGTCCTCTTCTCCCTGCTGGTCGCCCGGCTGATCACGCCCGTCCTGGCGGCCTACCTGGCGCGCCCGGCGGGGGCCGGCGACGACCGTCATGGCCGCGGCGACAGCGGCATCATGGCGTTCTACACGGCGCTGATCGGCGCGACGACCCGCTGGCGCTACACCACGCTGCTCGCCGCCGTCGGCGGACTGGCCCTCTCGGTCCACCTCCTGGCCCAGGTTCCCGGCAGTTTCATGCCGCCGGAAGACGACGGTCGGATCAGCCTGTCGGTCGAGCTGCCGCCGGGGGCGATGCTGGAGGACACGGAACGCACCGCGATGGCGCTCCATGAGCGGATCAGGGACGTCGACGGGATTGCGAACGTCTTCGTGCTCGGCGGCACGTCGCCGGCCGGTGACCGCGAGGTGCGCCGCGCCGCCGTCACCGTTCTTCTCGACCAGCTCGACCATTCCCTGCTCACCACGCTCGTCAACGACGTGATCGGCGGCATCCCGCTGATCGGGCCGCACCTGCCGAAGCGGCCGGCGACCGGGCGCACCACGCCGCAATGGCGGATCGAGGCGGAGATCCTCGCGCGGCTGCGCCCGCTGCCCGACGCGCGCGTCGTCAAGATGAACGAGGAGGGGGAGCGCGAGCTGTCCTTCAATCTGGTGTCCGAGCACGACGCGGACCTGGACGCGGCGGTGGCGACCTTGGAGGCGAAGCTGCGTCGCGATCCGCTGCTCGCCAACGTCGGCGCGGACGGCGCCCTGCCGCGGCCGGAACTGCGGATCCGGCCGCGGGACGAGCGCCTGGCCCGTCTCGGCATCACCGCCGAGCAGCTGTCCGAGGTCGTGCGGGTCGCCACCATCGGCGGCGGCGACCGGGAGCTGACGAAGATCGCGCTCGACGGGCGGATGATCCCGATCCGGGTGCAGCTCGACCGCGACGTCCGCGGCGATGCCGCGGCGATCCGCAACCTGAAGGTCCCCACGGCGTCCGGGGCACTGGTGCCACTGTCGAGCGTCGCCGACATCGGCTTCGCGGAGGGGCCGAGCTCGATCCGGCGCTACGACCGTGCCCGCGTCGTCGGGCTCGGCGCCGATCTGCCGGCGGGGGTTGCCCTCGACACGGCGTCCGACCGCTTCTGGGAGATCGCGGCCGAGGCCGCGTTGCCGGCGTCGGTCGAGCTGCGCGAAAGCGGCGACGTCGAGGTGCAGGGGGAATTGCAGCAGAGCTTCGGCGACGCCATGCTGCTGGGCCTGATGATGGTGCTGGTGGTCCTGATCCTGCTCTTCCGGGACGTGGTGCAGCCGTTCACCGTCCTGTTCTCGCTGCCGCTCGCCATCGGCGGCGTCGCCGCCGGACTCATCCTCACTCAGAACCCGCTGTCGATGCCGGTGCTGATCGGCATCCTCATGCTGATGGGCATCGTCAGCAAGAACGCCATCCTGCTGGTCGACGTCGGCATCGAACGGATGCGTCGCGGTGTCGACCGCAGGGCCGCCATCATCGAGGCCGGGCGCACGCGCGCCCGCCCGATCATCATGACCTCGGTCGCCATGTCCGCGGGCATGCTGCCCTCCGCCCTCGGCGTCGGCGAGGGCGGCTCCTTCCGCGCCCCGATGGCGATCGCCGTGATCGGCGGCATCATCGCCTCGACGGCCCTGAGCCTGGTCGTCGTCCCCTCGGTGTTCCTGATCATGGACGATCTCTCGCGGCTGCTCGCCCGCACCGCCGGCCGCTGGGTCGGCAGGAAGGACGAGGAGGACCCGCCGCCCGATCGCCGGGCGCTCGCCGCGCTTGCCGCCGAACAGGGCCGCGCCGTCGACAGCCTGGAGGCGCGCGTCAGGACGCTCGAGGAGGATGAGCCGTGCTCAGGGCGGTGCGGGCGCGGGCCCGACTGGGGCCGGCCGTCTCACACGGCGCGGTCGGCGTAGCCGCCGAAATCGCCGCTGCTGGGCTGGTAGCCGTTGGCGAACAGGGGGGAGGTGACCACCATGTCGGCGGTCGCCTGGTTGCAGGCCATCGGGATGTTGTAGAGGGTGGCCAGCCGGGTCAGGGCCTTGACGTCGACGTCGTGGGGCTGCGCCGTCATCGGGTCGACGAAGAACACCAGGAGGTCGATCCGCCCCTCGGCGATCAGCGCGCCGATCTGCTGGTCGCCCCCCAGCGGCCCGCTCTTCAGGGCCGTGACCTCCAGGTTGGGGTGGGCGTCGTGGACCTTGCGCCCGGTGGTGCCGGTGGCCCAGAAGGCGTGCCCGTCCAACAGCCCCATGTTGGCACCGATCCAGGCGATGAGGTCGGCCTTGCGGGCGTCGTGGGCGACCAGGGCGATGCGTTTGCGGATCATGGGCGGCTCCGTCGGAAGGGATCGGGTGGGTCGGGCGGACCGGCGTCCCGCACCCCTAGCACGCTTTGCCCCCGCCCGGCCCATGCCGGATGGGCAGGGCGGGGGTGACCGGATCAGGCGACGGTCAGGGTGAGGGTGCCGAGACCGGGATAGCGGGCGACGCAGCGGCTGCCCGGCTTGATGAACAGCGTGCCGGTGCACGACCCGGTGGTGACGCTGTCGCCGGCCTTCAGGCCGCCGAACGGCCGCGACCCGACATTGGCCAGCCACACCAGCAGGTTGACGGGATCGCCGGCGGAGTTGCCGCCGACCACGTCGACGGCGAGGCGGCCGTTGATCTCCAGGGCGATGGGCTGGCGCACCGGGTCGAGGGAGCGCCAGTCGGCGGTGGCCGCCGGGCCGACGACCAGCGCGCCGTGGTTGGCCTGGTCGGCGAGGTGGCTGAGCGCGTCCTGGGAGCCGTACGCGGTGAACCGGGTGTCGCAGATCTCGAAGGCGGGGTGCATCGAGGCGACGGCGTCCAGCACCTCCTCGCGGCTGTAGGGGCGGGCCGCGGCCGGCAGGTCGCGGGCGAGGCGGTAGACGATCTCCGCCTCGATGCCGATGATGTGGAACCGCTCGGCGGGCAGCGCGTCGACTTCGAAGAAGAGGGTCTGCGGGTTGATGGGGGCGCAGCTCGGCTCGGCGTCGGGGGCCGGGCCGCCGACCTTCCAGGCGGTCACCGGGCCGAGGCTGCGGGCCACCGCGGCCTGGATCGCGTAGGCCTCGTCCTTGGTGGCGGGGCGGGCGGCGGCGGGCAGCGCGGCGAGGGTCGTCCGGGTGTGGCGGGCGGTGAGCAGGGCGTCGACGGCGGCGTTCAGCGCGCCGGGGAGGGTGAGGGTGTCGGGCATGGCGTGATCCTCGTGGGTGTGGCCGCCCCGTGGGGGGCGGCCGTCCTAGGGCGGTGCTCCGGTCATTCCGCGGGGGTGGCGGCGGTCAGCAGCGCCGCGTCCGCCTCGACGCGCTGCGCCTCCTGGTGGCGGGCCGACAGGACGCCCCAGCGGCGCGCCCACCAGGCGGTGAGGATCGGCGTCAGCAGGGCGGTCACGACGACGCTGGTGGCGACCAGGGCGGTGGCGGCGGGGGCCACCGGGGCGAAGGCCGGCTCGATCGAGGCGATGATCGGCGGCACCGTCACCGCGGCCCCGGCGGTCGAGGCGGCGCCGATGCCGGCGGTGCCGTTGCCCTTGGCCAGGAAGATGTCGGCCAGCACCAGGGTGGTGCCCGTCACCAGGATCACCACCAGCCCCAGGACGATGCCCAGCAGGCCGGTGTTCAGGATCACCGTGAAGTTCAGCGCGTTGCCCAGGGCGAAGGCGAAGAACGGCACCATCACCGAGACACCCTGGGTGAAGAAGGCGCGCAGGTCCTTGTCGAGGTTGCCCAGCGTGAAGCCGATCACGAAGGGCAGCAGGGCGCCGACCATGGTCTGCCAGGGGAAGCTGGCGAGCCCCGCCACGCCCAGCGTGACCATCGTCATGAACGGGCCGGATTCCAGGCACATCAGGCAGAAGGCGCCGGATTCCTCCTTGGTGCCGTACTGCTGCATCAGCGCCATGTACATGCCGCCGTTGGTGTCGTTCATGGCGGCGATGATCGCCAGGACCGAGAGGCCGGTGAAGAACCCGGAGGTGACTCCGGCGGCCGGGATGAACCAGGAGGCGACGACGCCGGCGGTGGCCGCCGTCAGCACCTTGACCGACACCAGAACACCGCTCTTGCGCAGCACCAGCGGCGTCGCCTTCAGGCTGATGCTGGCGCCGATGCAGAAGAACCACACCGACAGGATCGGCAGCGTCCCGGTGATCAGGCCCTTGGTGAAGGAGCCGAAGAAGTCGGCGGTCCAGGGCGCGAAGGTGTTGAGGCAGGCGCCGAGGAAGAGGGGGACGATCATCATCCCGCCGGGAATGCGATCGATCCGCGCTTTGATGTTCATGTCGGTACTCCTTGGGCCGTCCAGCGGTGCCGCGTCTGCCGGGTCGCTGGGCGCGATGCGGGGCGAGGGGGGATTCCGGTGCTCAGGCGGGATCGCCGTCGTCGGCGATGACGGTCGTCGACGGGGCCGCCATGAGCGGGGATCGTTCGCAGGCATCGGCGGCTGGGGTCGGGGCGGCCTCCGGTCGCGTGGTCCGGGCGTGGGTGCCCACTGTCGCCGCGGCGGGCGCTCCGGGTGTTGAGCCAGATCATCGGAATGCTCCTCTCCTGGCCTCGGCCCGGCGCCACCGCTTCGTTGCGGGGGCCGCGGCCGGCGGTCGAGGTGGTGACGGGTGCGCCGGTGCCCGTGCGTCTCCGTCTCCATCGTTATACTAGTATATCAGTTGACCGGCAAGGCGGAAGCGGGCCCGCTCGACCGCGCCGACACAATGTCGCACCCCCGTGGGCAAAGCGTTCCGGACGCTGCGTGAAAACGAAACACGCCCCGTCCTTTGCAGCGCAAAGGACGGGGCGTGGGTGTGGTCCTGGCGAGGATGGCGGGCGTCGAAGCGGCCGGCTCGCGGTCGCCGCGTCAGGGGCGGGGCACGGCGGCGGCGAGTTGGCGGATCTCGTCCCAGCGCCGGCCCTTCACCAGGGCGTCGGGTGTCAGCCAGGTCCCGCCCAGAGCGAAGACGTTGGGCAGGGACAGGATCTCGCCGACGTGCTCGGCGCGCAGCCCGCCGGTGGGGCAGAAGCGCACGTCCGGCAACAGCGGCACCATGCCCCGGAGCGCCGGCGCGCCGCCGTTGAGCATGGCGGGGAAGAACTTCTGCTCGACGAAGCCGAATTCCCGGGCGGCCAGGGCTTCGGACACCGTGGCGATGCCCGGCAGGTAGGGCAGGCCGGTGTCCAGGGCCGCCGCCGCCAGGCGCTCGGTGAGGCCGGGACTGACCAGGAAGCGGGCGCCGGCGTCGCGGGCGTGCGCGAACTGCTCCGGCCGGGTCAGGGTGCCGATGCCGACCAGCGCCTCGGGCACGGCGGCGGCGATGGCCTCCGCGCAGGCCAGCGCCGCGGGGGTGCGCAGCGTCACCTCCAGGGTGGTCAGGCCGCCGGCGACCAGCGCGCGGGCCAGGTCGACCGCGTCGACCGGGTCATCGAGGACGAGCACGGGAACGACGCGCGGCCCGGACAGGGCGGGCTCGAGACGGGGCAGGGTCGGGGACATGGGGGAACCTCGGGGTCAGGGGATCAGGCGGTGCTCCACGCCCGGGTCGCGGCGGTGCGGGAGAAGTAGATCGGGGCGGCGTGGTGGAGGTCGTCGATGGTCAGCTCCAGCCCGTCGAGGTGCGCGGTGATCGCGCGGACCGCGCCCTCGGGGTCGTTGGCCGCCACGGCGTCGAGGATGGCTTGGTGCTCGGCGATCGCCCGGGCGATGTTGCCGGCGACCGGCAGGGTGAGGCGCCGGCAGCGGTCGACCTGGACCTTGACGGCGCGGATCACGGTCCATACGCCCGGCGCGCCGGCGATCTCGGCCAGGGTGGCGTGGAACGCCTCGTCGGCGAGGTGGAAGCCATCGTATTCGTGGGCGGCCTCGGCCTCCTGCTGGCGGGCCAGATGGGCCCGCAGCAGGGCGACCTGGCTGCGCGTCGCCCGCTCCGCCGCCCGCCGGACGACGGTCGACTCCAGGGAGCGGCGGATCAGCCCGGCCTCGGGCAGGGCGGCCAGGGGGATGCGCGCCACGAAGGTGCCCGATTGCGGGAAGATCTCGATCAGGCCCTCGTCGGCGAGCTTCAGCACCGCCTCGCGCACCGGCGTCCGGCTGACGCCGAAGGCCTCGGCGAGGTGCTTCTCGACGACCGGCTCGCCCGGCTTTCGGCGCAGGGAGACGATGTCGTCGCGCAGCGTGCGGTAGACCGTGGCGACGGTGCCGCCGCGCTGGGCCGCGCGGGGGGCGGGGGCCATGGCGGGTGTTCCTTTCCGGGGGGAAGGGGACGGCGCGGGCGGACCTAGAGGCTGGCGGCGGCCATGGCCTCGCGCGGGATGATGGCGCCGCGGTGCTGGATGACCCGGGCGGCCAGGCGGTGGCCGGCGCGGGCCGCCGCCTCCGGCGACGCCCCGGCCAGCCGCGCCGCGAGATAGCCGGCGCTGAAGCTGTCGCCGGCGGCCGTGGTGTCGACCACGCTGTCCACCGGCGTGGCCGGAACCAGGATGTCGTCGCCGCCGGCGATGACCCGGCAGCCGGGCGCCGCGAGCTTGACCACGATCTCCGCCGCACCGGCCGCGCGCACCCGGGCGACGATGGACTCGACCCCGTCGTCGCCGTAGAGGTCGCGCAGGTCGGCGACGCCGGGCAGGGCGATGTCGGTGCGCGCCAGCATGGCGTCGTAGGCCCGCTGCGCCGTGGCGCGGTCCGGCCACAGCCGCGGCCGCCAGTTGGTGTCGAAGACGACGCGCCCGCCGCGCCGGCGCACCCGGTCCAGCAACGGAAACAGGACCGCGCGTCCCGCCTCGCCCCAGATCGCCAGGCTGATGCCGGAGAGGTAGAGGACGTCGTAGCCCTCCAGCGCCGCCACCAGCGCCGGCGACGGCTCCAGCACGAACAGGTCGCGCGCCGGCGCGCGGTCGCGCCAGTAGTGGAAGCGGCGCTCCCCCGCGTCGTCGGTCTCGATGAGGTAGAGTCCGGGCAGCCGGCCCGGCACGCGCAGGACGCGGTCGACCCCCACCCCCTCCGCGGCCCAGGAGGCGACCATGCCGTCGCTGATGGTGTCGTCGCCCAGCGCGGTGACGTAGTCCACCGGCACGCCGAGGCGCGCGAGGTAGACGGCGGTGTTCAGCGTGTCGCCGCCGAACCCGATGGTGAGCGTGTCGCCGGATCGGCGGAACAGCTCGATCATGCATTCGCCGAGGGCGGCGACGGAGCGGGCGGGGACGGCCATGGTCGGTCTCCGGGGCATGGGGTGGTGGGTGGCTCGGTCGGCTTACTGGGCGTTGGCCATGGCGACGGCGGTGTCGCTCATGCGGCAGGAGAAGCCCCATTCGTTGTCGTACCAGCTCATGACGCGCACGAAGGTGCCCTCGATGACCTTGACCTCCTTGAGCGCGAAGATCGAGGAGTGGTCGTCGTGGTTGAAGTCGCTGGAGACCAGCGGCTCGTCGTAGCAGCCGAGGATGCCCTTGAGGGGGCCGGCGGCGGCGGCCTTGATGGCGCCCTGGATCTCCTCGACGGTGGTGGCGCGCTTGGCCACGAACTTGAAGTCGACGACCGAGACGTTGGGGGTGGGGACGCGGATGGCGGTGCCGTCCAGCTTGCCCTTGAGGTCGGGCAGGACCTTGCCCACCGCCTTGGCCGCACCGGTCGAGGTCGGGATCATGTTGAGGGCGGCGGCGCGGGCGCGGTGCAGGTCCTTGTGCATGGTGTCGACGACGCGCTGGTCGCCGGTGTAGGAGTGGATGGTGGTCATGAAGCCGTGGTCGATGCCGACCGCGGTGTTCAGCACGAAGGCGACCGGGGCCAGGCAGTTGGTGGTGCACGAGGCGTTGGAGACGATGCGGTGCCCGGCCGTCAGCTTGTCGCTGTTGACGCCGTAGACCACGGTGA
>NZ_BAAKJB010000012.1:0-160514 GCF_059703765.1 Azospirillum sp. NS33 | reverse complement strand
GGCCGCCGCCGCGGTGGCGCTGGCCGCCGCCGCCGCCGCCGCCGCGGTCGGCGGGCTGGCGCGCCGGCACGTCGGCGGGGACACCGGGGATGCGCTGGGCGCGGCGCAGCAGGCGGCGGAGGTCGCCGGTCTGCTCGTTCTGGTCGCGCTGCGCTGATCGAACGCAACGGGGAGGGCAAGGGGGATGACGGTGGTGACGACGCGCTGGTGGCTGATCCGCCACGCCCCGGTGGTGAACCCGCACCGCCGCATCTACGGCCAGAGCGATATCGACTGCGACACCGCCGACGCCACCGCGTTCGCCGCCCTGGCCGGCACCCTGCCGCGCGGCGCGGTGTGGCTGGCGACCCCCCTGGCCCGCACCACCCTGACCGCCGCCGCCATCCGCGCCGCCTGGGACGGCGACCCGCCGCCGCCGCCCACGATCGAGGCCGCGCTCGCCGAGCAGCATTTCGGCGCCTGGACCGGCCTCACCCACGACGAGCTCTACACCCGCCAGCCCGACGCCGCGCACCGCTTCTGGATCGCCCCGGCGACCCAGCGGCCGCCCGGCGGCGAGAGCTACGCCGACGTGGCGGAGCGGGTGGCCGGTGCGCTCGACCGGCTGACCGCCGCCCATGCCGGCCGCGACGTCGTCGCGGTGGTCCATGGCGGTCCCATCCGCGCCGCCCTGTCCCACGCCCTGCGCCTGGAGCCGGAGGCTTCGCTTCAGTTCCGCATCGACACCCTGTCGCTCACCCGGCTCGACCACATCGCGGTCGACGCCCAGCCGGCGGCGTGGCGGGTGGCGGGTGTGAACCTGCCGCCGGGGGCGGCCCTGGCCGAGGTCTAGCGCGCCGCCGGCGGCGCCGCGCCGGTGCGCTGGAGGACGCGGGCGTCCTGGTTGGTCATGGCCACGACCACGCAGCCGGTGCTGTCGCCATTGCGGAACATGTAGATCATCGCCGGGTCGGCGAGTCGGCCGGAATCCACCAGGTTGAGGCCGTGGCCGAAGGCGACGCCCAGCACGTCGCGCCCGAACACGGCCCGGAAGCGCATCGGCACCGTCTCGCGGAACCGCCGCTCCGCGCACGCCCTGGACAGTTCGCGGTCGACGCGGCCGACGCTGCGCCAGTCCTCGTCGGTGCGGATGGTCACCCATTGGGGCGGCAGCGGAAAGCGCATCACCGGCGGCGACAGGGGCAGGTCGTAGCCGCCCGGCGGCAGCGGGCCGAGATGCTGCGGGTCGGTGCGCTCCAGCGGGCCGGCGGCGGCGGCCCCGGCGGCGGCGGGAAGCATCGCGAGGAGAAGCGGGACGGCGAGACGACGGCCGGCCGGCAACGCCCACCGGCGGCGGCGGATCGCCGTCCCGCATCCGGTCGTCCCCTGCCTCCCGTCCATCCCGCGTCCCCGTCCGAAGCACCCGTTGAAGTCCGGGCCACGCTAGCCGATCGTGGCTAACGGACTCCTAACTCACACCGTCGGGGCCTGGGTGAAGCCGCCGGCGCCGGGATCCTCGGCGGGCTCCACGGCCACCGCGGCGACGCGGGCGGCGGGCGGGCCGTCGTGGCACTCGGCCAGCATCCGCTCCACCGCCGCCGCCGGCCCGGCGAACAGCGCCTCCACCGACCCGTCGGCACGGTTGCGCACCCAGCCGCGCAGCCCGTGCCCGGTCGCCCGCTCCACCGTCCAGCCCCGGTACCACACCCCCTGGACGCGGCCGGTGATGCGCGCCCGCACCGCCATCGTCGCGTCCTGCCGATCCGTTTCCCGAGCCATGCCGTCCCTCCGCCGGTTGGTCCGGGCGGAGTGTGGCGGCTTTCGCGGCGCCGGTCGAGGGCGGCGCGGGCCGGTCCCCGAGGCTTTGACGGGCCGGTCCTTTCCTGCCAATGTCCCGGCCACTGTCCGACCCCCTTCGCGGTAACCGCCATGAGCTCTCCCCAGCCCGCCCTGTCCTTCGAGGAAATCCGTGCGCTGGTGCGCAACCTGCCGGGCCCCGACCTCGGCGCCGGCACCGCCGCGGTGGCCCGCGAGCGTGAGCTGACCAAGCCGCCGGGCGCCCTGGGCCGCCTGGAGGCGCTGGCCGAGTGGCTGGCCACCTGGCAGGGCCAGCACCCGCCGGAGGTGCAGCGCCCGCGCGTCGCCGTGTTCGCCGGCAACCACGGGGTGGCGGCGCAGGGCGTGTCCGCCTTCCCCGCGGCGGTGACGGCGCAGATGGTGGCGAACTTCCAGAGCGGCGGTGCGGCGGTCAACCAGCTGGCGCAGATCGCCGACGCCGACCTCCGGGTCTATGAGCTGGACCTGGACAACCCGACCCGCGACTTCACCCAGGGTCCGGCCATGGACGAGGAGGAATGCTGCCGCGCCATGGCCTACGGCATGATGGCGGTGGAGATGGGCATCCACCTGCTGGCCCTGGGCGAGATGGGGATCGGCAACTCCACGTCGGCCGCCGCCCTCGCCCACGCCCTGTTCGGCGGTGCCGCCGAGGATTGGGTGGGCCGCGGCACCGGCGTCGACGACGCCGGGCTGGCGCGCAAGGTGGCGGCGGTGGAGGCCGGGCTGGCCGCCAACCCCGCGGCCGCGGACGACCCGTTCGAGGCGCTGCGCCGGCTCGGCGGCTACGAGCTGGCGGCCATCGCCGGGGCGATCCTGGCGGCGCGCATGGCGCGGGTGCCGGTGGTGCTGGACGGCTACGCCTGCACCGCGGCCGCCGCGGTGCTGTTCAAGGCGGACCGCCGGGCGCTGGACCATTGCGTGGTCGCCCACCGCTCGGTCGAACCGGGGCACGCCCGCCTGCTGGAGGCCATCGGCAAGGAGCCGCTCCTCGACCTCGGCCTGCGTCTGGGCGAGGGCTCGGGCGCCGCGCTGGCGATCCCGTTGCTGCGCGCCGCCGCCGCCTGCCACGCCGGCATGGCGACCTTCGCCGAGGCCGGGGTCAGCGGGAAGGCCGGCGCCTGACGCCCCGGCCGGCCAACGCCCCGGCCGGCCAACGCCCTGGCCGGCCAACGCCCTGGCCGGCTAACGCGCCGCCGCGGTCTGGGCCGTGCGCGGCCCGGCGGCCGGCCGGCAACTGTATTCGTAGGTGAGGTCGCGGTAGGGATGCCGGGCGCCGACCATCCCGGCGACGATGGCCGCCTGCTGGGCGCAGCGCGCCTCGGTCGGGTAGGTGATGGGGACGGTGACGTACTCGCAGGCCCGCAGGGCCACGCAGCTCATGACGAACAGCTCGAACATGCTTCCGACCTCCCTGTGGGGACAGACCGCGCATCATCGATTCGTCATGGAACTGTAAAGTTAGCGTCATGGGATGCGCAAGGGGGGCGTCGGGGAGTTCCCAAGGGGCCGCTCCGTTCGATCGGGGCAGGTCACCGGCGATCGGGGGTATCCTGCGGCGGCTCTCCGGTCTGCACCAGATGGATGCGGGTGCCGGCCGCCCCCTGGCCAAGGCCGTCCTTGAGGACCTGCTGACCGTCATAGTGCCCACCGTTTTGAAGGCGGAACGGAATGGGCGCGTCGGTGAACAGGCCGCGCAGCCGGTCCCGGTAACGCGCGGCGACGCCGGGCCAGGCCTCCTCCGCCAGGCGGTCCGCCTGGTAGACGACGAAGGGCTCCATCACCGACATGCCCGGATAGTACAGGGTGCCGTGCTGGATCGGGAACAGCACGTCGTCGAGCGCGCCGTTGACACCGCGCGGCCCGTAGTGCGGTTCCCGGCCGCCGACCGTCATCGAAACCAGGGCGCGCCGGCCGGCCAGGCGCCCCTCGCCGTAGCGGTCGCCCCAGCGCTCTCCGCCGTGCTGCCCCACGCCATAGGCGAAACCGTAGGCAAAGACGCGCTCGAACCAGCCCTTGAGGATGGCGGGCATGGAAAACCACCACAGGGGAAACTGGAGGATGACGGCGTCGGCCCACAGGAGCTTCTCCTGCTCGGCCGTGATGTCGTCGCTTTGCCCGCCCTCCTGGAAGGCGTGCTTGGATTCCGCGGCGTAGCGCAGCCGGCCGGGGTCCGTGCGGCTGCCGAAGTCGTCACCGTCGGCCACCGCCTTCCAGCGCATGGCGTAGAGATCGGACACCGCGACGGTGTGGCCGAGGCCGCTCAGGGTTTCGATCGCCACCGCCGTCAACGACCCGTTCAGCGACCGGGGTTCCGGGTGGGCATGGATGAGAAAGACGTTCATGGCGCAGTGCTCCTTGGCGTGCCGGTGACGGGGATCTGACGTCATTTCCAGCCATCCTTGAAATCGATAGACCATCGTGCTGGTATCGGATTCATGGATAGGAGCATCGACCTCAACCTGCTGGTCGCGCTGGAGGCCCTGCTGGCCGAGCGCAACGTCACGCGCGCGGCGCGCCGGCTGAACCGCAGCCAGCCGGCGCTGTCGGCGCAACTGGCGCGCCTGCGCGATCTGATCGGCGACCCGCTCCTGCTGCCCGCCCAGCGCGGCATGATCCCGACCCAGCGCGCGCTGGACCTGCAGGAACCCCTCCACCGTGCGCTGGAGGAGGTGCGCGGCGTCCTCGCCGCGGGACTGGCCTTCGACCCGGCGGCGGCCCGGCTCACCATCGCCATCGCCGGCAGCGACTACATCCAGTCCGCGGTGCTGGTGCCGCTGGCGGCCACGCTGTCCGCCGAGGCGCCGGGGGTGAGGCTGGCCTTCCGCACCATCGACCCGGTGGCCCTGGTGGCGCAGATGGAGCGGGGGGAGGTCGACCTCGCCGTGGCGACCCCGGAGCTGGCGCCGGAGCGGCTGCGCGCGCGCCATCTCATGGAGGAACGATACGTCGCCGTGGTGCGTCACGATCACCCGGCGGTGGGCGCCACGCTGGACCTGGACACCTATTGCGCCCTCGACCATGTCGTCGTCTCGCCCAGCGGCGGCGGCTTCGCCGGTCCGGCCGATGCCGCGCTGGCGGCCCATGGCCGGGTGCGGCGCGTCGTCCTGTCGGCGCCCGGCTTCCTCATCGTGCCCGACGTCGTCAGGCGGACCGACATGGTCGCGCTGCTGCCGGAGCGCATCGCCCGCGGCCACGCCGGCGACCTCCGGGTGCTGGAACCGCCGATCCCGGTGCCGGGATTCCGGCTGAGCCTGATCTGGCACGACCGCGTGACCGACCACCCCGCGCAGCGGTGGCTGCGCGCCCGCCTGCTGGCGCAGGCCGGGTCTCCTCCCCCCGCCGGGTGACGCGGCGGGGGGCGGTCAGTCCAGCCCGTTGGACGCGATCGGGCCGCTAGCGGTCCGATCCCAGATAGGCCTTGGGAAACAGCATGTGGACGCCCTTGTTGATGTCGACCAGCTGGGTCACGTGGAGGTCGGCGACGAGGCTGCACAGCATGTAGGCCTCGTTGCGGGTGAGCTTGGAGCGCTCGACCACCAGCCGCACCATCTCGCGCACCGCCTGGCGTGCCGCCTCGTCCAGGTCGACGTTCAGGCCCATCGACAGCAGATGGGTGCCGGTCTCGGCGAAGGGCTGGCTGATCTTCATGTCCTTGCGCACGGTCAGGCGGAAGGTGCCGTTCAGCGCCGTTTCCAGGGCGGTGATGCACACCTCGCCATGGCCCTGGCAGCCGTGGCCGTCGCCAGCGGAGAACAGCGCCCCCTCGTTGAACACCGGCAGGTACAAGGTGGTGCCGGGGCGCAGGTCCTTGTTGTCCATGTTGCCGCCGAAGGCGCGCGGCTCCGGCGAGCCGACGCGGCCCCACTCCTTGGGCGGGGCGACGCCCAGGATGCCGAAGAACGGGTCGAGCGGGATGCGCGTGCCCCAGGGCAGCACCCCTTCCCTGGCGGCGCGGTCGACGCGGATGTGGATGCGCTCGTAGTCGGTGAACTCCTCCGGAAGGGTGCCGAGCAGGGGCAGGATGGCGCAGAAGCCCCAGTCCTGGCGCGGCTCGATCTCCAGGATGTCCACCTGCAGCACGTCGCCGGGCTGGGCGCCGTCCACCCAGATCGGGCCGGTCATCATGTGCGGACCGACCGGCCCCGCCACAACCTTGGAGCCGTCGCCGCCGGGGGTCAGCTCGTCGATGGCGCGGCGGTGGTCGGGGGTGACCAGGGTGGCGTCGGGGGGCAGATCCTCGGGGAAGCAGGCCGGCAGCGTGTGGATCTTCACCACCGCCCCGGACTCCACGGTGAGCACCGGCGGGGTGTCGGCGTCGAAGTATCCCCAGAACACGTTCTGCGGATCGGCTTGAAGTTCGATCATGGGTGGCTCTCCGGCTCGAAGCGCCCGGTCGGTCAGACCGAGACGAAGGATTTGATGGCGTCGGTGTCCATGGATGCGGTGTCGCCGGCGGCGACCACGGCGCCGCGCGACAGCACGACGTAGCGGTCGGAAATGCTCTGGGCGAAGTCGAAGTACTGCTCGACCAGCAGGATGGAGATCTTTTCCTTCAGCGACGCGATGACGTCCTCGATGCGCTGGACGATCGAGGGCTGGATGCCTTCGGTGGGCTCGTCGAGGATCAGCACCGACGGGCGGGTGGCGAGCGCCCGGGCGATGCTGAGCTGCTGCTGCTGCCCGCCCGACAGGTCGCCGCCCCGGCGGTGCCACATCTCGCCCAGCACCGGGAACATGGCGACCACCTCCTCGGCGACGGCGCCGGCATCGCTCACGCCGGCGGCGCGCGAGGCGATCTCGACGTTCTGGCGGACGCTGAGGTTGGTGAAGATCTCCCGCCCCTGCGGGACATAGGCCAGGCCGGTGCGGACGCGCCGGTGGGGGGCGAGCCCGGTCAGGTCCACCGCGCCGTGGCGGATGCTGCCGGAGGTCACGCGCAGCAATCCCATCAGGCAACGCAGCAGCGTCGTCTTGCCGGCGCCGTTGCGGCCGAGCACGGCGAGGCATTGGTGCTCCCCCATGTCGAAGGAGATGTTCCGCAGGATGTGGCTGCTGCCGTAATGCTGGTTCAGGCTGTCGACGGTCAGGTTCATGTCAGCGCCCCAGATAGACCTCGCGGACCCTCGGGTCCGCCTGCACCCGTTGCATCGAGCCCTCGACCAGCAGCCGTCCCTCGTGCAGGACGGTGACCAGGTCGGCGATTCGCGCGACGAAGCTCATGTCGTGCTCGATGACCACGATCGCCCGCTCGGGGGACCGCAGGGACAGCACCAGTTCGGCGGTGCGTTCGGTCTCCGCGTCGCTCATCCCGGCGACCGGCTCGTCGAGCAGCAGCACGCGCGGCTCCTGGATCAGCAGCATGCCGATCTCCAGCCACTGCTTTTCACCGTGCGACAGCACCCCGGCGCGCCGACCGGCCGAGGCGGCCATGCCGATGCGGTCGATCACGGCGTCCACCCGCGCATCCTCGTCCGCGTCGGGCCGGTGCACCATTTCGCCGAGGATCGAGCGGCGGGGGGACCGCACGGCAAGGCTGAGGTTGTCACGCACGCTCAGCGCCTCGAAGACGCTGGGCTTCTGGAACTTGCGACCGACCCCGGCCAGGGCGATCTGCGCCTCCGACATGGCCAGCAGGTCGCGGTCGGGGTGGAGCAGCAACCGGCCGCGGTCGGGCCGGGTCTTGCCGGTGATGATGTCGAGCAGCGTCGTCTTGCCCGCCCCGTTGGGGCCGATCACCGCGCGCACCTCGCCCTGGTTGACGATCAGCGACAGGTTGTCGATGGCCTGGAGCTTGCCGAAGGCGACGGCCAGGCCGTCGATGTAGAGGGCGGGGACGGCGGCGGTCATGGCCCGCCTCCGCCGCCGCGGCGGCGCAGCCCCTTCAGGGTCGCCGGCACGTCGAGGAACCCGTTGGGCAGCGTCAGCACCACCACGAGCACCAGGATCGACAGGACGAACGGCCACAGCTCCGGCAGCGTGGCGGTGAGGATGAAGCGCAGCGTGGTGACGGCGATGGCCCCCAGGAACGGTCCCACCAGCGTGCCGCGCCCGCCGATCGCCACCCACACGGCGATCTCGATGGACAGTTCCGGCGACAGGACGCGCGGGTTCACGATGCCGACCTGCGGCACGTAGAGCGCCCCGGCCACCGCCGCCAGCACCGCCGACAGGCACCACGCCGCCAGCTTGATCCACAGCGTGTCGTAGCCGAGGAAGCGCAGCCGCGCCTCGTCGTCGCGGATCGCCAGCAGCATGTGGCCGAAGCGCGAGCGTGTCAGGCGGTCCAGCCCGAACAGGGCGAGCGCCGCGGCGAGCATGGAGGCCGCGCACAATCCGGCGACCGTGGTGCGCTCGGCGAGCGGTTGCCCGGCGATGGCGGTGAAGCCGGTCATCCCGTTGTTGCCGCCGAATCCGGTGTCGTTCCGGAAGAACAGCAGCATCGCCACGTAGACCAGCGCCTGGGTGATGATGGCGAAATAGACGCCGGTCACCCGCGAGCGGAAGGAGACGACGCCGAACAGGAAGGCGACCAGGGCCGGCAGCAGGAGGATGAGCGCCGCGATGTAGGGCAGATGCTCCATGCCGGCGTAGTAGAACGGCAGATCGTTCCAGCCCATGAACAGCATGAAGTCGGGCGGCGTGGCGGTTTCGGCGAAGGCCACCGTCACCAGATGCATGGCGATGAGGTAGCCGCCGATGGCGAAATAGAGGCCGTGGCCCAGGCTGAGGATGCCGGCGTAACCCCAGATCAGGTCCAGGGAGATGGCGAGCAGCCCATAGACCATGACCTGACCGACCAGGTTCATCAGATAGACCGACGGGCCGTCGTCGCCCCGGCCGGCGACCAGCACCGCGACGGCGAGCAGGGCGAGCACCGCCGCGACCGGAACGGCCGGCGCCTTGGGCAGAAGGCCGGTCGTCCGGCGCCCGGTGGCGGCGTGCGCGAGCGGGTTCATCGCCGGCCCTTCACGGCAAAGATGCCTTCGGGGCGGAACTGGATGAACAGGATGATCATCAGCAGCACCATGACCTTGGCCGCCACCGCGCCCCACAGGGGTTCGATGACGATGTTGACCTGTCCGATGCCCAGCGCCGCGATCAGCGTGCCGGCCAGGTTGCCGACTCCGCCCAGCACGACCACCAGGAAGGCATCGACGATGAAGTTCGTGCCCATGGTCGGGTTGACGTTGTAGATCGGGGTCAGCGCCAGCCCGGCGAGCCCGGCCAGGCCGGAGCCGACGCCGAAGCTCAGCAGATCGACCCGCCGGGTGGAGACACCGACGCATTCGGCCATGTCGCGGTTCTCGGTCACCGCGCGCACATAGGTGCCGAGCGGGGTGCGGTGGAGCAGCAGCAGCGCCAGCACCAGCGTGCCGGCGGCGAAGACGATGGCGAACAGGCGGTTCCAGGTGACCATGAAGTCGGCCACCAGCCGCGTGCCGCCGGCCAGGAAGGACGGCACGACGAACTCCAGGTTCTGCGTGCCGAACAGCACCTGGACGGAATTGACCAGGAACAGGCTGATCGCCCAGGTCGCCAGCAGGGTCATCAGCGGCCGCCGGTAGAGATGGCGGATCACCACCGTCTCCATGACCATGCCCACCAGGGCCGACGCGGCGAAGGCCGCCGGGATGGCCAGCACCAGGTACCAGTCGAGCAGCCCCGGCGCCACGGCGCGCAGCGCCTGCTGGATGCCGTAGGTGGCGTAGGCGCCGATCATGATCAGCTCGCCCTGGGCCAGGTTGATCACGCCCATCAGGCCGAAGATGACGGCCAGGCCCAGGGCCGCCATGAACAGGATGCTGGCGTAGCTGAGGCCGCTGAACAGCACCGCTCCGGCGCGTCCCACGCCGATCCAGGTGTCGATCGTGCCGATCGCCGCGTCCAGCGCCGCCGCGACGTCGGGGGCATCGGCGTAGCCGGGCGTGCCCCGCAGGGTGACGAGGGCGGTTCGGTTGCGCTCGGTCGGCATCGTGGCGATGGTGGCGATCGCCTCCACGCGGGTCGCCGCGTCGGGAGCCTCCAGGGATTTGAGCGCCCGGACCAGCAGCAGCCGCTCGCGCCGGTCGGTGTCCTCCTGCCGTTCGATCGCCGCGGCCAGCGCCGCGTCGGGCACGATCGCGTATTGCTTTTCCAGCGCCGCGATCCGCCCGTCGGCCTCCGGCCCGTCCGGGGCGACCAGCAGGCCCAGCAGACCCGTCGCCATCTCGACCCAGGCGCGGGTCCGCAGATTGACGAAGGGAGCGCCGGGCAGGGCCTCCGGCGTCGCAACGGCGGTCATCGTCACCGGATCGCGCAGCGTGTCGCCGTCCTGCAGCACCGCCGGCCCGGTCGGCCGGCAGCGCAGGTCCTTGCCGGCCAGCGCGGCGACGATGCGCGCTCCCCAGGCCGCGTCCTCCCGCCCCTGCGCCACGGCGGTCAGCAGGGTGTCGAGCGCGCCGGTCATCGGCTCGGTCTTCGCCGCACAGAATCCCTGCACGATGGCCGCGCGGCCTTCGGTCTGCTGGGCGGCCGCCGGGCCGCCGATCTGCTGGGCGGCCACCGGCCCGCCGAACGGCAGCAACAGCCCGATCAGCAGGCCGACCAGCAGCCCGGCCAGCAGCCCGGGCCGGCACCGGCCGCGGACCGGTCTCATCCGGATGCGTCGCATGACACCTCCCCGGTCGACGGTCGGAACCGCCGCCGTGGCTCTGGAACCGGCCCTCTCCCCGGGCGGGGAGAGGGTGGCGACAGCAAGAGGCACCGGTGGGGGTGCCTCAGGCATAGGGGCTGAAGGGCACCGGCTTGGGCGTGTCCTCCGACTGCCACAGGATGTCGAACCCCTGCTGGTCGTTGACCGAGCCGATGAAGACGCCGCGTGAGACGTAGTTGTTCTCGCCGCTCATCGCGATCGTGTAGCCGGACGGGCAGGCGAAGGTCAGGCCATCGAACGCGGAGCGGACCGCGTCGACCTCGGCCGTTCCGGCCTTTTCGCAGGCCGCCGCCCACAGATGCACGCCGTCATAGGTGGAGACCATGGGGTCGATCACCGTGTCGGCGCGGTAGGGCAGGCTGTTGCTCTCGACGTAGGACTTCCAGGTCGCCTTGAACGCGGTGTTCTGCGGCGACTCCGCGTTCTGGAGATAGGCCCAGCAGTTCAGGTGCCCGACCATCGGCGCGGTGTCCAGACCCTCCAGGTCGGCTTCCAGCACGTCGAGCCCCAGCACCGGGATGTCGGTGGCCCGGATGCCCTGGCTGATGATCTCCTTGAAGAACGCCGGGATGCTGTCGCCGACCACGGTCAGCACGATGATCGGCTGGCCGCCGGGCTCGCTGGCGAACTTGCGGATGTCGTTGACCAGGGTCTGGAAGTTGGAGAAGCCGAACGGCACGTATTCCTCGCGCCAGGCCGCCTCGGTGAACCCTTTCGACTGCCAGTAGCCCTTGCAGATCTTGTTGATCGTCCGCGGCCAGACGTAGTCCGAGCCAAGCATGTAGAAGCGCTTGGCGCTGCCCCCGTCCTCGCTCATCAGGTACTCCAACGCGGGCAGCACGGAGCTCGCCGGCGGGGAGTTGAGGTACACCACGTTCTTGGAGTTTTCCTCGCCTTCGAAATGCAGAGGGTAGAACAGAAGGCCGTTGTTCTGCTCAACCACCGGCAGGACCGATTTGCGCGACACCGACGTCCAGCAGCCGAAGAGGGCCGACACCTTGTCCTGCAGCAGCAATTGGCGGCCGATCTGGGCGTAGAGCGGCCAGTCGGATGCCGGATCGGTGGCGATCACCTCGACCGGCCGGCCCAGAACGCCGCCCTTGGCGTTCAGTTCGGCCGCCGCCATGCGGCAGACATGGGACAGACGGCCCTCGATGTTCGCCATCGTGCCCGACGACGAGAACAGGCAGCCGAGCTTCAGCGGTTCGGCCGCGTGGGCGCTGCCGATGATCGACGGCATGGCCAGCGCGCCGCCAACCGCGGCAGTCGTCTTCAGGAAAGTCCTACGCTCCATGGGGATGACCTCTTTTCCTGACAGGTTCCGGGACGTACCCCCTTTCAGCAAGGCCCATGCCACTTTACTTACTTGCTGTAAAATATTATAATCCATTGGCATTGAACACATTTTCCCGGTGTGGCGGCGGTCCCGTCGGCGCGCGCCTCTCGCACCGCAGCAACGAGGGTGACACCAAAATGGGCAACTGCCATGATGACGCACACAAAAGCGCCTGTTGGCCGCGCACGGGGCCGTCCGTCCGCGCTGATCGGGGGGGCGGCCGGGGTGCCGTCCGTGCCCGCCGCTCGCCCGACCCGTCGGTCGTGTGCGCCCCTTGTGTCCTTGACACCCGTCATCGTTGAGACCAGCCTTGCCCACCTCCCCGGCAGCCCCTTGGCATTCCCGCTTCATGCCGCATGCCCCCACCTCGCCCAGCCCCCAGCAGATCCGCCACGTCAACCGGTCGCGCATCCTGTCGGAAATCCGCCGCATGCCGGGCGTTTCCCGCCGGCAGCTGGCGCTCCGGATCGGCCTGACGGAGGCGTCGCTGTCGCGCATTTCGCGGGACCTGATCGCCGAAGGGCTGGTGATGGAAATGGAGACGCCGGCCGACCGGCCGATGCGCGGGCGACCCAACGTCGGCCTGTGGCTGCGCTCCGATGGTGCCTATGTTCTGTGCGTCACCCTCACCGCCTACGAGCACAAGTTCTCGGTCGTCGGCTCGACGGGAGAGCGGGTGATCGAAGGGTCCATCCCCGGCCTGCCCGGCGCGACGCCGGCCGAGGTGGCGGCCCATCTGCGCGACCGGGTGGCGGCCCTCGGCACCCGCCCGGACGTCAAGGCGGAGCGGCTCACGGGAATCGCCGTGTCCCTGTCCGGCGACATCGACGCACGGCGCGGCGTGGTGCTGCGGGCGCCGGCCATCGGCTGGCGCGACGTGGCGCTCGCCACCGTGCTGGCGGACGCTCTGGGTGTGCCGGCGCGTCTGCAAAGCGTCGCCAACGCGCTGCACGTCGGGGAGGTGCGCTACGGCGACGGGCGGGTTTCGTCGCACAGCCTGCTGGTCCATGCCGGGCTCGGCCTCAGCGCCAGCCTGATGAGCCACGGCCTGCTTTCGGTCGGCGGCGACCATGAAAGCGGTGTGGAGTGCATCCTGGCGGGCGGCACGCCGGACGCCCCGGAACGGCTGACCGACGTCGCCTCGGGGCGGGCCATCCTGCGCCGGCTGGGCCATCTCAGCGCCGACGACGGCACGCTGACGGGTGATGCCGGCCTGCATCTCGGCCTGCCCCACACGATCCGCCAGGCCAACGCCGGCGATCCCCGCGTCGTGGCGGTGTTCCGCGACGCCGCCCATCTGCTGGCCCGGGCGGTGCTGTCGGTGGTGGCGCTGGTCCATCCCGAGCAGTTCATCCTGGCCGGTCCGCTGGCCGCCGCCCGGCCCTTCGCCGACGCGATGCAGGAAGGGCTCGACGCCTTCACCGGGCTGACCCGCATCGCGCCGCCGGCCTTCATCCTCAGCCGCACCAGCTACCTGCGGGCCACCGAGCTGATGGGGCTCGACGCCTTCCTGTTTTCCCGGAGCGCCGACACCCCGGCTCTGGCCGAGGACGGCCCGCTCGGCGGGGCCCATGCGCCCTTCGACGCCGGTCGTCGGGGCTCCCTCTCCGCGTCGTGAGGCCGCCGGCCGCCGGTCAGAGCAGCCCGTTGGCGTAGTCGGTGACGATCGCCGACAGGAAGAGATCGGTCACCACCAGCACCGCGGCGGTGGTGCCAGGCACGTCGAGGGCGGCGCGGGTGATGAACCACTGATAGGTGAGCATGGCCATCATGGCGCCGAGGACGATGCCCTCGGCGGCACCGGAGGGCAGCAGGCCGCTTTCGGCCAGCAGGACGGCCGGCAGGTAGACGGTCATCTGCACCACCGACGACCAGTTGTAGGCGCTGATGAAACCGCTGTAGCGCTCGGCCCGGTCGAGCAGCCGGGCGATGGAAATCATGGCGACGGGGAAGGCGGTCCAGCTCACCACGTAGGCGATGGCCTCGACCGCCAGGAACGGCAGCAGCGGCGCCGATTGCGCCGCGTCCCCCGGGCGCAGCGCCATCAGCACCGCGTAGCCCGGCAACACCACGAGCGCCGCGTAGAAGGACTTCACCGCACCGCCGGCGGTGCGGTCGAAGCAGTCCAGCCCCGAGGCGTCAAACCGGGCCAGCCGGAAGGCTCCGATCAGGGCGTAGACGAGGTCCCGTACGGTCAAGGTTGGCATCGGGGCAACCGGGGTCTGGGGGCGGCGGTCAGCGGGGGCTCACGGGCAGCCGGGCGAAGGCGTCGCCCACCACCGCCCGGTAGATGTCGGTTAGCGCGGCGAGATCGTCGAGGGCGACGTGCTCGTCCACCTTGTGCATGGTCTGGCCGACCAGCCCGAACTCCACCACCGGGCAGTGGTCCTTGATGAATCGGGCGTCGGAGGTGCCGCCGGTGGTCGAGTGCTCCGGCCGGTGGCCGGTCACCCGCTCGACCGCGTCGGCCACCAGGTCGGTCAGCGGCCCCGGCGGCGTGAGGAACGAGTCGCCGCTGCAGTGGCAGTCCAGGTCGTAGGACCCGCCGACCGCGTCGAAATGGCCGCGCAGCCAGGATTCCAGCCGCGCCGCGTCGTGCATGTCGTTGAAGCGGATGTTGAAGGTCGCCTTGCCGCAGGGCGGGATCACGTTGTTCGAGGGGTTGCCCACGTCGATGGTGGTGAGCGCCAGGGAGGACGGCTGGAAATGGGCGTTCCCGGCGTCCAGCGGCGCGCGGGTGATGGCGTCGAGCATGCGCACCAGGCGCGGCAGCGGGTTGTCGGCGAGGTGCGGGTAGGCGACGTGCCCCTGCACGCCGTGGACGGTCAGCCGGCCGGTGAAGCTGCCGCGCCGGCCGATCTTCATCATGTCGCCGAGCCGGCGCGGGTTGGTGGGCTCGCCCACCAGGCAGGCGTCGATGCGCTCGCCCCGGGCGCGCAGCCAGTCCAGCACCTTGCGGGTGCCGTTGATGGCCATGCCCTCCTCGTCGCCGGTGATCAGCAGGCTGATCGACCCGGCCGGCCGGCCGCCGTCCTGGAGCGTGCGGGCCACCGCCGCCACGAAGGCCGCGATGGCGCCCTTCATGTCCACCGCGCCGCGGCCGTAGAGGTTGCCGGCGTGGATCTCCGCCCCGAAGGGGTCGACCGACCAGCCCTCCGGCGGGCCCGGCGGCACCACGTCGGTGTGACCGGCGAAGCAGAGGTTGGGCCGGGCCTCGCCGAGGCGGGCGTAGAGGTTGTCGACGGCCGCCTCGCCCGGCGCCGCGAAGCGCAGGCGGTGGCAGGCGAAGCCGAGCCGGCCCAGCGCCCGCTCCAGCACGTCCAGCGCGCCGGCGTCGGCCGGCGTCACGCTGGGGCAGCGGATCAGGGCGCCGGCCAGCGCCACGGGATCGTCGGGCGCGACGGACGGGAGCATCAGTCGCGCAGCAGGTCGTTGATGGAGGTCTTGGCGCGGGTCTGCTCGTCCACCCGCTTGACGATCACGGCGCAATAGAGGCCGGGTCCGGGCGTGCCGTCCGGCAGGGGCTTGCCGGGCAGGCTGCCGGGCACCACCACCGAATAGGCGGGGACGCGCCCGACGAACACCTCGCCGGTGGCGCGGTCGATGATCTTGGTCGAGGCGCTGATGAACACGCCCATGGACAGCACCGACCCGCGCTCGACGATCACCCCTTCGACCACCTCGGAGCGCGCGCCGATGAAGCAATCATCCTCGATGATCACCGGGTTGGCCTGCAGCGGCTCCAGCACGCCGCCGATGCCGACGCCGCCGGAGAGGTGGACGTTGCGCCCGATCTGGGCGCACGACCCGACCGTCACCCAGGTGTCGACCATGGTGCCGGACGCGACGTGGGCGCCGAGGTTCACGAAGGAGGGCATCAGCACCACGCCGGGCGCGATGTGGGCCGAATGGCGCACGACGCAGCCGGGCACGGCGCGGAACCCGGCCTCGCGGAACCGGCCTTCGTCCCAGCCGGCGAACTTCGACGGCACCTTGTCGAACCATGTGGCGCCGCCCGGGCCGCCCTCGATCACCGCCATGTCGTTGAGGCGGAAGGACAGCAGCACTGCCTTCTTGAGCCACTGGTTGACCCGCCAGCCGCCGTCGGCGGGCTCGGCCACCCGCAGCGTCCCGGCGTCGAGCCCGGCCAGCGCGGCCTC
Source organism: Azospirillum sp. NS33 (assembly GCF_059703765.1). Taxonomy (NCBI): domain Bacteria; kingdom Pseudomonadati; phylum Pseudomonadota; class Alphaproteobacteria; order Rhodospirillales; family Azospirillaceae; genus Azospirillum; species Azospirillum sp. NS33. Next base: position 144,508 of record NZ_BAAKJB010000012.1, on the reverse strand, counting down.
GACCGCGTCGCGCACCGGGCCGGTGGTCGAGGCGGACAGCGTGTCGCGGGCGTCCCACGCGGCGTCGATGGCGGGGGCGAGCTGGGCGTCGGTCATGGGCGGAATCCTCGGGCGCTGGCGGCGAAAAAAGGCGGCGAACCATGGGCCGCCCGGCCGCGCCTTGTCAACGGCCTGCCGCGTCGGTTTTGCGCCCTACCATACAAGTCGTGGTCGCGTTGCCGGCCGGCATCGGAAAGGAATGCGATTGAAAAGCGCTTGCTGCGGCGCACAACTTCTTGCGGCACCGCCGCCCCGACAGATCATGTCACCGTACCGATGCGTATTGCGCGGCACCGCCTTCGGCCGACTACTGACATTTCCGTGGCCGGGCAACGAATCCGCTTGCATAGCAAAACAAATTTCCCGACTATAGTCCGCGACAGTGACGCTTGCGCCGTCCAGGCCCGAGTTGGGGAGGAACGTCACCAAATCGAGCACCCTCAAGGGTGCCGACCCTTGGGCGGGCATCCGGCTTCCGGATGACCGCCCGCCGAATGGCGAGAGGGCCCCGGCTTTCTCGCCATTTTCGCGTGTGCGTCGTCGCCATCCCCCCGATTCCCCCGGCGCGGTCGCCGAGGGATGCGCGCGGACGCCCGTGCGCTCCCTTATCCGGGCACCCGCTCCAGCCAGTCCACCAGGTCGTCCACCTCGTGGTCGATGTGGCTGGCGCTGCCGACCCCCCCGCGGTCCGGGCGGGCCCAGTCCGCGTCGGTGCGCACCCACACCGTCGCCATGCCCATGGCGTGGGCCGGCGCCAGGTTGCGGGCGATGTCCTCGACCATGCAGGCGCGGCGTGGGTCGATGGCGTGCCGTGCCACCATCGTTTCGTAAGGGCGGGGGTCCGGCTTGGGCACATAGCCGGCGGCGACGATGTCGAACACCCCGTCGAACCGCCCGGCGATTCCCAGGCGGTCCATCACGTTGGCGGCGTGCGCGGCCGATCCGTTGGTGTAGACCAGCTTCCGCCCGGGCAGCCGCTCGAGGGCGCGGTCGAGGCGCGGACTCGGCGCCACGGGGGTCACGTCGATGGCGTGGACGTAGTCCAGGAAGGGCACGGGGTCGACGTCGTGCTCCACCATCAGGCCGCGCAACGTCGTTCCATGCTCCCGGAAGAACCGTTTCTGCATGGCCCGCGCCTCGTCGTAGGCGATGCCGAAATGATCGGCGATGAAGGCACCGATGCGCCGGTCCACCTGCGCAAACAGGTTACACGAGGCCGGGTAAAGGGTATTGTCGAGGTCGAAGATCCAGGCCTCGACGTCGGGCAGGGCGGTCATCATGCCGAGACAATGGGGCAGGTGGCGCGGCCGGGCAAGGCCGGAACGCCGCCCTGCCGCACCCGCCACGCCGCCGGCCCGGTCGGTGCCCGCCCGCGGTGCGACCGGCGGATTCGGGTGTTGTTAGCTTTTGACGGGTACCGTTCCCACATGCAACCGCCCCACGCGACAGCGGACACTGTTTCCTCCGTCCGTACGCCCGACGCCCCCGACCTGGCGGCGGCGCTGGCCGGATTCCCCGGGCCGGCGCTGCGGCTCGACGCCGACCAGGAGCCGCTGGCCGTCAACGCCGCGGCCGCGGACATGCTGCACCACGATCCGCGCTGGCTGGAGGAGGTGCGGCGTTGGCTGGACGGCGCCAGCGTCGCCCCGGGCCTGCGCTCGACCCCGGTGGAGATGCCGCGCGGGCCGATGGTGGTGGAATGGGCGGCGTCGCCGCTGTCCGACGGCACGACCTTGCTGTTCGGCCGCGACGCCACGCTGGAGCGCCAGCTCCGCCAGACCCTCACCGAGTCGCGGCGGCGCTACAAGGACCTGGTCGAGGTGTCCAGCGACTTCGCCTGGGAGACCGGGCCGGACGGGCGCTTCGTCTTCGTCACCCCGAAGGGGGCGCTGGGCTACGAGCCGGAGGCGCTGATCGGCCGCGATCCGCGCAGCCTGGCGGTCGACGAATGGGGCGACCTGCCGCTGCCCTTCGACACGCGGCGGCCGGTGGATCAGAGCGAGCTGTGGCTGAAGGCCACCGACGGGGCGCCGGCCTGCGTGGTCGCCTCGGCGCTGCCGCTCTTCGGCCCGTCCGGAGAGTGGCTGGGGGCGCGCGGCGTCTGCCGCGACGTGACCGAGCAGGTGCTCCGCTCCGCCGAACTGGCCCGCGTCCGCAACCGCGAGAAGCTGCTGGCGCACGTCGTCCACACGCTGCGCAACCGGCTCGACGCCGCCGAGGCGCTGGCGGTGGCGGTGACCGAGACGGCGCGGGCGCTTGGCGCCGACGGCTGCCGCATCCTGCGGGCCAGCGACGGCGGCCAGTTCGTGCCGGTCGCCGAGTTCGGCGCCGAGGCGCCGGCGGAGCTGGAGCCGGCGGCGCTGGGGGGCACCCTGGCGCGCGTCGCCCGGAGTCCGGAGCCGATCGTCGGCGCGCTCGGCGGAAACCGGCTGCTGGCCTGCCGGACCGAGCACCAGCGTGCGGTCAACGGCGCGGTGCTGGTGTGGCGCGGCGACGACGCCGACCCCTGGGACGACGAGGACCGCCAGCTCATCGCCGGTGTCGCCGACCACATCGGCCTGGCCCACGCCCACCTCGCCTACCAGGAACGCCTGCGCCGCCTGTCGGAGCGCGACGGCCTGACCGGGCTGTTCAACCGCCGCACCTTCTTCGAGCGGCTCGACGAGCAGCTGACCCGGCCCGAGGCCGGGCCCTCGACCCTGCTCTACGTGGACCTCGACAACTTCAAGGCGGTCAACGACCTGCACGGCCACCAGCAGGGCGATCTCGTGCTCAAGGCGATCGGTGCGCTGCTGACCGGCGGGGTGCGGCCGGGCGACCTGCCGGGGCGGCTGGGCGGCGACGAGTTCGTGCTGTGGCTGGGGCGCACCGATGCCGACCGGGCGCGGGTGGTCGCCGAGCGGCTGCTGGCCGGCATCGCCGACCTCGGCTACCTCTCGGCCAGCCCCGACAAGCCGCTCGGCCTGTCGATCGGCCTGGCCGTGCACCGACCGGACAGCGGCGAGGGCGTTCAGGAGTTGACCGATCGCGCGGATGCCGCCATGTACGCGGCCAAGGCGGGCGGCAAGGGCAGCTACGCCTTCGCTCCCGCCCCTTCGCCCGCGCCGGAGACCGCATCGTGAGCCCCCGCGCCTCGACCCCGCCCGGCCCGTCGGCCACGCTCGACCCGAGCGACTACGACGCCGCCAAGGAGATGGTGCGCAGCGCCGATCCCGCGGTGCGGCGCCGGGTCGCCGAACACCCCGAGGCCAAGCCGGAGCTGCTCTACTACCTCGCCGCCGACGCCGCGGCGGAGGTGCGCCGGGCGCTGGCCACCAACGCCGGGACGCCGCGCCAGGCCGACCTGCTGCTGGCCAAGGACCGCGAGGAGTCGGTGCGCGGCGCGCTGGCCCGCAAGATCGCCCGGCTGGTGCCCGACCTGCCGGCCAGCCAGCTCTCGCAGATCGAGCGGATGACCATGGACTGCCTGGAGACGCTGGCCCGCGACCAGGCGTCGGAGGTCCGCGGCATCCTGGCCGACACCCTGAAGGACCTGCCCAACGCCCCCCACGCGGTGATCAACGCGCTGGCCCGCGACGTCGAGTTGCAGGTGTGCGGGCCGGTGCTGCGCCACTCGCCGATCCTCACCGAGGACGACCTTCTCGACATCATCCTGCTGGGTCCGGTGGCGGGGGCGCTGTCGGCCATCGCCGGCCGGCGCGGCGTGTCCGCCTCGGTGGCCGACGCCATCGCGCGGTCGGAGGACGACGTGGCGGTGTCGGCGCTGCTCGCCAACCCGTCGGCGCAGATCCGCGAGGAGACCCTCGACCGCATCGTCGACCAGGCGCCGCGGCACGAGCCGTGGCACGCGCCCCTGGTGCGCCGCCCCCGCCTGCCGGCGCGCGCCGTGGCGCGGCTCGCCAGCTTTGTCGCCGACAACCTTCTGAAGGTCCTGCAGGACCGCACGGATCTGGAGCCAGGCGCGGCGGAGAAGCTGGCCGAGGCGGTGCGCGAGCGCGTCGGCAAGGGCCCCAACGGCCAGCGTCCCGGCGGCCCGGTCGACCTGTGGGGCGAGGAGGGCGCCGCCGGCGACAAATCCGAGGAGCGGCCGGGCGACCGCGCCGCCCGTCTGCACAAGGAGGGCAAGCTCACCGAGAAGCTCCTGGAGAACTCCCTCGTCGAAGGCGACCGTGCCTTCGTGATGGCGGCGCTGGGGCTGCTGGCCGACATCCCCGTCGGCGTCGTCGACCGCATCATCGCCACCCACGCGCCGCGCGCGGTGACCTCCCTGGTGTGGCGCACCGGCATGTCCATGCGCTTCGCCCGGCAGGTCCAGCTCCGCCTGGCGCAGATTCCGCCGAAGACGGCACTGAACGCCCGCGAGGGTGTTCTCTACCCGTTGACCGAGGACGACATGCGCTGGCAGCTCGAGTTCTTCGGCATCGATTCCTCCGCCAAATGAGCGGCAACCCGGAGCGTTCGGCGATGCGCCTTCCCGGTCTGATCATCCTATCCGCGCTGCTGGCACCCGCGGCCCTGGCCCCTTTGGCCGTCGCCCCGCCCGTGCTGGCGGCGCCCGCGGCGGCGCCCAGCGAGGAGGAGCGCGCGGTCGCCGCGGTGTTCGACACGGCGCGCGCCGCCTTGGCGGCGGGCGACGGGGCGGCCGTGCTGCCGCTGCTGTCGCGCGACAGCGTCAGCGCGCTGGAGGGGGTGCGCCGGGCGGCCCGCGCCGGCGACCGGGCCAGCCTGGTGCGCCTCGGACCGGCGGAGAAGTTCGCGGCGCTGGGCCTGCGCCGCTATCTCGAGCCGGCGGCGCTGCGGCGGATGACGGTGGCCGACATCGCCGACCACGCCATGGCCCGGGGCTGGCTCGGCCCCAACGCCGTCGCCCAGAGCGCGCTCGGCCCGGTCCGGGTGCGCGGCGACCGCGCCTCGGCCATCCTGCTGGTGAAGAACCGCCCCTCGCCGGTCCCCGCCGATTTTGTGCGCGAGGGCGGGGCGTGGCGCATCGACATCACCGGCGTGCTGGCGTTCGGCGGGTCCATGCTGCAGGGGCTGGCGGCGCTGGCCGGCAAGACCGACGAGGTGTTCATCGCCGAGTTGCTGGACCGCCTGGCCCGGCGCGCGCCGCCGACGGTGGTGCGCTGACGCGGCGGCCGGCCGTCGCCAGCGGCGTCGCCCCTCCTCGGCCGGTCGTCCCGGCGCTGTCGGTCGCGCCTATTCCGCGGCCATCCGCCGGGCGCGGTGATGCTGGCCGGTGCCGCGCTGAAACACCGCGTCGCCGGCCCGGACGGTGGCGGGGTCCAGCACCGGCCGCCGCCGCAGCCGCTCGTAGACCGGCCGCAGGTCCTGCCTCAGCGCCGTGAACAGCTGGTCGTAGCCGTCGATGACGAAGTAGGTCTGCTGATAGTCGTCGATCCGGTAGTCGGTGCGCATCACCCGCTCCAGGTCGAAGCCGACCCGGTTGGGCGAGGCGTCCTCCAGGCTCCACACCGACTCGCCCCGCGAGGAGACGATGCCGGCGCCGTAGATGCGCAACGCCCCGCGGTCGCGGATCAGCCCGAACTCCACCGTGTACCAATAGAGCCGGCCCAGCAGGTCGAGGCAGCCCAGCCGCGTCGCCTCCCGGCCGGCCCGGCCGTAGGCGTGCATGAACTCGGCGAACACGGGGTTCATCAGCAGCGGCACATGGCCGAAGGTGTCGTGGAAGAGATCGGGTTCCTCCAGGTAGTCCAGCTGCTCGGGCGGGCGGATCCACACCGTCACCGGGAAGCGGCGGTTGGCGAGGTGCTCGAAGAACACGTTGCCGGGCACCAGCCCGGGCACCGCGACGATCCGCCAGCCGGTCGCCGGCTCCATCCGCGCGGTGAGCCGCTCGAAGTCGGGGACGCGGTCGGCGGGCATGGCGAGGGCGTGCAGCGCGTCGAGGAAGGCGGGGGCGGCGCGCCCCTTCAGGACCTCCTCCTGGCGGCGGAACAGGGTGCGCCACGTGGCGTGGTCCCGATCGGTGTAGGCATCCCAGCGCTGGTCGAGGGTGAAGTCGGGGCGGACACCCGGCGGTGGCTGCGCAACCATGGATCGCCTCCTCCTTTTCCATAACTATGGGGTCGGGAGGGGGCGGGGCAACGGGGCGCGGGCGGCGCGGGCGGCACCCCGGCGGGGTGCCTATTTCGTGCCGAACATGCGGTCGCCGGCGTCGCCCAGGCCGGGCACGATGTAGTCGTGGTCGTCGAGGTGGCTGTCGAGCGAGGCCGTGAAGACCTTGATGCGGGGGTGGGCGGCGGCGAACACGCGCATGCCCTCCGGCGCCGCCACCAGCGCCAGGAAGCGGATGTTCTCGTCGTCGACGCCGTGGCGGTTCAGCACGTCGCAGGCGTGGACGGCGGAGTTGCCGGTGGCCAGCATCGGGTCGACGACGACGAACAGGCGCCCCTCGGCCTCGGGCAGCTTGACCAGGTACTCCACCGGCAGGTGGGTCTCGGGGTCGCGGTAGAGGCCGATGTGGCCTTCGCGGGCCGAGGGCACCAGCTCGTGCAGGCCCTGCGCCATGCCGAGGCCGGCCCGCAGCACCGGCACGATGGCCAGCTTCTTGCCCGACAGCATGGGCGCGTCCATGGGTTCCATGGGCGTGTCGATGCGCTCGGTGGTCAGCGGCAGGTCGCGGGTGATCTCGTAGCCCATCAGCAAGGAGATCTCGCGCAGCAGGTTGCGGAAGCCGCTGGTCGAGCGCTGCTTGTCGCGCATCAGCGTCAGCTTGTGCTGGATCAGCGGGTGGTCGAGGATGAAGAGGTTGGGAAAATCGGGATGGGTGCGCATCGAATCCCCGTTTCGCGTCCTGTACGCGCCGATCCTAGCGCGCCCCGCGGTCCGGCGATAGCGCCTAGACCGGGCGCGCGTCGGCGGGCGGCGGCTCCGGCATGTCCCGGCCGTAGCGAACCACCCGGTTCCGGCCGCTGTTCTTGGCGTGGTAGAGCGCCCGGTCGGCGCGCACCACCAGCTCGTCCAGGGTGGCGTCGTCGCTCGCCTCGACCAGGCCGAAGGAGGCGGTGACCTTCAAGATGCGGCCGTCGGGAAGGGCGATGGCGCTGTCCATCAGGTCGGCGCGCAGCCGCTCGATGACCTGCCAGCCGTCCTCCAGGACGGTTTCCTTCAGGCACACCAGGAACTCTTCGCCGCCCATGCGGAAGGCCTCGTCGAAGCTGCGGATGCCGCGGCTGACCACCGCCGCCATGGCCGCCAGCACGCGGTCGCCGATGTCGTGCCCGTAGGTGTCGTTGACGGCCTTGAACTTGTCGATGTCGCACAGCGCCACGCAGAACGGCTGGCCGGTGCGGCGGAAGCGGTTCATCTCGCGCTCCAGCGCCTCGTGCATGCCGCGGCGCGAGCGCAGCCCGGTCAGCGGGTCGAGGCCGGAGGCGGCGGCGCCGAACGCCCGCTCCATGCGGCGCAGCAGGGTGACGAACGCCTCGAAGCGGCCGATCACCGATTCGTACTCGGCCTCGTCCGGCGGCTCGCCGTTGGCCGCCTTCAGCAGCACCAGCCGGGCCTGGCGGTGCATCTGCTCGTGCATCTCCACCAGCCGCTCGATCGCCGGCTGGTGGGTCAGCTCCTCCTTGCGGACGGCGGCGCACCAGCGGGCGAAGGCGGCGGGTGCGGCGGCGTGCTCGCCGCCCTGGCCGGAGCGGTAGAAGGCGGCGCGGTGCCATTGGCCGACCCAGCGCAGGTGCTCGTCCAGGACGGCGCCGAGCCCCTCGGCGGAGGATCGCGGGGTGTCGGACTCGGTCATGGGGTTCCTGCGCGACGCGGCCGTCGGGGACGTGGCGACCCCAGCAATCTAGCGCGTGCGGGCCGCCACCGCCATGCGGCCAAGGGGGGTCAACCGAAGGGACGGGGGGTGCCCCGACCGGGTGCCGGTCAGGGGCTGTCGGTGTCGCCACCGCAGAGGTGCAGCAGGGCGATGCCGACCATGCTGAGGAAGATGGCGGCGCTGTGCTGGCCGTTCCAGGTCGACGACTGCCACATGGCGAACCATTCCCCGCCGATCCCGATGAAGCCGACGGCGTAGAGCAGGAAGCCGGCGGTCAGCCCGGCGATGCCCGGCCGCCTGGCGCGCGCCATCGCCGCGGCGTCGCGCCGGCGCGCCCGCCACAGCCGCCAGGAGCCCCACCAGCACAGGGCGGCGGTCAGGATCTGCCAGCCGATGATCAGCATGTAGGCGGCGTGGTGCAGCGCCGGCGCGTCGATCGCCCGCCACATCAGCGACGGGCTGCGGAAGGTGGTGTCCATCGCCAGCACGTGCTGCACGAAGGCGAAGTTGCTGGCGTAGTCGGTGACGTTGCCAAGCGCAACGAGGGTGAAGAACACGGCCACGCCTGCCAGCAGGGCCAGGCGCGACGCGCGGGCGTTCACAGCGCCCTCGCCGCGTCGAGGAAGGCGCGCACCCTGGCCGGGTCCTTATGGCCGGGGCGGTCCTCGACGCCCGACGACACGTCGACCGCGGTGGCGCCAGTTTCGCGCACCGCATCGGCCAGATTGCCGTCGTTCAGGCCGCCCGACAGCATCCACGGGCGCGGCCAGGTGCGGCCGTGCAGCAGGGTCCAGTCGAAGGCCAGGCCGTTGCCCCCGGGCAGGGCGGCCACCCGGGCCGGCGGCTTGGCGTCGAACAGCAGCCAGTCCGCGGCCGCGGCGTAGCCGAGGGCGCGGGTCAGGTCGTCCGGGCCGCCCACCGTGATGGCCTTCATCACCGGGACGCGGAACGCCGCCTTCACCGTCGCCACCCGCTCCGGCGTCTCCGCGCCGTGGAGCTGCAGCACGTCGAGGGGGACCTGGCTCACCACGTGCTCCAGGAAATCGTCGTCGGCGTCGACGAACAGCCCCACCGTCCGCACCCCCGTGGGCACGAGCCGGGCCAGCTCGGCCGCCATCGCCGGCGCGACCGACCGCGGCGACGGGGCGTAGAAGACGAAGCCGATCCAGCGTGCGCCCCCGCCGACCGCGGCGCGCAGCGCCTCCGGTTCGGTGATGCCGCAGATCTTGGACTGGACGGTCACGGCGCGCCTCCCGCCGTGACCGCCCCGGCCCTCGCCCGGTCGCTGGGTGCGGCGATCTCCCCGGCGATGCGGCGGGCGGCGGCGGCCGGGTCGGGCTGGCTGGTGATCGGCCGGCCGATCACCAGGTGGTCGGCGCCGGCGGCCATCGCCTCGGCCGGGGTCATCACCCGCTTCTGGTCGCCGGCGGCCGCCCAGGTCGGGCGGATGCCCGGCACCATCAGCACGAAGCCGGGGCCGCAGGCGCGGCGCAGCTCCGCCACCTCGGCGGGCGCGCAGATCACGCCGTCCAGCCCGCAGTCCCGGGCGAGGCGGGCCAGCCGCTCGACCTGGGCCGCGGCCGGGGCAGACTGGCCGACCGCCTCGAGGTCGCCGTCGTCGAGGCTGGTCAGCACCGTCACGCCCAGCAGCCGCGGCCGGCCCGGCCCGGCCGCCGCCGCGGCCTGCGCGGCGGCGCGCATCATCGCCGGCCCGCCCGCCGCATGGACGGTCAGAAAGGTCGGGGCCAGCGGCAGCACCGCGCGGACCGCGCCGGCCACCGTGTTGGGGATGTCGTGGAGCTTGAGATCGAGGAACAGCGGCGGTCCGTCGGCGCCGACCACGGCCTGCACCCCGGCCGGGCCGTTGGCCATGAAGAACTCCAGGCCCAGCTTGACGCCGCCGACCAGCCCGGCCAGCGCGCCGGCGAGGTCGCGGGCGGCCTCCCGCTCGGTCGTGTCGATGGCGCAGAAGATGGGCGAAGCCGCGGCGCTCATGCTGGTCCCTCGGTGTCCGGTGCGGAGTCACGGGACCCTAGCAGCATTCGCCGCCGGCCTCCAGGGCCGGCCATGGGGGACGGGCGATGGGGTGGGTGGCGCGGACGGTGGGAGGGCCCTGGCCGGCTACCCGGCCAGGGCGTCCAGTGCCAGGAACAGGCCGTAGCCGAGGCCGACCGCGACCAGCCACGAGGCGAGGAGCATGGCCAGCCACACCAGCACCAGCCGGACGCCGCGCAACGACTCCTCCCGCGGTGGCGCCGTCCGGTCGGTCAGGACCAGGCGCGGTGCGGTCGCGGCGACCGGCCTGGAAGGGACCGGTGTCGGCCGCCCGGGGGGCGGCGCAAGGGTGGGGGTGGCGACTTGGTGCATGGCGGCGCCCGGCGGTGGAAGGTGGCGGCGATCGGCTGGGGGTAGGGACAAGGTACGCCCCGATCGCACGGAGTGCCCGCATGCAACGGCGGTACACCCCGGGACTCCCGTCGGGGCGGGCGGTGCGGACGGGGTACGCCGTTCCCCGTCCGCACACCCGGGGTGCGCTACGTCCGCGCGAGCGCCGCGACGCCGGGCAGGGTCTTGCCTTCCAGCCACTCCAGGAAGGCGCCACCGGCGGCCGAGACGTAGGTGAACGATCCGTCCACGCCGGCCTGGCCGAGGGCGGCCACGGTGTCGCCGCCGCCCGCCACCGACAGCAGGTCGCCGTCCTCGGTGCGCTTGGCCACGACACCGGCGACCGCGTTGGTGCCGGCGTCGAAGGGGGCGATCTCGAAGGCGCCGAGCGGCCCGTTCCACACCACCGTCTTGGCGCCCTGGATCTTCAGGGTCAGGAACTCCACGGTCTTCGGCCCGACGTCCAGCGCCATCTCGTCGGCGCCGATGGCGTCGGCGGCGGCGGCGCGGCTGGCGGCGCCGGCCTTGAACTCCCTGGCGACGATGAAGTCGACCGGCAGCAGCAGCTCGCAGCCCGCCGCCTTGGCGGTCTCCATGATGGCGCGGGCCTGGTCGGCCATGTCCTTCTCGCACAGGGAGGCGCCGACGTCGGTGCCCTGGGCGTAGAGGAAGGTGTTGGCCATGCCGCCGCCCAGAACCAGCATGTCGACCCGCTTCACCAGGTTGCCCAGCAGGTCGAGCTTGGTGGAGATCTTGGCGCCGCCGACCACCGCGCACACCGGGCGCTCCGGCTTCTCCAGCGCCTTGCCCAGCGCCTCCAGTTCGGCCTGCATCAGCCGGCCGGCGGCGGCCGGCAGGTGGTGGGCCACGCCCTCGGTGGAGGCGTGGGCACGGTGGGCGGCGGAGAACGCGTCGTTGACGTAGAGGTCGCCCAGCGCCGCCATGGCCGAGGCGAAGGCCGCCTCGTTCTTCTCCTCCTCGGCGTGGAAGCGGGTGTTCTCCAGCAGCACCATGGCGCCGGGGGCGAGGGCGTCGATGGCGGCCTTGGCGGCGGGGCCGACACAATCCTCGGCGAACGCGACCTCCTGGCCGACCGCCTTGGACAGGGCCGGCAGCACCAGGCGCAGCGAGTTCTTGGCGTCGGGCCCGCCCTTGGGCCGGCCGAAGTGGGAGAGGATGGCGACCTTGGCGCCCTTGGACGCCAGCTCCGTCAGGGTCGGGGCGAGGCGGTCGATGCGGGTGGTGTCGCTGACCTGGCCGTCCTTCACCGGCACGTTCAGGTCGGCGCGGACCAGCACCGTTTTTCCGGTCACGTCGAGGTCGTCGATGGTGTTGAAATCGGGCATGGCCGCGAGCTCCACTGGGTCTGATTTTGCCGCAACCGAAGCACAGGGCGCCGCGCATTGCAACGGCGCCCGGGTCGCAGGGACCCGCCGCGGGGCGACCCCGCCCGGACGAGCGGGGGAGCCCCTGCGCGCCCGGGCGGCCGCCGCGGGATCAGGAGGCGGCGGCGATCGCCTGGGCGCAGTCCCGCAGCACGCCGACGCGCAGGCGGCGCGCCGCCTCGTCGGCGAATCGCGGGCTGGGGCCGACGACGCCCAGCGCGCCGACCAGGGTGTCGTCGGGGCGCAGCACCGGCACCGCCAGGGAGGACACGCCCTCCTCGAACTCCCCCTCCACATGGGCGTAGCCGCGCGCGACCGTGTCGGCGAGGTCGCGCCGCACCTCGTCGAGGCTGCGCTTGGTGGTCCGGGTGAAGGGCTGGAGCGGCAGGTCGGCCAGCAGCCGCTCGCGGTCGGCGGGGGCGCTGTAGGCGAGCAGGGCGCGGCCCAGGCCGGTGGGCAGCAGCGGCAGCCGGGTGCCCATGGTGAAGCCCATGGTGATCATGTGCGGCTCCCCCGGGGAATGGGCGACGTAGACCGCCTCGCCGCCGTCGAGCATGGCGAAGGAGATCGCTTCGCCCAGGCGCCCGGAAAAGGCGTGGAGGATCGGCATGATCGACTTGCCGACCTGGCGCCCCTGCAGGAATCCCGCGGCCAGCCGCAGCACCCGCGGGGTCAGGGTGTAGACCCGGTTGCGGCACTCCAGGTAACCGAGATGCTCCAGGGTCAGGACCAGCCGGCGGGCGACCGTGCGGTTCAGCCCGGTCTTGCGGGCGATGTCGGGAATGGTCATGGCGTGGTCGCCGGCCCCGAACGCTTCCACCACGTCCAGGCCCTTGGCGAAGGTGAGGGAAATGTCCTTATCAGACACGGGGTTGTTCATGCGAATTCTTCCAATTCCACGCTTGACGGCCGCCCGGCAGCGATCCCTATAATCGGGCAGGTGAGCGATAATAGCTCCGATGATCGATAATCGCTCATGTGAGGCGAAACGTACAGGGTAAAAAAAGGGGAACAGGGTTATGAAGACAGCAGCCAACGCTCTCAAGTCCGCGGCCACCGCCACCGCCGCCGCCGCCGCCGCCGTCGCCGCGGTCGTCACCGGGTGCGCCTCGTGCCTCGGCGTCGCCCAGGCCGCCGACGTCAATCTGCGCTACGCCCACTTCATGCCCCAGGGCAGCTGGCAGCACGACAAGATGTTCGATGCCTGGGCCAAGGCGGTCGAGGCCGAGTCCGGCGGGCGCATCGGCGTCACCGTGTTCCCCGCCCAGACCCTGGGCAAGGCGCCGGCGGGGTACGACAACGCCAAGACCGGCATCGCCGACATCGCCTGGACGGTCCAGGGCTACACCGCCAACCGCTTCCCCTTGAGCCAGATCGTCGAGCTGCCGGGCCTGTTCGAGACCGGCGCCGTCGGCTCCTGCGCGTTCCAGAAGCTGTATGACAGCGGCGCGCTGGATGCGGAGTACAAGGAGACCCACGTCCTCTACGTCCACACCCACGGCCCCGGGCACCTGCACACCAAGGACAAGGCCGTGACCACCCTGGACGACCTGAAGGGGCTGAAGATCCGCCGCCCGACGGAGGTCGTGGGCGAGCTGCTGAGCCAGCTCGGCGCGGAGCCCGTGGGCATGCCCGCCCCGGCGACCTACGAGGCGATGCAGCGCGGCGCCATCGACGGCTACATGCTGCCGTGGGAGTCGGTGAAGAGCTTCCGCACCTATGAGGTGGGCAGCCAGCACACCGATTTCGGCTTCTACTCCCTGGCGTTCGTGGTCGCCATGAACAAGGCGGCCTACGAGGCGCTGCCGGCCGATCTCAAGGCGGTGGTCGACGCCAACTCCGGCATGAAGTGGGCGGTGGTCGCCGGGCGCGGCTACGACCAGGGCGACAAGGACGGCATCGCCCAGATCGCGGCGACCGGCGGGCAGATCCACGCGCTGAGCGCCGCCGAGCGCCCGGCCTGGGAGGCCGCCGCCGCCCGCGCCACCAAGGCCTATCTCGACAAGCTGGACTCCCAGGGGCTGCCGGGCACCGCGACCTACGAGAAGGTCAAGGGCTACGTCGCCGCCTGCAAGGCCGAACTCTGACGCAGGGGCGGACCCCTCCATGGAACGCCTGATCCGGATCTTCGACTGGATCGCGTTCGCGGCGACGGTGGCGATGCTCGCCGTCGTCGTCGAGAGCGTGGCGGCGCGCGCCCTGTTCGACGCCACCGGGGGCACGGTCAATCTGATCGTCCCCGGTGCCATCGAAGTGGCGAGCTATTCCCTGCTCATCCTGGTCTTCGCGGCGCTGCCGCGGGCGGCGCTCGGCGGGCTGGTCAGCGTCGACCTGCTGGTCGGCGCCCTGCCGGGATGGCTGCGCCGGGCCCTGGAACGGGCCTGGGACCTGGTGCTGGCCGCCTTCGGCGGCATCCTCGCGTGGCTGTTCGGTGAAAAGACGCTGACCATGGCCGCGCGCGGCGACGCCACTCAGGACCTGCAGGTGCCGCTCTACCTCATCTACGGGACGCTGACCCTGTTCTGCCTCGGGCTCGCCGCCACCGGCGTGTGGCTCGCGCTGAGGCGGTTCAAGCCGGCGAAGCCCACGGGAGTCTGAGCCTTGGACCCATTGACGATCGGGTTGATCGGCATCGCCGCCGTGCTGGCGCTGCTTGCCGTCGGCTGCCCCGTCGGGCTGTCGATGATCCTCGTCGGCGCCGGTGGCTTCGCCGCCATCGTCGGCGTCGCCCCGGCCTTGCAGGTGATCGAGACCGGCGCCTTCGAAACCGCCTCCAACTACTCCTTCACCCTGATCCCGCTGTTCCTGCTGATGGGCAGCCTGGCGTCGCGGGCGGGGCTGTCCAAGGACCTGTTCGACGCCGCCCGCTTCTTCACCCGGGGCTGGAACGGCGGCCTGGCGCTGGCCGCGGTGACCGGCAGCGCGGCCTTCTCCGCGGTGTCCGGCTCGTCGCTGGCGACCGCCTCGACGATGACCCGCGTCGCCTATCCGGAGATGCGGCGCCAGGGCTACCACCCGCGCCTGGCGGCCGGGGCGCTGGCGGCCGGCGGCACGCTGGGCATCATGATCCCGCCCTCGGTGGCGCTGCTGCTCTATGGCCTGATCACCGAGACCTCGGTCGGCGACATGTTCCTGGCCGGCTTCCTGCCGGGGTTGCTGGCCTATTCCCTCTACCTCGTCACCGTGATGATCATGGCGCGGCACTGGCGCCCCGATCCCGCGGCGGCGGAGGGCGGTGCCGACGACGGCGCCGCCACCCTGGGCGCTGCGCTGCGCCAGTTCGCCCCGGTGGCGCTGCTGTTCGGGCTGGTGATGGGCGGCCTCTACGGCGGCCTCTTCACCCCCACCGAGGCCGGCGGTGTCGGCGCCTTCCTGGCGCTGGTGCTGGCGCTGTGGCGGGGCCTGACCTGGGACGGCTTCCGCGAGGCCGTGGTGGAGACGGTGGCGGTCACCGCCACCATCTTCGTCATCCTCATCGGCGCCGAGGTCTTCGGCTTCCTGCTGTCGGTCAGCCAGATCTCCTTCGCCATGGTCGACATGATCCAGGCCTACGGGCTGGCCCCGTGGCAGGTGATGGCGGCCATCGTCGTCT
This sequence comes from Azospirillum sp. NS33, assembly GCF_059703765.1. Lineage (NCBI taxonomy): Bacteria > Pseudomonadati > Pseudomonadota > Alphaproteobacteria > Rhodospirillales > Azospirillaceae > Azospirillum > Azospirillum sp. NS33. The sequence continues at coordinate 129,321 of NZ_BAAKJB010000012.1, read as the reverse complement.
TCTACATCGTCATGGGCTGCTTCCTGGAGAGCCTGGCGATGATCCTGCTGACCGTGCCGATCTTCTTTCCCGTGGTGGTGGCCAGCGGCTTCGACCCGATCTGGTTCGGCGTGATCGCCGTGGTGACGGTGGAGACCGGCCTGATCTCGCCGCCGGTCGGCATGAACCTCTTCGTGGTCAAGGGGGCGGTGGAGGACCTGAAGCTCGGCGACGTCATGGTGGGGGTGCTGCCCTTCGTCCTCGCCGACGTGGTGCGCCTGGCCATCCTCGTCGCCTTCCCGGCGATTTCCCTGTACCTGCCCCGCCTGCTGGGCGGCGGCTGATCCCGATCTCACGAGGACCCATCATGAGCGAGACGGTCACGATCACGTTCCGGCTGCCCGACGGCGCGCTCGTCGCGGTCGACGCCCCGGTCGGCCAGAGCGTCATGCAGGCCGCCGTCTTCAACAACGTCGAGGGCGTCGAGGCGGAGTGCGGCGGCAGCTGCATGTGCGCCACCTGCCACGTCTACGCCGACCCCGCCGTCGCCGCCCGCCTCGCCCCGCCGGACGAGGAGGAGGAGGCGATGCTGGAGGAGACGGCGGCGGAACGCCGCGCCGAAAGCCGGCTGAGCTGCCAGATCCCGGTGGTGCCGGCGCTGGCCGGTGCGGTCTTCACGGTGCCGGAGCGCCAGTCGTGAGCCGCGGGCCGGCCGGCGGGGTGGCCATCGTCGGCGCCTCCCACGCCGGGGTCCAGGCGGCGGCCAGCCTGCGCGAGCTGGGCTATGCCGGGCCGGTGCGGCTGATCGACGCCGCGACGGCGCGGCCCTACCAGCGCCCGCCGCTCTCCAAAGCCTACCTCGCCGGCGCCGTCGACGCCGCGGCGCTGGCCCTGCGCGGCCCCGACTTCTTCGCCGCCAAGGGCATCGAGCTGATCGCCGGCGCCCGGGTGCGCGGGCTGGAGGCCGACGGAAGGCGGCTGCGGCTGGAGCCGGCGGGCGGCGCCCCCCAGGCGGTCCCCGAGGAGATCGCCTGCGACCACCTGGTCCTGGCGACCGGCGCCCTGGCCCGGCCGCTGCCGGTGCCGGGCGGCGACGACGCGGCGGTGGTGACCCTGCGCACCCTGGCCGACGCCGACGCCCTGCGCGGCCGCCTCGCCGCCGCCACCCGCGTGGTGGTGGTGGGCGCCGGCTTCATCGGGCTGGAGGTCGCCGCCACCGCCCGCACCCTGGGCAAGGCGGTCAGCGTCGTAGAGAGCGAGGGGCGGGTGCTGGCCCGCCTGTTCCCGCCGGTGCTGTCCGGCTTCCTGGAGGCGCGGCACCGCGCCGCCGGCACCGCCTTCCTGTTCTCCGCCCGGGTGGTGGCGGTGGAGCCGTTGGCCGACGGGGGGCGGCGGGTGCGGCTGGCCGACGGGCGGGCGCTCAAGGCCGACCTGGTGGTGGTGGGCATCGGCGCGGTGGCGGACGTGGTCCTGGCCGGCGCGCTCGACCTGCCCGGCGGCGACGGCATTCCGGTCGACGCGGACTGCGCCACCGCGGCGCCGGGCGTCCACGCCGCCGGCGACTGCGCCGCCTGGGCCGACCCCCTGACCGGCGTGGCGCGCCGCACCGAATCCGTCCAGAACGCGGTGGACCAGGCCAAGACCGTGGCCGCCGCCATCGCCGGGGCGCCGCGCCCGCCGCGCGCCGCGCCGTGGTTCTGGTCGGACCAGCTGGACCTCAAGATCCAGATGGTCGGCGACGCCCTGGACGCCGACGACGTGGTCTGCCGCGGCCGCACGGAGGAGGGGCGGTTCTCCCTCTTCCACTACCGCGGCGACCGTCTGGTCCGCGTCGATTCCGTCAACCGGCCGGCCGACCACATTGCCGCCCGCCGCCTGGTCGGCGCCGGCGTCGACCTGCCCAAGGCGGTGGCCGCCGATCCCGAACGCCGTCTGAAGGACGTGGCGTGACGGCGCCGGCCGCCGGTGACCAACGAACGAACAAGATTTTTCAGGAGATGCGTCGATGATCAGCAAAGAACGCAACGACGAGATCACGCGGGTCGGCCCCGGGACGCCGGCGGGCGAGCTGCTCCGGCGCTACTGGATGCCGGCCGCGCTGAGCGAGGAGCTGCGGGCCGGCCGCCCGGTGGTGCCGGTGACCCTGCTGGGCGAGAAGCTGGCCCTGTTCCGCCAGCCCGACGGCGGGCTGGGCCTGGTCGGCCGGCACTGCCCGCACCGTGGCGCCGACATGTGCTTCGGCCGGGTCGAGGACGGCGGCCTCCGCTGCCCCTTCCACGGCTGGCACTTCGACGCCACCGGCCAGTGCACCGAGCAGCCGGCCGAGCCGGCGGGGTCGAAGATGCACGAGCGCATCCGCACCGCCGCCTACCCGGTGGTGGAGCGCAACGGCATCGTCTGGGCCTATCTCGGCCCGGGCGAGCCGCCGGCCTTCCCGGCCTTCGACTGCTTCGTCGCCCCGGACACCCACGTCTTCGCCTTCAAGGGCCTGTGGGAGTGCAACTGGCTGCAGGCGCTGGAGGTCGGCATCGACCCGGCGCACGCCTCGTTCCTCCACCGCTTCCTCATGGACGAGGACCCCAAGGACAGCTACGGCAAGCAGTTCCGCGACACCGCCGCCGACACCGAGCTGCCGATGACCAAGGTGCTGCGGGAGTTCCCGCGGCCCGAGCTGAAGGTCGAGGAGACGGACTGGGGCCTGCGCATCATCGCGCTGCGCGACCTCGCCAACGGCAGCAGCCACGTGCGGGTCACCAACCAGGTCTTCCCCTGCGCCATCACCATCCCGATGTCCAACGAGATGACCATCACCCAGTGGCACGTGCCGGTCGATGACGAGCGCTGCTACTGGTACGCCATGTTCACCAGCTTCACCCGGCCGGTGGACAAGGAGACCATGCGGGCGCAGCGCCTGAAGGAGCACACGCTGCCGGACTACGCGCCGGTGCGCAACCGCGCCAACAACTACGGCCACGACCCGCGCGAGCAGGAGACGCTGACCTACACCGGCATGGGGCTGGACATCAACGTCCACGACCAGTGGGCGTGCGAGTCCATGGGCCCGATCCAGGACCGCACGACCGAGCATCTGGCGACCTCCGACGCCGCCATCGTCCGCTACCGCCGCATGCTGCGCGCCGCCATCGCCACCGTGGCCAACGGCGGCGATGGCGGCGGCCTGCCGCTGCGCCCCGACGCGGCCGCCGCGGCGGCCATCAAGGGGCCGGTGTCGGTGGACGCCATCGCCCCGACCGCGGCGTGGCACGATTCGTGGCTGGCGCGCGACGCGGCGCGCCGCGCGGCCTGCCCGTGGGACGCCGCCCTGTGACGGGGCGGTCGCCCGCCGGGCACAGACCACCGCGCATCTGAACCGACCCGCCGGGGCGTCCGCCGCCCCGGCCACTGACCCGCGAGAGGGACGCCATGGCAAGGGATACCGGAAACTACGGACGGTCGGGTTTCGTCGCACGCCACGCCCTGTGGACGGACGCCGCCCATGCCGCGGCGGAGGCGGCGCTGACGACCGTCGAGGACCAGGGGCTGGAGGTCGTGCGGATCTCCTTCGTCGACCAGCACGGCGTGCTGCGCGGCAAGACGGTGATGGCCGACGCGCTGGCCGCGACCTTCCGCAGCGGCGTCACCGTCACCTCCACCCTGCTGCTCAAGGACACCTCCCACCGCACCGTGTTCCCGGTGTGGCAGGACGACGCCGGCTTCGGCGCCGGCGAGATGACCGGGGCCGGCGACCTGCTGATGGTGCCCGACCCGACCACCTTCCGGGTGCTGCCGTGGTCGCCCCAGAGCGGCTGGCTGCTGGCCGACCTCTACCACCTGGACGGCCGGCCGGTGGCGCTGTCCACCCGCACCATCCTGCGCGACGCCCTGGCCCGGCTCGAGGCCAGCGGCCGGCGCTTCGTCGCCGGGCTGGAGGTGGAGTTCCACGTGCTGCGGGTGACCGACCCGCGCCTCGGCATGGCCGACGCCGGCCAGCCCGAGGCGCCGCCCGAGACGGAGCTGATCTCCCACGGCTACCAGTACCTGACCGAGGACCGCTTCGACCAGCTGGAGGAGGTCTTCACCCTGGTGCGCCGCAACGGCCTGGGGCTCGGCCTGCCGCTGCGCTCGCTGGAGGCGGAGTTCGGGCCCAGCCAGTGCGAGGTGACCTTCGACCCCGCCGACGGCATGACCCAGGCCGACAACATGGTGCTGTTCCGCTCCATGGTGAAGCAGGTGTGCCGGCGCGCCGGGCTGCACGCCACCTTCATGTGCCGGCCGCGCTTCCCCGATTCCATGGCCAGCGGCTGGCACCTCCACCAGTCCCTGGTGGACGCCGCCAGCGGCGCCAACCTGTTCATGCCCGAGGAGGGGCAGGCGATCTCGCCGCTGGGCGGGCAGTGGATCGCCGGAATCCTCGCCCACGCCCGCGAGAGCTGCATCCTGTCGACGCCGACCATCAACGGCTACAAGCGCTACCGCCCCTTCACCCTGGCCCCGGACCGCATCCAGTGGGGCCGCGACAACCGTGGCGCCATGATCCGCTGCCTGGCCGGGCCCGGCGACGGCGGCAGCCGCATCGAGAACCGCATCGGCGAGCCCGCGGCCAACCCCTACCTCTACCTGGCCTCGCAGGTGCTGAGCGGACTCGACGGCGTCGCGCGCGGCCTGGAGCCGCCGGCGCCGGTCGACCGGCCCTACGACAGCGACGCCGCGGTGCTGCCGCGCAGCCTGGTCGAGGCGCTCGACGCGTTCCGCGGCGGCTCCTTCTACCGCCGGGCGCTGGGCGACACCTTCGTCGACTACCTCGCCACCATCAAGCAGGCGGAGTGGCAGCGCTACCTCACCACGGTGTCGGAATGGGAGGAGCGCGAGTACTTTTCGCTGTTCTGACCCATTCCAGCGGAGCGCCGAGCCATGCCCCATTTCGTCATCGAGTACGCCCGCCCCGTGGAGTCCGTCGCCGACATGGCCGCGGTCATGGAGGCGGTGCACGAGGCCGGCGCCGGCAGCGGCGTCATGGACCCGGCCGACATCAAGATCCGCGCCGCCGCGTTCGACCACTACCGCCTGCCGCGGCCGGAGGAGACGTTCCTGCACGTCACCGCCTTCCTGCTGGAGGGGCGCAGCGACGCCCAGAAGGAGCATCTGGCGGTGCGCCTGCGCAGCGCCCTCGCCGGCCTGCTGCCGACGGTGACCAGCGTCAGCGTCGACATCCGCGACATGAACCCCGTGGCCTACAAGAAGCGCCTGCTGCCGTCGGACCCGCCGGCCTCCTGAGGACGGCAATTCCGCCCACCCCCTGGGACTCGGCCGCCGGGCCACCATCTTGCTGTGCATGAGTGACGGCACTTGGCTCGGCCCGGCCGGGCGGCTCGCCTACACCGCCGGGCAGGCGGCGCGGGTGGCGTGGTTCTTCGGGCAATACGCGCTGGCGGCGCGGCTGAGCGGGCCGGCGGTGCCGCGGGAACGGCGGCCGCCGGATCTCGCCGTCCCCGATCGCCGCGCCATCCTGGCGGCCCTGCGCGGGCTGATGGCCCGCGACCTCGCCCACATCGCCGCCGGCCACTACCGCATGCCCCACGACCTGGTGCCGGCGCCGCGCCGCGTGCTCGCCGCCGCCGCCGCCTTCTTCGCCGACCTGCCGGCGGTGAGCCGGCGGCGCCAGGCGCGGGTCGGCGCCGAGGTGCGCCGGACACCGCCCCCGGGTTCGGAGCGGCTGCCCGCCTACTACCGCCAGAACTTCCATTTCCAGACCGACGGCTACCTGTCCGCGGACAGCGCGCGGCTCTACGACCACCAGGTGGAGGTGCTGTTCGGCGGCGGCGCCGATGCCATGCGCCGCCAGGCCCTGGTGCCCATCCATGTCCATTTGAGGGACCGCCGCCAGGCCGCCTGCCGGCTGCTCGACGTCGCCGCCGGGACCGGCCGCTTCCTCACCTTCGTGAAGGACAACCATCCCCGCCTGGAGGCCGTGGCGCTGGACCTCTCCCACGCCTATCTGGCCGAGGCGCGCCGCCGCCTGGCGCCGTGGGCGCGCAGCACCCGCACGGTCCAGGCGCTGGCCGAGGCCATGCCGCTGCCGGACGCCAGCCAGGACGTGGTGACCTGCATCTACCTGTTCCACGAGCTGCCGCGCCGGGTGCGGCCGCGGGTCGCCGCGGAGATCGCCCGGGTCCTCAAGCCGGACGGGATCGCCGTGTTCGTGGACAGCCTGCAGGCCGGTGACGACCCCGCCATGGACGGGCTGCTGCGGCTCTTCCCGGTGGCCTTCCACGAGCCGTACTTCGCCGACTACGCCGCGACCGACCTGCCGGCGCTGTTCGCCGGTGCCGGTCTTGCCGTCCGGTCGTGTGAGCTGGCGTTCCTTTCGAAAGTGATGGTTCTTGCGAAATCCGGTTCTTCGTGATCGTATCGGGCGGAGGCGCAATCGGCGCCAAGCACGAAGGCTGTCATATAGTTGTCATATTACTGTAATATTGTTGTCGCCGGCGCTCGCCCCGGGTGCCGACGGGTGGCGGACCATGGAACCTTTGGCGGGCCGGCCGCATTGCCCTTCCCGCGATCCATCCGACACCAGGGCGCCAAGCGGAACCGACGATGACCGACACCCCCGAGTCCAACCGTGAGACCGAGCTCAAGCTGAGCGTCCGCCCCCAGGATCTGGAGGCGCTGCGCCGCGCCCCGGTGCTGAAGGGCCGCGGCCGCGGCCGCGCCGTCACCAAGGCCCTGGAGAGCGTCTACTTCGACACGCCCGAGCGCGCCCTGTCGGCGCGCGGGGCGACGCTGCGGGTGCGCCGGCAGGGCGACGCCTACATCCAGACCGTGAAGTCGTCGCCGTCGTCGGAGTCGGGCCTGACCCGCGGCGAATGGGAGGCCGCGGTGGACGGGCCGTCCTTCGACCTCGCCAAGGTGGTGGACGCCGAGGCGCTGGCCCTGCTGGACGGCGTCGAGGCCGCGGCGTTGGCGCCGGTGTTCGAGACCCACATCCAGCGCAACGTCCGGGTGCTCACCGGCTTCGGGGTGGCCGGCGCCACCATCGAGGTGGCGATCGACCAGGGTGAGATCCGGCTGCCCGACGGCGCCACCCTGGCGGTGTCGGAGCTGGAGCTGGAGCTGAAGGGTGGCGACAGCGCCGCCCTGTTCGAGCTGGCGGCCGACCTCGCCAAGGTCGCGCCGCTGCGCCTGGAGACCCGCACCAAGGCGGCGCGCGGCTTCGCCCTGGCCGACGGCACCGCCGACGGGCCGGTGAAGGCGGAGAAGGTGGCGCTGGACGCCGAGGACACGGTGGAGACGGCGCTGGCCCGCATCGTGCGGAGCTGCCTGACCCACGCGGCGGTGAACGAGGCCTGCACGCTGGCCGGCGACGACCCCGAGGGTGTGCACCAGATGCGGGTCGGGCTGCGCCGGCTGCGCTCCGCCCTGGCCCTGTTCCGCCCCTTCCTGCCGCCGGACCAGTACGACTGGATGGTGGGCGAGGTGAAGTGGCTGGGCTCGGTGCTCGGCCCGGCGCGCGACTGGGACGTCTTCCTGACCGAGCTGTTCGCCCCGGTGCGCACCGGCTTCGCCGACGCCAACGGCCACGGCAAGCCCCTGCTGGCCGACCTCGACGGGCTGGAGGCGGCGGTGCGGGCGAAGCGCGACGCCGCCTACGCCGGGGTGCGCGAGGCGCTGATGTCGCCGCGCTACGGCGCCTTCCAGCTCGACCTCGCGGCGTGGCTGGAGCGCCAGGGCTGGCGGGCGCAGCCGGTCAGCGAGCAGTCGGCCCGCCTGTTCAAGCCGGTGGCCGAGCTGGCCGGCGAACTGCTGGCCAAGCGCCACCGCAAGGCGCGCAAGGCCGGCCGCGGCTTCGCGCATCTGTCGGTCGACGACCGCCACCAGCTGCGCATCGCCATGAAGAAGTTGCGCTACGCCACCGAGTTCTTCCGCACCCTCTACGACGAGAAGGCGGCCAAGCGCTATGGCGCGGAGCTGTCGGCGTTCCAGGATTCCCTGGGCCACCTCAACGACGTGGCGACGGCGACCCGGCTGATGCACGGCCTGCACGACGACGGCAGCCCGGTGGCCCCGGGCGAGGCCCGCGCGGCCGGGCTGGTGATCGGCTGGCACGCCCGCGGCATCGCCGTGCTGGAGCCCCGGCTCTGCCGCGCCTGGGAGGAATTCGCCGACGCGAAGCCCTTCTGGTCCAAGCCCCCCCACTCCCCGTAACCTGGGCCGACCATGCGCGCAATCCTCGTCGCCAACATCAAGGGCGGGTGTGGCAAGACCACCATCGCCACCCATCTCGCCGCCGCCTACGCCAGGGCCGGGCACGCCACGGCGCTGGCCGACGTCGACCGCCAGCGCTCGTCGCTGGGCTGGGTCGAGCGCCGTCCGCCGGCCGCCAGCGCGCTGGTCGGGATCGATTGGGCCAAGGACTTCGTCGACCCTCCCAAGGGCACGCAGCGCCTCGTGATCGACGCCCCGGCGGCGCTCAAGGCCAAGCAGATCGAGGAGCTGGTGCGGATGGCCGACATCGTCGTCCTTCCCGTGCTGCCCGGCGCCTTCGACGAGCAGGCGACCCAGCGATTCCTGAAGAAGCTGGAGGAGCTGAAGCCGATCGCCAAGAACAAGAAGGCGGTGGCGGTGGTCGGCAACCGCATGAAGGCGCGCACCAAGGCGTCGGAGCGCCTCGACGCCTTCCTCGGCGGCCTCGGCCACACCGTGGCGACGCGGCTGCGCGACAGCCAGATCTACTCCGACGCGGCGGCCAGCGGCCTCAGCCTGTTCGACCTGACGGGCAAGCGCGCGGCCGAGCACCGCGCCGACTGGGACACGCTGCTGGCCTACATCGACGCCAACACGTAGGGGGGCTTCACGCCCCCCGGTCGACCAGCCGGTCGTAGAGCGGCAGGGTCAGGAACGGCACGAACGCGTCCGCGGTGGCCACGTCGCCGAACAGGCGGGCGGCCTCTTCCCAGAGGCCGGCGGCGAAGGCCTCGGCGCCGACGCGCTGGCGCGCCGCCGCCAGCTCCTCGGCGATGGTGCGGTGGATCAGGTCGGCGGTCACCGTGCGGCCGTCGTCCAGCGCCGCGCCGTGGCGCTGCCACTGCCACAGCAGGGTGCGCGCGACGTCGGCGGTGGCCGCGTCCTCGACCCGGTCGAACAGGTGCACCCAGCCGGTGCCGCTCAGCCACGCCTCGACATAGGCGAGGCCGACGGCGACGTTGCGGCGCAGCCCGGCCTCGCTCCTCGGACCCGGCGGCGGGTCGAGAAGGCCGGCCGCCGCGACCGCCGCGCCGTCCGGCCCGGGGCTGGCGGCGGGGCCGGCGGGCGGGCGGGTGTCGAACACCGACCGCGCGACCTCCACCAGGGCGGGGTGTGCGACCCGCATGCCGTCCTGGCCGGCGGCGACCGCGCGCTCCGCCGCGGCGCGCACCTCGGCGAGGGCGGCGTCGTTGGCGGCGGTGTCGTAGGGGACCGGCAGGGCCGTGGCCATCCCGCCGATCACCGGCAGGCCGCGGCGGTGCCCGATGGCCACCGCCAGCCGTCCCTGCGCCGCCACCAGCGGGCACGCCGCGGTCAACGCCGCGCGGTCGGGCAGGGCGAAGGCGGGGTCGTCGCGCAACGCCCTGGCGACGCTGAGGATGTGGTCCCAGGGCCCGCAGGCGAGACCGGCGCAGCGCCCGCGCAGTTCGTAGACGATCTCGTCCAGCTCCAGGGCGGCGTGGATCGTCTCCACCATCACGGTGACCCGGACGGCGCCGTGGGGCAGGCCGAGGTACTCCTCGGCCACCGTCAGCGCCTCGTTCCACAGCCGCGCCTCGAAATGGCTTTCCAGCTTGGGCAGGCAGAGATAGGGGCCGCTGCCCCGCTCGATCAGCGCCCGGGCGTTGTGGGCGAGGAACAGGGCGGTGTCGAACAGGGCGGCGGACACCGGTTCGCCCTCCATGAGGACGTGGCGCTCCGGCAGGTGCCAGCCGCGCGGGCGCACCTGGAGCACGGCGGCGTGGCCGCCGGCGGCGTGAGCCCGGCCGCCGTCGGGGTCGCTGTGCGCGAGGGTCCCGCGCACGGCGTCGCGCAGGGTGGCCTGGCCCTCCAGCAGGTTGGCCCAGGTCGGCGCGGTCGCGTCCTCGAAATCGGCGGTGACGACGGCGGCGCCGGAGGTGAGCGCCGCGACGAACGCTGCGCGCTCAGCCGGCGGGGCGGCGATCTCGACCCGGCGGTCCTGCAGGTCGCGGGGCGGCGGGGCGGCGCTCCAGGCGGCCTCGCGGACCGCCCGCGTCTCCGGCAGGACGTCGGGCCGCGCCCCGGCCCCGATGCGGGCCTGGCGGGTCTCGCGGACCGCCAGCAGGCGCTGGCGCTCGGGCCCGAAGCGCCCCTCCAGCTCGGCCAGGAGGGCCAGGGCGTCCGGCGTCACCACGCCGTCCGGTCCCGGCGTCACGGGCCCCAGGACCTCCAGACCGGAGATGATGGTCGCCATCGCGTGTTCCCCTCGGTTCATCGGTCCTTCGCCCGCGGCGCGGCCCCATTCCAACCGGGGGTATAGCACAGGCGTGAGGGTCGCCCAAGGCGCGCTGTGCCGCGCCCGCCCGGGGCTACGGGGCGTCGACCTTGGTCTCGGCCGACACGGCCCCGGGCGCGGCCGACACGGCCCCGGGCTCGGCCGACACGGCCCCGGGGTCGGCCGTCCCGGCTCCGGGCTCGGCCGTCCCGGCTCCGGGCTCGGCCGTCCCGGCCAGGGCCATGGCCGCGCCGGCCAGGGGATGGTTCTCCACCACCACCCGGCGCAGCCGGTCGGACACCACGTGGGTGTAGATCTGGGTCGTGGCGATGTCGGCGTGGCCCAGCATCTTCTGGACCGAGCGCAGGTCGGCGCCGCGGTCCAGCAGATGGGTGGCGAAGGCGTGGCGCAGCACGTGGGGGCTGACCTTGTCGGGGTCGATCCCGGCCGCCACCGTCAGGTCCTTGAGGAGCTGGGCGAAGCGCTGGCGCGTCAGGTGCCCGTCGGCGGAGCTGCGCGAGGGGAACAGGAAGCCGGCCTGGCGGCCCTCGCGCCCGCCCACCAGAAAGGCGGGGCGCAGCGGCAGGTAGGCGGCGATGGCGGCGCTGGCCGGCTCCGACAGCGGCACCATCCGCTCCTTGCCGCCCTTGCCGCGCACGATCAGGCCGCGGCCGTCGCGCAGCAGCCCGGCCAGCGGCAGCCCGACCAGCTCCGACACCCGCAGCCCGGTGGCGTAGAGGATCTCCAGGAGCGCCACCAGGCGCATCCCCTCCGCCCCGCCGCGCCGGCGCGCCGTCTCGATCAACGCCAGCACCTCGGCCTCGGACAGGATCTTGGGCAGCGGGCGGCCCTGGCGCGGGCTGTCCAGGGCCGACGACGGGTCGTCGGCGCGCCGTCCCTCCGACACCAGGAAGCGGAAGAACTGGCGCAGGGCCGACAGCCGGCGCGCCACCGTGCGCGGGGCCGGCGCCACGCCGGAGCGCACGAGGTGGTCGAGGTAGTCGCGCAGGTCGTCGCTGGAGGCGTCCTCCAGCACGGCGCCCCGCTGCGCCAGCCACAGCGCCACGTCGGCGAGGTCGCGGCCGTAGGCGTCGCGCGTGTTGGTGGCGGCGCCGCGCTCGGCCAGCAGCATGTCGAGGAACGCGTCGACGTGCGGCGAGCGGGCCAGCGGGCGCGGCTTGCAGGGTCTGCCCCGGCGGGCCATGGCGCGGCGCCCCCTCAGCCCGGCGCCGGCGGGCGGCCGGCGTCAGCGCGGGAAGCGCTCATCCGGAATGACCCTTTCCACCGTCTGCGACGGGGCGGGCAGTTCCCAGGTGGCGAGAAGCGCCATGCCGCCGCCCAGGACGATCAGCAGGAGGACGACCAGGACCGAGACCATGCGGCTCATGTGACCCGAGGAGTTGTAGGACGAGGAGCGATAGCGGGAACGTGCCACGGCGACAATCCGTACGGGATGGGACAAGGACGCGCTTCGTGCTAAGACGCACTGACGACCGCGACTCCGGCGGCCAACCGACGCCCGTATGGAGTAACCACCTTATCCCGAGCGGTTCCCGCGACGCAACAGCGGCCCGCCGGGACCCGTGCGCGACCAGGAGACCCGAGTGCCCAAGACCGACCGATCCCCGCCCGCCGACACCGGCCGTCCGCATGCGCCGCCGGCCCTGCCGGCCCTGCCGCGTACGGTGGTTCTGGTCGGCCTGATGGGGGCCGGGAAGAGCGCCATCGGCCGCCGGCTGGCGGCGCGGCTGGGCCTGCCGTTCCGCGACGCGGACACCGAGATCGAGAAGGCGGCGGGCTGCAGCATCGAGGAGATCTTCGTCCGCGACGGCGAACCGGCGTTCCGCATCGGCGAGCGCAAGGTCATCGCCCGGTTGCTGGCCGAGACGCCGGTGCACATCCTGGCCACCGGCGGCGGCGCCTTCATGGACCCGCTGACCCGTGCCCTGGTGCGCGAGCGGGCGGTGTCGGTGTGGCTCAAGGCCGACCTCGACGTGCTGCTGGCGCGCACGGCGCGGCGCGGCAACCGGCCGCTCCTCAAGCAGGGGAACCCGCGCGAGACCCTGGAACGCCTGATCGCGGTGCGCTATCCCGTGTACGCCGAGGCGGATCTGAGCGTGGTCAGCGACGAGCACCCGCCCGAGCACACCGTCGACCGGGTCCTGGAGGCGCTGGAGGACCATTTCGGCCTCGCGCTGGGGCCGGGCGCGCAGCAGGAGACACAGCGATGACCGACACCGTGCGGGTCGACCTCGGCCCCCGCAGCTACGACATCCTGGTGGGTGACGGCATCCTTGCCGGGGCCGGTGCGCCGATCGCCGCCGTGACCGGCGGCCGGGCGCCCATCGTCGTCACCGACGAGACCGTGGCGGCGCTGCACCTCGCCACCTTGAACCGCGCCCTGGAGGCGGCGGGCCTGGTCCCGGCCGAGGCCGTGGTCCTGCCGGCCGGCGAGAAGACCAAGGACTTCGCCCATCTGGAACGGCTGATGGACGCCGTTCTGGGCCGCCGCATCGAGCGCGCCGCCGTGCTGGTCGCGCTGGGCGGCGGGGTCGTCGGCGACATCACCGGCTTCGCCGCCGCCATCGCCCTGCGCGGCATCGACTTCATCCAGGTGCCGACGACCCTGCTGTCGCAGGTCGACAGCTCGGTCGGCGGCAAGACCGGCGTGAACACGCGCCACGGCAAGAACCTGGTGGGCGCCTTCCACCAGCCGCGCCTGGTGATCGCCGACACCGCGACCCTGGACACCCTGCCCAGGCGCGAGGTGCTGGCCGGCTATGCCGAGGTGGCCAAGTACGGGCTGATCCGCCAGCCCGACTTCTTCGCCTGGCTGGAGGAGAACGGCGGGCGCGTGGTCGACGGCGACGCCGACGCCCGCCGCCACGCCGTGACGGTGAGCTGCCGCGCCAAGGCCGCGATCGTCGGCGCCGACGAGCGCGAAAGCGGCGAGCGGGCGCTGCTCAACCTCGGCCACACCTTCGGCCACGCCCTGGAGGCGGCCACCGGCTTCGGCGGGCGGCTGCTGCACGGCGAGGCGGTGGCCATCGGCATGGTGCTGGCCTTCGACCTGTCGGTGCGCCTGGGCCTGTGCCCGGAGGCCGACGCCGGGCGGGCGCGCCGCCACCTCGCCGCCGTCGGGCTGCCGGTGTCGCCGGCCGAGGTGTCCGGCGTGGCCTGGGACGTCGACGAGCTGATCGGCCACATGGCCAAGGACAAGAAGGTCAAGGATGGCCGCATCACCTTTGTCCTGACCCGCGCCATCGGCGCGGCCTTCACCCAGCGCGACGTGCCGGCCGATGCGGTGCGCGCCCTCCTGGACGACGCCGTCCGCCGCTAGCCCAGTGGGTTTGCCTCCATGGACCTGACCTTGTGGTTGTCACTCGGCGCCGTCGTCGTGCTTTTGATGATGTCGGCGTTCTTCTCCGGCGCGGAAACGGCGCTCACCGCGGCGTCGCGCCCGCGCATGCACCAGCTCGAGCAGGAGGGCAGCGTCCGTGCGCGCCTGGTGAACCGGCTGCGCGAGCGCAAGGAGCGGGTGATCGGCGCCATCCTGCTCGGCAACAACATGGTCAACATCCTGGCGTCGGCCCTGGCGACGAGCGTGCTGATCGGCGTGTTCGGCGATCGCGGCGTGGCTTACGCCACGCTGGGCATGACGGTGCTGGTGGTCGTCTTCTCCGAGGTCATGCCCAAGACCTACTCGCTCAACCACGCCGACCGGTCGGCGCTGGCGGTGGCCCGGCCGATCGCCGCGGTGGTCTGGCTGTTCGGCCCGGTGACGGCGGCGGTGGGCTGGGTGGTGGCGCAGATCTTCCGCCTGTTCGGCGCCGACATCCAGCAGATCTCGGTGGGCAGCTCCGCCGAGGAACTGCGCGGCGCCATCGAGCTGCACCGAGGCGAGGAGTCCGAGGAGCAGGAGGACGAGGAGGTCCGGCACGAGCGGGCCATGCTGCGCTCCATCCTCGACCTGGCGGAGGTCGAGGTGTCGGAGATCATGACCCACCGCCGCAACGTCGTGATGATCGACGCCGGCCAGCCGCCGGCGCAGATCGCCGACGAGGTGCTGGGCAGCCCGTTCACCCGCCTGCCCCTGTGGAAGGACGAGACCGACAACATCGTCGGCGTCCTGCACGCCAAGGCGCTGCTGCGCGAGGTGCGGGCGCGCGGCGCCAACCTGGAGGACCTGGACGTGGCGCTGATCGCCGCCCGGCCCTGGTTCATCCCCGACACCACCACGCTGTTCGACCAGCTCCAGGCCTTCCGCCAGCGCCGCGAGCACTTCGCCCTGGTGGTCGACGAGTACGGAAGCCTGATGGGGGTCGTGACCCTGGAGGACATCCTGGAGGAGATCGTCGGCGACATCTCCGACGAGCTCGACGCCCAGGTGGCCGGCGTGCGCCCCCAGCCCAACGGGGCCTACATCGTCGACGGCTGGGTGACCCTGCGCGACCTCAACCGGCAGTTCGAATGGCGGCTGCCCGACGACAAGGCCTCGACCATCGCCGGCCTGGTGCTGAACGAGGCGCGGCGCATCCCGGAGGTCGGCCAGGTCTTCACCTTCTACGGCTTCCGCTTCGAGATCCTGCGCCGCCACCGCCACCAGATCACGGTGCTGCGGGTGGTGCCGCCGCCGGAGCTGCGGCGGCCCTTCGTCAAGCCGGCCCCGGCCGCGGCGGCGATGCCGGCGCCGGCGGGGGCGCCTGCGGGGGGGCCGGCGGCCGGCCCTGCGCCGTCCCCGCCGGCCCCATCAGCGGCCGCGCCGGCCCCGTCGCCGCCCTCGCCGCCGGCGCCGCCGCAGGCGACTTGAACGAGCGCCCCGCATCCCGCACAGTGAATGCGAGCGTCCGGACGCCGACGGGGATCGTCGGTTGATAACGGACGCCTTTCATCAACAGGGACGCGAGGAACGACCGATGCCGCAGCGCAAGCTCATCCCCGATGTCATCAAGAACCAGACGCTGGTCTGCCTGCCCCCCGGCGCCACGGTCGCCGAGGCCGTGCAGCGGATGGCCAAGAACCGGATCGCCGCGGTCCTGGTCACCGAGGGGACCACGCTCAAGGGGATCTTCACCGAACGCGATCTCACCGTGCGGGTCGCCGCCGCCGGCCGCGACATCGCCACAACGCCGCTGTCGGCGGTGATGACCGCCGACCCCGACACGCTGGGTCCCGACGCGCCGGCCAGCGAGGCGCTGGACCTGATGGAGCGCCACCGCTACCGCCACCTGCCGGTGGTGGACGGCGGCACGGTGGTCGGCATCGTCTCGGTGCGCGACCTCTACAGCGAGGTCCGCCACAACCTGGAAGAGGAGATCAAGGAGCGCGAGGCGTTCTTCTTCGGCTCGCATTTCTCCGTCCAGGCGTCCTGACCGCGGTCGGTCGCGCGCGGCCGCCGGCTTGACCGGCGGCCGGCATGCCCCGATATTCGCTGTGCATTGCAGCAACCGAAGCCACGGACATGCCCCTCACCGACCCGGCCGAGCGCGAGCCCATCCACACCCGGACCCTGACCCTCAACGGGTACCGGCGCGCCGACGGGCTGTGGGACATCGAGGGCCACCTCACCGACGTCAAGGCCTACGCCTTCACCACCGAGGAGCGGGGCCGTCTGGAGCCGGGCGACCCGATCCACGAGATGTGGCTGCGCCTGACGGTGGACGACAGTCTCACCGTGCGGGCCGTCGAGGCGGTCACCGACAAGAGCCCGTACCACGGCTGCGGCCGCATCGTCGACGCCTTCCAGAAGCTGGTCGGCCTCTCCATCGCCGCGGGCTGGACCCGCGCGGTGCGCGAGCGCCTGGGCGGGGTGCACGGCTGCACGCACCTGGTGGAGCTGTTGGGGCCGCTCGGCACCACCGCCTTCCAGACCATCTATCCCATCCTCAGCCGGGAGCGGGCGCGGCAGGCGGCGACCGAGGGGCGGCCGGCGGAGCCGGGGCACACGCGCCCGGTGCTGCTCAACATGTGCCACATGTTCGCCAGCGACGGCGAGGTGGCGCGCCAGCGCTGGCCGGCCCACTACACCGGGCCGCGCGCGGTCGACGCGGCGGACTGATCCCGCCGCCGCCGCGGCTGCCCCCCCCGGGGGTGCTGGCCCCGGCCCCTCACAGGCGGTGGATGCCGGCCCCGGTCGTCTCCGGCTTGCGCGCCCCGCCCAGGCCGCCTTCGCCCCCGTCGGGCAGGGGGCGCGCCGCGCCGCCGCCCGGCGGCGGTTCGTCGTCGTCCGCTTTGTCGAGGTCGAAGGGCGTTCCGGTGAACGGGTCGCCCTCGCCGTGGCGCGCCCGCGAATGGCCGTCCTCGGTGCAGGCCCGGCGGAAATAGGCGGCGATGAAGACCCGCACGGCCGAGGTGAGGGTCACGTCGCTGTCCTCGGGCGCCAGGCCGCGCTGGCGGGCCTGCTCGTCGATGCGGTCCTTGATGCGGGTGCACAGGTCGTTGACGCCATGCGCTTCGCGCCGTGCGATCTCCTCAAGCGCGTCCCACATGGACGGCTCGAGCCGCATGCTGGTCCGGTGGCCCCTCACCATCACGTTCTGGCTGCGCAGGGGTTCCACCCCCAGAGCAGTCACGGACCTGCGCTTCGGCCCTCGCTTCGCCATGGGCTGCCCTTTCTCCGCTCGGCGCCGGCCGGCGGAACGGGGCCGGGCCGGGGGCGACGTCGGTTGTATAACCCGCAATGTACTGAATGCGTCGCGAATTGCAACCCATGTTGCATGCTCACCGCGGTCGCGGATCGACTCTATCGCGCGATGGTTGCATGCATTCGTATGCGGGCCCGCCGGCCGGCTCGCCCCGGTCCCCGGTCAGGCCACCTCGGCCGGGGTCGCGGTGGTGAGCGCCAGGGCGTGGACGCGCTCGGCCAGCTCGTCCGTCAGAAGCGCGTAGACCATGCGCTGCCGGTCGACCCGCGACTTGCCATCGAAGGCGCTGGACACCACGGTGACGTTGAAGTGCGTCTCGCCCTCGGGGCGGGCGCCGGCATGGCCGGCGTGGCGGCCGGACTCGTCGACCACCTCCAGACGGGTCGGCGCCAGGCCTTCGGTCAGCTTCCGGCGGATGCGTTCGGCGTAGATCATCGGGGTGGTCCTCGCAAGGGGGCGTGGCCCCGAGACGTGGGGCGGCGGCGGGTCCGCTGTCAAGGCCGATATGTGCGCGGAACCCAGGCCCGGCGCGGCCCGCGTGCTTGCCAGCAGCGGCCCATCTCCCCATACTTTCCCGATGCAACGCAACCGCGCACGATCGTCCGCTCGCTTGTACGAGGAACCGCGCCATCCGGCCCTTCGGATGTGCGAACACCCCGGCTGCACCGCGGAAGGTGAGCACCGTGCGCCCAAGGGGCGGGACCGGCTGAACGAGTATTTCTGGTTCTGCCTCGCCCATGTCCGCGCCTACAACGCCTCGTGGGATTACTACGCCGGCATGACGTCGGAGCAGATCGAGGCGGAAACCCGGCGCGACACCACCTGGCAGCGGCCGAGCTGGCCGCTCGGCTACTGGCAGGCGCAGGAGAAGTTCCTGCGCGAGCGCGCCACCCATGGCTTCGGCTTCACCTTCGGCGGCGAGACCGGCCGCGGCCCCGGCGACGAGCAGGCATCGCGCCGGGCCGCCGCGCGCACCCCGGAGGAGGACGCGCTGGTCGTGCTGGACCTGGCGCCGCCGGTCGATTTCGTGCGGATCAAGGCGCGCTACCGCGAACTGGTGAAGATCCACCATCCCGACGCCAACGGCGGCAACCGCGATGCGGAAGAAAAGCTGAAAGTGATCAATCAGGCCTACAACACGCTGAAAGGCTGTTATGGTGTCTAGGCCCTGACGGTCGCGGCCGGTGCGTCGCCGGCGGCGCGGAACCGGACCCCACTCGCTGCAACGAACAAGATCGCCTCATGCCATCCCAAGGAGCTACACAGGCCACCTCGGCCCTGTTCGACCACGTGCCGGACATCACCGTGTCGGTGCGCCAGACCTTCGGCATCGATTCCGACATGCAGGTGCCGGCGTTCAGCCAGCGCAACGACCATGTTCCGGATCTCGACGACGCCTACCGTTTCGACCGCGAAACGACGCTGGCCATTCTTGCCGGGTTCGCCTTCAACCGCCGGGTGATGGTGCAAGGCTACCACGGCACCGGCAAGTCGACCCACATCGAGCAGGTGGCCGCCCGCCTGAACTGGCCGTGCATCCGCGTCAACCTGGACAGCCACATCAGCCGCATCGACCTGATGGGCAAGGACGCCATCGTCCTTCGCGACGGGTTGCAGGTGACGGAGTACCGCGAGGGCATCCTTCCCTGGGCCCTGCAGCACGCCTGTGCCCTGGTGTTCGACGAGTACGACGCCGGCCGCCCCGACGTGATGTTCGTGATCCAGCGGGTGCTGGAGGTCGAGGGCAAGCTGACGCTGCTGGACCAGAACCGGGTGATCCGGCCGCACCCCGCCTTCCGCCTGTTCTCCACCGCCAACACCGTGGGCCTGGGTGACACCACCGGGCTCTACCACGGCACGCAGCAGATCAACCAGGGCCAGATGGACCGCTGGAACGTGGTCGCCACCCTGAACTACCTGCCGCACCGCGAGGAGGTGGAGATCGTCCTGGCCAAGGTCGCGAACTACGACACGCCCGAGCGGCGCGACACGGTGAGCGCCATGGTCCGCCTGGCCGACATGACCCGCCAGGGCTTCGTCAACGGCGACATCTCCACGGTGATGAGCCCGCGCACGGTGATCACCTGGGCGGAAAACGCGAACATCTTCGGCGATGTCGCCTTCGCCTTCCGCATCACCTTCCTCAACAAGTGCGACGAGGTCGAGCGGCCGACCGTGGCGGAATACTACCAGCGCTGCTTCGGCACCGAGCTGCCGGAAACCGGCGTGACGGTCAACCTGGTGTGACCCGGACGGCCACCCGGGCGGCCGGGGCGGCGGCGGTGGCCGGCCGCGCCCGTGCCGCCGGGGCCGCCCCGCTGCCTTCCCGTTCCTGAGCCGAGTTGCGTCCGATGTCCGATCGCGAATCCCCCATCGAGGTCTTCAAGCGTTCCACCATCGCCACCGTCCGGACGATGGCCGGGCGCGAGGACGTGCAGGTGGGCTTCTCCCAGGAGCCGCCGGGGGTCATCGGCACCCGGGTGCGCGTGCCGGTGCCGGCCCGCGATCTCAACCCGCACGACGTGGCCACGCTGCGCGGCGCGGCCGACGCCGTGGCGCTGCGCCTGCGCTTCCACGACGGCGCCGTCCACGCCCACCGCATGCCGCTGGGCGACACCGCCCGCGCCGCCTTCGACGCCATGGAGCAGGCGCGCTGCGAGGCCCTGGGGGCGCGGGCGATGGCCGGGGTGGCCAGCAACCTCGCCGCCGCGCTGGAGGAGCGCTACCGCAAGCAGGGCTTCGACAAGGTGGTCGAGCGCGAGCAGGCGCCGCTGGCCGAGGTCCTGCGCCTGGTGGCCCGGGAGGCGATGACCGGCGCCCCACCCCCGGCCTCGGCGCGCCACGCCGTCGACCTCTGGCGGCCGTGGATCCGCGAGAAGCTGGGCCACGACCTCGGCGCCCTCGGCGATGCCATGGCCGATCAGGACGCCTACGCGCGCACCGTGCGCTCGCTGTTGTCCGAACTCGACATGGAGGTGGGTGAGGAGCCGGAGACCGAGCCCGAGCAGGAGGAGCAGGACCAGCAGGAATCGGAGGACAACGAGCAGCCGGCCAACGAGGGCCAGACCCGCGGCGAGGACGAGGTGTCCAACCCCGGTGACCAGCTCGCCTCGGCGGAGATGCAGGACAGCGGTTCGGGCGACGGCGCCGACGAGGGCGGCGAGGACGGCGAGGGCGACCTTGGCGAGGGCGAGGGGGCGGAGGAGCCGGCCGGCCCTGGCGTGCCGTGGCGCCCCGACCACAACCGCCGCAACGATCCCGACCCGAACGCCTACAGGGCCTTCACCACCCAGTTCGACGAGACGGTCGACGCGGCTGATCTGTGCGACCCCGACGAGATGGCCCGGCTGCGCCTGATGCTGGACCAGCAGCTCCAGCACCTGCAGGGGGTGATCTCGCGTCTGGCGAACCGCCTGCAGCGCCGGCTGCTGGCCAAGCAGACCCGCGCCTGGGAGTTCGACCTGGAGGACGGGATGCTCGACGCCGCCCGGCTGTCGCGCATCGTCGTCAACCCCGTGCTGCCGCTGTCCTACAAGCGGGAGAAGGAGACCGATTTCCGCGACACCGTGGTGTCGCTGCTGATCGACAACTCCGGCTCGATGCGGGGCCGCCCGATCTCCATCGCCGCCATCAGCGCCGACATCCTGGCCCGCACCCTGGAGCGCTGCGCCGTCAAGGTGGAGGTGCTGGGCTTCACCACCCGCGCCTGGAAGGGGGGGCAGGGCCGCGAGCTGTGGCTGCAGCAGGGCAAGCCGGCCAACCCCGGCCGTCTCAACGACCTGCGGCACATCGTCTTCAAGGCGGCCGACCAGCCCTGGCGCCGTGCCCGCCGCAACCTCGGGCTGATGCTGCGCGAGGGCATCCTGAAGGAGAACATTGACGGGGAGGCGCTGCTGTGGGCGCACGACCGCCTGATGGCCCGGCCGGAGCAGCGGCGCATCCTGATGGTGATCTCCGACGGCGCCCCGGTCGACGACTCGACGCTGTCGGTGAACTCCGGCAACTACCTGGAGCGCCACCTGCGCCTGGTCATCGAGCACATCGAGAACCGCTCGCCGGTCGAGCTGGTGGCCATCGGCATCGGCCACGACGTCACCCGCTACTACCGGCGCGCGGTGACCATCGTCGACGCCGAGCAACTCGGCGGCACCATGATGAACAAGCTGGCCGAGCTGTTCGACGAGGACGACCGCGCGCTGCCCGGGCGGCCGGTGCGCCGCCGCGCCTGACCGGCCCACCGGCCGGCGTCCGGGCCAACACCGCGGGCCGGACGGTCTGGCGGGGGCACTGGCAAGGGCGCTGGCGGCGGGACCGCCGAATCGGCCATGCCGTGGATCGCCGTTTCGTCGGGGGGAGTCGTTTCTTCGGGGGAGTCGTTTCGTCGGGGGGATTGGGTCGCGACGCCGCGCGCCGCTACTGCAGGCTGCGCTGCATCTCTTCGAAATTGCGGCTGAAGCCGTTGAGCGGGAAGTCGATGTCGCGCTTGCCGGCGCGCAGGAAGTTGACGCGCACCAGAACCGTCGAGCCGTTGCGGAACTGGTCGGCGATGCGGCCCGAGACGAAGTTCGGGAACATGCACATGTTGATCGTGGCGATGTGCGTCTCGATGCGCGGCTGGCGGTCGATGCGAATCGCGCAGCTCTCGATCAGCCCTTGGCTGGTGGTCAGGAACAGGTGGTAGTCGGTTCCGGTGGGGATGACGCTCAGCGCCACGAACCCGACCTCGCGTCCCTCGTCGAACAGGCGGTAGATCAGCAGACGGCACGTCTTGGCGTCCGTCATGCGGTCCACCTCGCAGTAGTTGGCCCAGGCCCCCTCCGGCCCGAAGTCGGCGCTGGACTTGGCGAGGTCGACGGCGCTGGCGGGCGTCATGGTGATGGCGGACATGAGCCCGGCGAGCAACGTCAGTACAAGCGTCCAGCGCATCGGTGCGGTCCTTTGCGATCCATTCGGGCTAACCCCGCCCGCATGATATCTTTCGAACGGGCGGGCGCAAGCACAGTGTTGCGGAAAAAACGCCCCTCACGTCCGCGGCATTTTAGGCGAAGCCGTATGAGAACCAATCCACTACGGTTCAAACCGGAGAATTGACCGAACGGTTGCCACAGCGCTGCGCCACTTCGGCAACAGGGGGATGCGGCGGGGCGGACCGGCGCGTGCATGCGAACGGTTTTCAATCGCGCTTGACACCCCGGGGTGCGGTCGCCAAGGTGCCCATGCGAACAATTCGCAAAGACGGGAACGACCGCAAGCAGGGGATCAAAGGGATGCGAAACAAGACGCTCGGCCTGATGGCCGCCGCGCTCGGTGCCGCGACGTTCGGCGCGGTCGCGCTGGCAGCCGGTCCCGGCCACGCTCAGGACAAGGTGGTCAACGTCTATTCCGCGCGGCACTACGACGTCGACAAGGCCCTGTACGACAACTTCGAGAAGGCGACCGGGATCAAGGTCAACCTCATCGAAGGCAAGGACGACGAGCTGATCGAGCGGTTGAAGAGCGAGAGCGGCAACAGCCCCGCCGACGTTCTCATCACCGTCGACGCCGGTCGTCTGTGGCGCGCCCAGGAAGCGGGCATCCTCCAGCCCGTCGACTCGAAGATCCTGGAAGAGGCGATCCCCGCCCACCTGCGCGAGCCCGACGGCCACTGGTTCGGCCTGTCCAAGCGCGCGCGCATCCTCGTCTACAACAAGGTCGCCGTCGAGCCGTCGGAGCTGAGGAGCTACGAGGACCTGGCCGACCCGAAATGGGACGACCGCCTGCTGGTGCGCTCCTCCACCAACGTCTACAACCAGTCGCTGGTGGGCTCGCTGATCGCCACCCACGGCGCGGAATGGACGGAGGAGTGGGCCAAGGCGGTGGTCGGGAACATGGCGCGCAAGCCCCAGGGCGGCGACACCGACCAGATCCGCTCGGTGGCCGCCGGCGAAGGCGACGTGGCCGTCTCCAACAGCTACTACTTCGCCCGCCTGGCCGCGTCGGACAAGCCCGAGGACCGTGCGGTGGTGTCGAAGCTGGGCGTCATCTTCCCCAACCAGGACGGGCGCGGCACCCACGTCAACGTGTCGGGCGGCGGCGTCATCAAGAACGCGCCGCACCGCGACGCGGCGGTCCGGTTCCTGGAGTATCTGGTGACCCCCGAGGCCCAGACGATCTTCACCGAGCTGAACTACGAGTACCCCATCGTCGCCGGTGCCGAGGTCGCGCCGGTGGTGGCCGCCTGGGGTCCCTTCAAGGAGGACGAGCTCAACGCCGCCGTCTACGGGAAGAACAACGCGGAGGCGCTGAAGGTCATGGACCGCGCCGGCTGGAAGTAGGCCACCGGCCAGGACGGTCCTGCCAAGGGCGCGCCGCACAGGCGCGCCCGGTTTCGCCGGGGCGCCTTCCGGTGCCCTCAGGCGTGCCGGTGGATGACCTCCAGGAAGCTGTCGGCGTAGAGGTCGAGCTTGCGGGCGCCGACGCCGGGCAGGCGGGCGAAGGCGTGGCGGTCGAGCGGGCGGCCCGCCACCATCTCCAGCAGCGTGCTGTCGTGGAAGATGACGTAGGGCGGAACGCCCTGCTCGCGCGCCAGCTCCAGCCGGCAGGCGCGCAGGGCGTGCCACAGCGCGTCGTCGGCCGGCGACAGCGGGCCGCGGCCGCTCTCGCGGCCGCCGCTCCCGCCCCCGCCGGCCCCGGCGCCGCGCCGCAGGGAGTCGCGCACCCCGCGCCGCGTCTCCCGCACCGGGTCCTTGCGCAGGTGCACCGCCTGCTGCCCCTTGGCCACGGGCACGCCGGCGTCGGTGAGGCGGAACCCCCCGTACCCCTCCACGTCGACGGTCAGGAAGCCGGCGGCGACGAGCTGGCGGAACACCGACTGCCACTCCGTCTTGGACAGGTCCTGGCCGACGCCGAAGGTCTTCAGCCGGTCGTGCTGCTGCTGCACCACCTTGTCCGTGGCGTTGCCGCGCAGCACGTCGATGAGGTGCCCGGCGCCGTAGCGCTGGCCGGTGCGGTAGACGGCGGCCAGCGCCTTCTGGGCGGCCACCGTGCCGTCCCAGGTCTCCATCGGCTCCAGGCAGCTGTCGCAGTTGCCGCAGGGCTCCGCCCGCGCCTCGCCGAAATAGTTGAGCAGCACCCGGCGGCGGCACTGTGCCGTCTCGCAGAAGCCGAGCAGCGCCTCCAGCTTGCGCCGCTCGACCCGGCGGTGGGCGTCGCCGGCCTCCGACTGCTCCAGCATCTGGCGCAGCATCACCACGTCGGCCATGCCGTAGACCATCCAGGCGTTGGCCGGCAGCCCGTCGCGGCCGGCGCGCCCGGTCTCCTGGTAGTAGGCCTCCAGGCTTTTGGGCGGGTCGAGATGGGCCACGAAACGGACGTTGGGTTTGTCGATGCCCATGCCGAAGGCGACGGTGGCCACCATCACCATGCCCTCGCTCTTGAGGAAGCGGTCCTGGTTGGCCTCGCGCACCGCCGGCGGCAGGCCGGCGTGGTAGGGCAGGGCCTCGCGGCCCTGGGCCGACAGCCACTGCGCCACGTCCTCCACCTTGGCGCGCGACATGCAGTAGACGATGCCGGCGTCCTCGGGATGGTGGTCGCGCAGGAAGCCCAGGAGCTGCTGGCGCTCGCTGGCCTTGGGCACCACGCGGTAGGTGATGTTGGGGCGGTCGAACGAGGAGACGAAGACGCGGGCCTCGGTCAGCCCCAGCTTCTCGGCGATCTCGGCGCGGGTCTGGGCGTCGGCGGTGGCGGTCAGCGCGATCCGCGGCACCGCGGGGTGGCGCTCATGCAGGATCGAGAGCTGCAGGTACTCCGGCCGGAAATCATGGCCCCACTGGCTGACGCAATGGGCCTCGTCGAGCGCGAACAGGGCCAGTTCGGTGCGCTCCAGCAGGTCGAGGAAGCGCGGCGTCACCAGCCGCTCCGGGGCCACGTAGACCAGGTCGAGCTCGCCCCGCGTCATGGCCCGCTCCACCTCGCGTGCCTCGGCCAGCTCCAGGGAGGAGTTGAGGAAGGCGGCCCGCACGCCGAGCTGGCGCAGCGCCGTGACCTGGTCGCGCATCAGGGCGATCAGCGGCGACACCACCACCGTCACGCCCGGCCGCACCAGGGCGGGGATCTGGTAGCACAGGGACTTGCCGCCGCCGGTCGGCATCAGCACCAGCGCGTCGCCGCCGGCCACGACATGGCGGATGATCTCGCCCTGCGGCCCGCGGAACGATTCGTAGCCGAACACCGAGCGCAGCGCCCGCAGCGCCGCGTCGCCCTCGGGGGCGTTCAGGGAAAACAGCGAATCCACACCCATCGCACGCTACATCTGGGGGGCCGAAAGCCAACGCGAGCCCAATGCCTATGGTTTGGCACATCCGCCCCCGCCGGGGCAAGGAGGCAAGCGCGACTCCGGCCCGAACGGACCGGCCCGGCCGGGGTGCGGTTGGTCGGCCGTGACGGTGCAGCGGGAGGGCCGGCATGGGTCGCGCGACGTCTCGTGACCACACCTTCGTCCTCAACCTCGCCGTCCTCGCCGTGGCGGCCGTGCTCCTGCGCCTCCACCGCACCGGCGCGCCGGCGCCCGACGGGTCAGCGCAGCGCGCCGCGTCCGGAGGGAGTCCCGGTGGGAGCCGCCGTGGGAGCCGCCGTGGGAGCCGCGGCGGGCGTGGCGCCCGGTGACGGCGGGGCGGCGGTGCGCTCCAGGTTGACCGCGGCGGCGGCGGCGGCGGAACCGCCGTCCCCGGCGAGGTCGCCGACCAGCTCCCAGTCGGCGCGGGCACCGGCCAGATCGCCGGACAGGGCCTTCAGGTTGCCGCGCAGCAGCACCGTGTCGGGGTCGCCGGGGCGCAGCTCCAGCGCCCGCGCCACGTCGTCGAGCGCCTGGGCGAGGTGGGACAGCGCCCGATGGGCGGCGGCGCGGTACAGCCAGGCGTCGGCGCGCTCCGGCGCCCGGGCGATGGCGGCGTCGAGGTCGTCGATGGCGTCCCAGAACCGCTCCGCCTCGGCGCGGGCGAAGGCGCGGTCGATCAACAGGTCGGCGTCGTCCGGGGTGCGCCGCAGCGCCCGGCCGTAGGCGGCCTCGGCGCGCGTCGCGTCGCCGGCGCGCAGCCAGGCCCAGCCGGCCCGGCCCAGCAGGGACGCGGCCGCGGCGTCGTCCTCGGCGGCCAGCTCCGGCACCAGCGCCTCCAGCCCGGCGGCGGCCTCGGCGAAGGCGCCGCGGTGGAACAGGCCCATGGCGCGGCAGAGGCGGGCGGCCCCGGCGCCGCCACGCTCCCCCCACAGGCGCGCCTGTTCGATGGCCGCGTCGGGCGCGGTTTCGGCCAGGGCCAGACAGGCGGCCAGGCGCCCGTCCTCCTGGGCGGCCGCGGATGGCGGCGCCAGGGCGGCGGAAAGGGCGAGGGCGAGGGCGGAAAGGGCGAGGAACGGGAGGGGTTTGCGTCGATGCATGGCACGACTACACTCCGCCATCGCGGCCCGCCGATGCAAGCGCGATGCGCGGGGGCGCGACAGTGAGGATGGCCCGCCCATGACCCGACCCCGCCTGTTCGTCTTCGGCCTGGGCTACACCGCGTCGGTGCTGGCGGCGCGCGCCCTGGCGCGGGGCTGGGCGGTCGCCGGGACAGGGCGCACCCAGGCCTCGTGCGACGCGCTGGCCGCCCGCGGCATCGTCGCGCACCGCTTCGCCGGCGACGCGCCCCTGGCCGACGCGGCCGCCGCCCTGGCCGGCACCACCCATCTCCTCGACTCCGCGCCGCCCGGCGAGGACGGCGATTCGGCGCTGGCCCACCACGCCGCGGCGATCGGCGACCTCGCCGGCCTGGAATGGGCCGGGTACCTCTCCACCACCGGGGTCTACGGCGACCGCGGCGGCGCCTGGGTGGGGGAGGGGGACTGGCTGCGGCCGACCGGCGAGCGCCAGCGCCGCCGCGTCGAGGCGGAGCGCGGCTGGCTGCACCTCTACCGCCAGCGCGGCGTGCCGGCGCACGTCTTCCGCCTGCCCGGCATCTACGGCCCCGGCCGCAGCGCGCTGGACCAGGCGCGCGACGGCACCGCCCGGCGCATCGACAAGCCCGGCCAGATGTTCAGCCGCATCCATGTGGAGGACGCGGTGGACGCGCTGGAAGCCTCGATGGCCCGGCCCCGGCCCGGGTCCGTCTACAACGTGTGCGACGATCACCCCTGCCCGCAGCCCGAGGTGGTGGCCTACGCCTGCCACCTGCTCGGCCTTCCGCCGCCGCCGCTGGTGCCCATCGGGGAGGCCGGCCTGTCGCCCATGGCGGCCAGCTTCTGGGCCGACAACAAGCGGGTGCGCAACGACCGCATCAAGCGCGCGCTGGGGTGGGCGCCACGCCACCCCGACTACCGCGCCGGCCTCGACGCGCTCTTCGCGGCGGAGCGCCGTTCGACCTGACGGCGGAGCGCCGTTCGACCGGACGGCGGCCGTCCGGCGGCCCGGGCGAGGCGGCCCGGCCGCGCCCGTCGCCCCTCCGATGCGGTGGTGCGACGCTGGGTGGTGCACCCCTTTCGGTTCCTGGAATCCGTCCAAAATGCGGCGCCGCTCATGCCAACGCGCGTTGGACAGGATGGACCGTCGTGGCGATGTTTCGGGGCGTCCGTACCCGCCGCCGGCGTCCGCCGGCGCCGGTCCCCGAACCCGACATGGAGGGCTGCCAGGTGGCGCGCACGCTGCTACTCGTGGACGACGACGCCGATCTCGGCGGCCGGCTGGTCGGCGCCCTGGCGTCGTGGCGCATCGTCAGCACGGCCGACCGGGAGAACGCCCGGCGGGTGGCCCGCGCCCATCGGCCGCCGGTCGCGCTGGTGGCCTTCCACATCCCGCCGCCGGCGGGCGCGGACGGGCGCCCGGCGCCGTGCGGCCCGGTCGACGGGCTGGCCGTGCTCGACGACCTGCTGGCGGCATCGCCGGCCACCAAGGTGGTGATGCTGGACGACGGGCGCCAGCCGCGCAGCGCCGCCGTGCAGGCGGTGGCCGCCGGCGCCCACGACGTCGTCCGCGGCGGCGGCGGCCTGCGCGAGCTGGCGCTGCTGGTCGACCGGGCCTTCCACCGCCACGAGCTGGAGGCCGAATGCCGCCGCCGCGCCCGGCCGGTGCCGCTGCGCGCGGTGCGCGAGCAGGCGGAGCGCCGCGCCGTGGAGCACGCCCTGACCCAGTCCAGCGGCAACCTGTCGGCCGCCGCCCGGCTGCTGGAGGTCAGCCGGCCCACCCTCTACAACCTGATCCGCCAGCACGGCATCCGCGAGGCGTGAGCGCCCTCACTCGCCGGTGCGGTTGACCGGGTTGCCGATCATCGACAGGAACTCCCGCCGCGTCGACGGGTCGGTGCGGAACGCGCCGAGCATGCGGCTGGTCACCATGGTCACCCCGGGCTTGTGGACGCCGCGGGTGGTCATGCACTGGTGCTGCGCCTCGATGACCACGGCGACGCCGTCGGGCTGCAGCACCTCGTCGAAGGTGTTGGCCACCTGGGCCGTCAGCTTCTCCTGGATCTGCAGGCGCTTGGCGTAGATCTCCACGACCCGGGCCAGCTTGGAGATGCCGACCACCCGGTGGCGCGGCAGATAGGCCACGTGGGCCTTGCCGATGATCGGCACCATGTGGTGCTCGCAGTAGGATTCCATGCGGATGTCGCGCAGCACGACCATCTCGTCGTAGCCGTCGGTCTCCTCGAAGGTGCGCTCCAGGATCTCGACGGGATCGGCATCGTAGCCCGCGAAGAACTCGCGGTAGGAGCGGGCCACGCGGTCCGGCGTGCCGAGCAGCCCCTCGCGCCCGGGGTCGTCCCCGGCCCAGCGGATCAGCGTGCGCACCGCCTCCTCGGCCTCCGCCTGGGTGGGACGTTCGATGGCGACGCCGCCGCGGCGGGGGTGGCCGGGGCCGCGGACGACGTTGGCGGCGAGGGGGGGCTTGGGAACGGTCACGGTGCGGGTCCTCATGGATGCGGCGCGCGGGGTCTCACGGGTTACGGCGCCGGGTGCCCCTTCGGATCACCGGCCGGGGGCGGTCATCGGCCGGTTGGCCGGAGCGAACATCCCACGTCGGCGGTCGGCCGCCCGAAGTCAAGGACCGGCGCCTGCGGTCGCGGTCAATTGAGGCGCTTGGACTGGTGCGGGCTGTCCAGGGAGAAGGCCGGGATGGTGACGTCGAAGGTCTCGCCGTCCTCCGTCTCCATCTGGTAGGCGCCCATCATGATGCCGGACGGCGCCGCCAGCGGCGTGCCGCTGGTGTACTCGAAGGCCTCGCCCGGCTCCAGCACCGGCTGCTCGCCGACCACGCCCGGCCCGCGCACCTCCTGCACCCGCCCCAGCCCGTCGGTGATCCGCCAGTAGCGGGTGCGCAACTGCACCGTCTCGCTGCCCTCGTTCTCGATGCGGACGTGGTAGGCCCAGACGTAGTGGTTCTCCGCCGGCACCGACTGGTCCTCGAGGAAGATCGGGTTGACGGTGACGCGGATCGACCGCGTGACGTTGCTGTACATGACCGGGACTCCGCGCACGGGCGCACTGTTCGTGGCCAAGAATAGGGGTGCCGCCGCCGTGCTGTCCAGGGCCGGGAGGGCGGCCGCGTCCAGGGCCGGGGCGGCCATGCCGTGCCGGCATGCCACACCCCGCGGCGCTGCACGGGGGTGGCGCCGAACCGGCCCTTGCGTGGCGCCGGGGCCGATGGTATATGCGACCCACCCCGAAACAGCCCATGAGCTGTGGTCATGTTGCGTCAGCACATCATCAGCATCCGACGACGGACCGGCGCGCCGCTGAGCGCGGGCGCGGACGTCTACGGATCGCGTGCGGACGCCCGGGGAACCGGCTGGAACTGACCGGCCCCCCTCCCGGCGAAGGCGCGATCCGCCCTTCCGACCTTCTTCCCTGCCGGGAGACCCCATCGATGATCGTGACCACCGAGGAGCCGCGGCACGCCGCCGCCATCGAAACCCTCCTCGACCGTTCCTTCGGCCCCGACCGCCACTCCAAGACCGCCTACCGCCTGCGCGACGGGGTCGACCCGCTGCGCGAGCTGTCGCTGGTCGCCATCGAGCACGACGACCTCGGCAACGAGGTGCTGGAAGGGACGATCCGCTACTGGCCGGTGACGCTGGGCGGCATGACGCCGGCGCTGATGCTGGGCCCGATCGCCGTGACGGCGCACTGGCGGGGCGGCGGCCTGGGCAGCAAGCTGATCCGCATGAGCCTGAACAAGGCCGCGGCGGCGGGCCATCGCTCGGTGATCCTGGTCGGCGACGCGCCCTACTACGCCCGCTTCGGCTTCACCCGCGACCTGACCCTGGGCCTGGAGATGCCGGGCCCGGTCGACGCCGCCCGCTTCCTCGGCCTGGAGCTGGTGCCGGGCGCGCTGGCCGGGGCCGCCGGCGTGGTCGGCCGGGTGCCGGGCGCCGCCGCCACGGCGCCGGCGCCGGAGGTCGCCCTGGCCGGCGCGATCCCTAACGCGGGGCTGGCGTCGGCCGGCCTGTGGGTGCCACGGCGCACCGCCTGGGCGGCCTGACACGAGCCTCTTGCAACGGCCGGGGACCTTGCCTATAAACAGCGAGCCCCGACCAGGGGCACTGCCGACGGGCCGCCACGGCCCCGGCGGCGCGGGTGTAGCTCAATGGTAGAGCAGAAGCTTCCCAAGCTTACGACGAGGGTTCGATTCCCTTCACCCGCTCCAATTTCCTGGCCTTTTTCGTGACAATCCGTGACACTGTCCCTTCCACGGCGGAGGGCAGGAGCGCGTCACATGGCTACGATCTGGGAACGGGGACCCTACCAGTTCTGCGCACGGGTGCGGCGGAAGCGCGACGGCAAGATCGTTAGCGAGACGAAGACCTTCGAGACGCGGAAGGAGGCCGAGGAGTGGGCCGCCATCCTGGAAGGCAAGGTCATCGGTGACGAGTACCAGGACCGCCGGAAGGCCCGTGACACCTCCCTGTCACAGGCGATGGACTGGTACACGGACCACGTCGCACCGCTGGACCCGAAGACGGGCAAGCGTAAGCTGAACACCCCAGACGCCAAGAACCAACTCTCAAAGCTGCGCTACTGGAAGGGCTCCGAATTCGCGGACTGGTCCCTCGTCAGCATCAAGCCCTGGGATCTGATTCGTTGGCGTCGACGGGTTCTCGACGAAGACGGCACCGAAGGCGATGAGCCGGCTGGGCCGGAAGCCGAATGCACGGCGCAGACCGTCATCCACCGCCTCAACACGTTGAG
The DNA here is from genome assembly GCF_059703765.1 of Azospirillum sp. NS33. Taxonomy (NCBI): domain Bacteria; kingdom Pseudomonadati; phylum Pseudomonadota; class Alphaproteobacteria; order Rhodospirillales; family Azospirillaceae; genus Azospirillum; species Azospirillum sp. NS33. Next base: position 98,031 of record NZ_BAAKJB010000012.1, on the reverse strand, counting down.
TCGGGTGTACCAGCTCTGGGCGCTGGCCCACCATGTGGAACTCGCCAACCCGGTAGGACCCAACGTCCGCCCTGGAATGCCTTCGGGCCGAACGCGGCGGCTGAACCCGCATCCAGACGAGCAAGGGAACGACGAGGAGGCCCGCCTCCTCGCGGCGTGCGCGAAGTCGTCAAGGCCGTGGCTGCGCCCGGCGGTGATCATCGCCATTGAGACCTGTATGAGGCAAGGGGAACTCGCCGGATTGACGTGGGATCGGGTGCGCCTCGACGTGCGGCCCTCGGCAGGGCTGGACCGGACCAAAAACGACCAGCCCAGGCTCGTGCCGCTGTCGGCCCGTGCCGTCGCTGCCTTCCGGGAACTGTTGCCTGCGGACGGCGTAATCGGCCCTCGGCCGGTTCTGCCGGTGGAAACGCCACGCGCCATCGCTCACGCCTTCAGGGATGCGATCAGCGCCGCCGACAAAGAAGCCCAACGCGACGCCTTCCCCGACCTGCGCTGGCACGACCTCAGGCACGAGGCGATCAGCCGCTTGTTCGAACTGACTGACCTTCGCGACCACGAGATCATGTCCATCACCGGACATCTCACACCCACCATGCTCGGCCGCTACACCCACCTTCGCGGGGACCGGCTCGGCGAACGGCTGCCGGGCGGCAGGCTCAACGTGAAGCCAGGCTGATGGCTCCCGCTGTCAACATTTTTTGCTTTCATAACAATGACTTGGCCACGACCGGGGGATGCGCTACCCCTAAAAGGAAGTCGGCGCCCGTAGCAAGCGGACGCCGACTGGAACCTGAGGGTTCGGGACCTGCTGTTCGAGGCGGCAAGTCATGACCAGAGAGATAGCGCAGGCTGTCGCAGTGGCCAAGACCTAAATGCATCAGCGGGCCGGACCTCCACTAGGAGGTAGACATGGTCGCAACTGCGAGACGCATACAAGCGGAGCCGAAATCGGTTCCGCCAGCCAAAAAGCCAAAGACCAAATTTCAGTTCCTTCCGGTCCAAGATGTGGCTTCCCTATGGGCCGCGTTGCCTGCCCGGCCATGGGCGTATTTTCATCTTGATGACAAACTGAAAAGGAAGGTCAGAAAGAATAGGAATTTGGAATCCAAAATCCGCTCTACGGTGAGGAAGCCGAAGTGGCTGATGGAGACCTGGAAGAACGCAAAGGGGGTCGGCCTCAACCACGATTTTGCCGTCCGGTTCCTTTCACAGGACTGCGACCACGACGACATCCTCCGATGGAAGGACAAGGGCCTCGCCCGGCCTCTGTTCGCCGTGCGGAACAGGGAAGGGACCCGGAACGCCGGCCGCTACCACGTCACATGGGAGCTCGCCGAACCGGTGCTGCGCACCCCGGGGGCACGGAAGGCGCCCCAAGAGAAGCTGAAGCTCGTCCGAGAGGCGTTAGCCTGGACGCTGGGGGCCGATCCGGACTATGCCATGCTCCACACCAAGAACCCCTTTCACCCCGACCACGAGGTGGTCTGGTTCGGCGGCGCTCCCGTCACGCTCGACGACCTCGCCCGGCAGCTCGACATTGACCTGTGGATCGAGGAGCGCAGGAAGCGCCCAAAGGGGCTCGCCTTGGCGAAGCAGGGTGCCGGTTCCCGAAACAAGGCCATCTTCGAGGAGGTCAGGCACAAGGCCTACCGCCTCACCGGCCGCTACAAACGGACCGGCGACGGCGACGGCCTCCGCGCCGAGATCAGGGGACTCGTCGCCGAGGCCAACGCGGCGCTCGGCGACAAAGCTCTCGACGCCTACGAGACCGACTGCGTCGTCCGGAGCATCTACCGGTTCTGCTGGAACCGGCTCGATTGGAAGCGGTACGACAAGGCTGGCGGCGAGGTGCGCATGCTGCTGCCGAAGGGTATGTCGCTGAAGGAGAGGCAGGCCGCCGGCGGCCGCTTCATCGCCGGCCGGCAGAAGGCGGGTTCCGTCGCGGCGATCGCGGCCGCCCGTCAAGCCATCATCGACGAGGGCGCCAAGCCGACCCAGAAGGCCGTCGCGAAGCGGGCGGGCGTGAGCTTGGAGACCGTGAAACGGTACTGGCATACGGCTCCGGAAGCGTCGAGCGGAAGGTGTCAGACGGTGTCCTATCAGATAGGATGTTCACCGGGGGCAGCCGGGGATCAGCCTCCGCCCCTGCTGCCGTCACGGCACAAGGCTGCGACCTGCCCAACCGATGGTCCCGTCACGTTCGACGCCGACGGCATCCCCACCTTCCTGTACGATCCCGCCGCCGCCAATGCCATGTACGGCACCCTCGCGGAGCAAAGGAGGAACGGGGGAGTCCAGGCCTTGTGCCTGGACGGGGGAGTGACGGGAGCTGTTCCTATTGCTCCTGACAGGGTGCCACGGGCGGTCGCCCCGCCCGGTGCCTGCCCGGTAGGGCCGGGCCGAAGGGTTGCGTAGGCTTGGCACGCTGACATCCCTCCCCGCATGCCGGCACCACAGCGCCATGGCGATGGGGAGGGGGCCGGGGAGGGGAAGCGCGTCGGTGTGGCTGCTGGACCCCCACCGCTCGTGATGGTATGCAGCGTCCCTTGGCGTTCGTCGCATACGTGTCCATCTCGGAGAGGCTTATGGCTCGCCCCTGTATCCATCATCTCAAGCTTTGGTCCGCCCTCGCCGTCGCTGCGTTCATTGCGATCAAAATCTGGGATTGGTTCTACCTGCCCCCCGCAGGCACCTTTGCACCTGTGGGACCCGACGGTTCGGTTCCGCTGTGGGCATCGGATTACTATTGGTTCCGCTGGCTTGTTCCCGTGGGCCTGTTCGTGACGGGTGTTGTGAAATGGGTGCGCTGCTACGGCCGCAACCCGAGCGGATGGGAGCCCTGAACATCGGCTGCCAAGCCGGCGGTCGGCCCATAGACGCGTTCGAGGACGCGCTTCAGCGCGATCGTCGCCGCTCCGTTCCACATGACCACCAGCGCAAGCGCCGCGAACCGGCCACGCCAGTCGCCCTCTCTCGGCAGGTCATGGTACTGCCCTGCCGCAAGGCTCTTGTCGTGATAGTCGAGGAACACGACATCAACAGGCAGAGTCAGTGCAAGGAACATCGCAATGATGATGGAAGGATAATGAGGCCTAATCTTCGAAATGATGGTATCCACGAGGCTGCCTCCAGTTGGGATGTTTCATTTGGAAGACTGCTGCGCCGCGGCTTTGTACGTCAAGTTTAGACTCCGCTTGCCCCCTGGTGTGTCAACATTGGATTAGAAGCCCGCTGGACGCCGTTTTCATATCGTGGGCTGTGGGTAGCCGGGGGAATCCGCAGTCCATCCCGCCGCCCGCCGCATCGCTTTCTGGGGTCTGATCGAGCCGCCGGCCCCCGTCAAGGCAACCCGGCAAGCCGGGCCGCTTCGCGGTCCTTGACGGCGACCGCCGCCCCGATCCGGGCGACCCCAGCGATGCGACGGACGACGGGATGGAAGGAAGCTGGGAACGAGAATGGGCGCCATCGGCGCCCATCTTCGCTCGCTCGGGACTCAAGGATGGAGGGATTTAGAGGATCGGGGCTTCCCGTCCGCGGCCAAGTGCGCCACGGCGCCGAGGCCGTACGGGTCACTGGTCATCGCCGTCGCCCTCAAGGAAGCCGGTTCCGCCGTCCTCGCCGCCGACCGACACCACGACCTCCCGGGAGTCCAGCAGCGCGTCGGGCCGGAACCGGCGGATCGTCTCCAACTTGCCGGCGCCGCGGCGTTTGATGATCCCGTCCAGCACGACGCGGAACCCGGGATCGGCGGCCGCCTCGTCGAGGACGCAGTCCCCCACGGCGCACAGCGCCTCCTTCCGTTTCTGCTGGTCCGCCGTCGCCGCCGCCTTGATCGCCTTGATGGTGTCCCGCTCGATCCTCTCCTGTGCCTCCAGCAGCCGCTTCGCCTGGACGTCGCCCTGGTCGGCCAGCTTCCGCAGCCGCTCCTTCTGCCCTCTCGTCATCTCCGCCTCCTGGTATCCGCACCGCCGGCTCGACGCCTGCGCGTGTTTGTGTTGCCAATTTCATTCTATGGTGGAATCATGGAAATGCAAGGTTCTGGCTCAGTGAGTTCTTTGCGGATACCAAGGCTGTGCTCGCTTATACAAACTGCTTCGCAGTTTGTCGCTCGCCCGGCCCTTATGGCCGGGAACTTGTCAACATTACTACTTGAGGAATCCTTGGCATGTCGGGTGCGAGGCACGTCTCGGTCGGTGTGGTCCAGCGGCGCTCAGGCGGCTCCGCCTGCCGCCGTGCCGCCTACGTCGCCGCCGACCGCCTGACCGACCCCCGCACCGGCGAGACCTTCGACTACACCGCCACGAAGGGCGAGGAGGTCGGACACTCGGAGATCATGGCGCCCGAGGGCGCACCCGCCTGGGTCTACGACCGGGCGATGCTATGGAGCGAGGCCGAGAAGGCGGAGACCCGCAAGAACTCCCAGACCGCCAGAACCGTGGACGTCGCCCTGCCCCGCGGCCTCACCGACGACCAGCAGGTCGAGTTCGCCCGCGAGATGGCGAAGCCGTGGGTGGCCATGGGCATGGTGGTCGATTTCTCGATCCACCGCATCACGGGTTCCGATGGGCTGCCGCAGGACCACGTCCACTACACCCTCACCATGCGGCGGCTGGCGGTAGACGGTGAAGGATTCGCCAAGACGAAGAAGGACGCCCGAGAGTGGAACGCCTATTTCGGCGGCGATTTCGCCCGCTCACAGTCCGATGTGTCGAGGCTTCCCCGTTCGGATGCCCTCCGCGGCTTCCGCGCCGAGACCACGGAGCGGATGAACGCATGGCTGGAGTCCCAGAAGCTGGACATCCGCGTCGAGTTCAGGAGCAACAAGGAAGCCGCCGCCGACGAGTTTCCGCCGCCGCCGCATGTCCCGCAGTACGAACTCAGGATGGCGCAGCGCGTCATCGACAAGGCCGAGGAGGAGGGACGCCAGCCGCGCCGCGAGGAGTTCCCCAACCGCTACGCCGCCATGCTCGATTGGCAGGACGCCCGCCGCGAGTACCTGTCCCTCAAGGAGCTGGCCGTCGAGACGTTGATCGAGGCGGACAACGTCATCAGCCTTGCCGACCGGAAGAAGGCCGAGGCGGAGGCCGAGGCGCTGCCGCCGATGCCGGAGCCGAAGCCCAAGGAGCCGAACGGCCTCTGGCAGGACAAGCTGCACGACACGGACGGCAAGCTCACGAACGCGGGGATCATCCACGCCGCCGATTCCCGCCGCGGGAAGCTGGCCGAAGCCTGGGAGAAGTTGAATGCTAACACTCGCACGGATCGCCGAGGCGTTCGGATGGGCACGTCCGGCGGCGCCCTCGCCCACGACCACGACTGGCACGAAGAAGAAGGCCAAGCCGACATCGACGTCGGACACCTCGAAGCCGAAGTCGCAGCCATCCCCGCAGCCGAGCGAGGAGGCCACCTCCGCCTCGTCGAATCCCCCAAAGAAGAAGCCCAAGACCTTGAACGCCGAGACCAGCGCGGCGACGAAGGCCGAGACCCCAGCCCCGCAGCCGACCCAGCCGAAGGCGGAGCCGACCCCGAAGAAAGCCGATCCGATCCCGCCGCCGGCGTTGGCGTTCCCGGAGATCGAAAGGGAGGTGAAGGCGATCGCCAGCACGGCGACGGAGGTCCGCACGGACACGCGGCAGATCATCGAGATGCTGACCGAGCCGCAGGAGGGCGACGGGGAGAACCCGCTTCACCAGATAGTGGATCTCCTTCAGGCGGTCATAGCCAAGCTCAACGGCCTCGAACTCTCTCAGCAGGAACTCTCGCGCGAGTTCGCGCGGCTCAAGCCCAGTTTGTTCAGACCGGGGGAGGCGCCAAGCTCCAACAGGTCAAAGCCAGCATCAACCTCGGAGCCGGACGAGGACTGACCGGCACGCAGCCGAAGGAAGCTGCGGCCCCGACCAAGGCCGGAGGGCGTCCGAGCGTTGGCGCCGGTTCCTCGGGGAACCATGGCGGAGGCGGCGGAGCCGTGGGCGGCAGCGGTTCCGGGAAGTCTATGGAGCAGGCTTTACACGAGGGAACCGGCTGGATTGAAGCCCCCGAACTGTCGGGCGGCGGCGATGGCGCACCGATCGGCCCGGGCCTCGATCCCGAGGAATGGTGCGAGGCCATGGCCCAACTGGACGAACGCCTCCGCGAGGCGGCGGAACGCTTCCGCGACGCCGAGCGCGTCCGCGTCCGCGAGGGACAGCCTTCCGAGTTCCGGCCGGCTTCCGCATCGCCCCCTCCCCCAGTCCAACCGTCCCTCCCCCCCGGGGGAGAGACGGGCGCGGGCAAACCCGCGCACGATGCCGCCGATGTTCCCGCCAAGCCGAAGGCCGAGGTCAAGGTGGACTGGCCGCGCATCGCCAAGGCCGCCCACGAGTACGCCAAGGTCATCAACCGGGGAACCATCAAGTCCGGTCGCAAAGAGGCCGAGGTGCTTGAAGCCCTTGGGCCGGAAGGCCGTGCGGTCAAGGAGCGGCTGGAGGCGCTCCACGGCCAGTTCAAGCTGACGGAACTGATGAAACGGCAATACGGGCAACCGACCGTCCCCGATAACATTCTGCGCCGCCTCGGCGACATGGAGAGGCAGATCGTGGCCAAGCGAGCGGAGTCCCGGGAACACGCGCTGGAGCTCGCCAAGGAGCTCGCCGCCAATCCGAACGCTGGGCACCAACTACGCATGAAATAGATTTTTCGTTACAGTAACAGATTCCGGTTTTACGTTTCCGTAACGAATTCCATTGACGTTTCCAGCAGGACTGTGACCTTGTTCCCGTTACGGTAACGAAAAGGAAGGGAGGGGCGGTGTCGTTCCGCATCCGGAGACAGACAGTCGAGGGACAGCACCTCGGCTATCTGAAGATCGACAGGGCCGGGATCGTCACCCTTGCCCCGGCCGGTAAAGCCTCCCGTTGGCCTAGCCAGTCGATGGCCGAAGCCGAGGCCGAGACACAGAAGGCACCCCGTGGCGCCGTCCATGTGGTGGAGGAGGCTCACGCTGGACGTCCGAGGACCGGCGTTCCCAGCGCAGAGCGCGTCCGCAAACATAGGGAACGCGGAATCGGAAAAGAGGCCATTTCAACTGCTCTGTTTGCGGAGTTCAGCGCTGCGCCGACGAGCAGGAACACTATCGCTAGCCTGCTGGAGAGGGTCATTGATCGTGTCCATATGAGACGCTTGCAGACCACTCACGACGCTTTGAAGCAGGACACCAAGGCTTTGATCATGAAGGCTTTGAGGAACTAGTGGCGTGCGCCAGACAATCCTTCTGTATGTAACTGGGTTGGAAGGGTAAGGGCATGAACCTCCTGCGGCGAGCTATTGACCTGAAGCTCGCTCCAGCAGGCCGAGGCCGGACCTTATTGCTCATTCCTGGCAGCTCACCCATATTATGAATTCCACTATCGATAGGAGGCTGAAGGTGGGTGGGGCAAAACGCGCGAAGGAAGATCATGACGCCGAAGTCGATAGCGTTCTTGAGCGTTTGATCGATGCAGGGGCCGTAGAGCGGTGCGAGTTCCACGAATATCCGGTCGATCAGGATGACAGCGAGGCTGTTGATGCAGTTCGCACCGAATTGGCGGAAGAGGTCGGGCAAGACGAAGCCGACAAGCTCATTGAAGAAGCCATGTCTCAAGTGTGCTGGGAGTGTCCAGGCTGCGAGAGTAACAGGGACGAATAAACGCGACCAAGGCTAACGGGAAGCGCTCGCTAATGCGCCAAACCAGACGGATCATTACGCATGGAGCCCTGTGGTTCCAGCAGAGCTCCATGCGTAATGATCCGTCTGGCACGTCCTACTGGGAACGCCGAACGCCCTTGCGCTGTCCGGCTGACAGCTCCTGATGTTGAAGAGGGCTGCGACAGCCGCCAGCAACATTTATTAATTTTGCTAATCCGGAAAACATGTTCGACCCCTGCCGCCGCGCAGGCCGCCGAACGGCCTCTGGTATCGACGCCGAGGCAGATCGATTGAAAAGGGGAATGGCCGTGGCGGAGCAGACCAATGATCTGGGCGCAGCGATTGCGGAGTGCCTGGAAAAGGATATTGAACCTTATTTGGAGTCCATCGGGCTTCCCTTAAGTGAACGTCCGTTCAGAGCAGCTATCGAGTTTACAGAGACGTATGTACAGGGAATTGACGACGGTAACGGTGAGACATTCAAGCCAGGCGAAATCTCTGATTTTGTCGCAAGCCCTGCTTTCCGCATAATTTTCCAGCATGTGGAGAAGTGGTACAAAGACAGATTCGGCACTGCGATGACATCCAAGGAGAATGTTATCAAAGGTGCTGTGATGGCCTATGGGGTTCCTTTCATAATCACGATCCCAGCAATTGTATCAAGGCCAGGCAAGCCGGGCGACGGTGAGTTCAACCAGTCTGTATGGATCCGTTTCCCGAGCACGGTTCTTGAAGGCGAAGACGTTTCTTCCTGGATTGTTAAGCCACCGAACTTGGCAGGCATGCCGCCGGAGATCCGAAATGAGCTAGAGCGGGATATCGAAGAGGTGTCATCCGCACTGAGATCCATTCGGACGAACTTTATGGGAGCCGGGGGAAAAGGGCCGATTCTCGGATTGCAAAAGGGCACCATTCGGCATCTTGAGACCTTTGTCGATTACATATCCTCTCAAGATCCCAGTTATGTGCAGAAGGCATATTGGGAACTGCAAATGGCTGCCGAAACGGCCTTCAAGGCGGTTGCCATGCACAAGACCGGGAAATTCCGGGAAACGCACGACCTATTTACGCTGTATGATGATGTCCATGCTATCAAACCTCTGTCAGTTAGCAGAGATCTACTGAAGTCCCTCCCCCGCTGGAAGGAGACAACCACCCTCCGCTATGCTGTTGGCTCCCGTGAGAACGTGAAGGACTGCTTTAACTGCTATCTTATTACGTTGAGGGTTCTGAAGGAGCTGATTGAAGATGCCGCCTTGGAAGGAATCCACGATCTGGGCAGCGCTGAGTTCGAAATAGGGCGCCCGCCGTGGTTTGGAGCCTGACGCGCTGGTGCGCCCGCATCGTCTCCAGCGCCGAGGCGCGTGCCCCGGCGCACCAGAGACATCAGGAAGTGCGAGACACCCGTCGGGCAATGATGTCCGCCTTCGTCGGGCGCCCACGCTTAGGAGGAGGAGCGGCGGCGAGGGACAAGTGACCGTCGAGCCAAGCTTCGATGTCCGAGACGCGGTAAAGGACCTTTCGGCCGATACGGACCACTGGAGGGCCATCGGAGCGACCGTCCATCGCCATCTTGGCAAGCGTCGAGTAGGAGAGAGGGTAACGCGCCGCAACTTGGCGCCGGGTCAGGTAGGCTCCGGACATGCTAAACCCATCCATGGAACCCACTGGCTTGCCGTGCCAAAGGGAGGACGGGTGATTTCGATGGACCCTTACCAGCCTCGCGCCGATGAGGCCCGCCCCTCGGCGGCGCGACATCAGCGCATTGCGGCGATTACGTAAGGTGCCGGCAACCCCAACAAATGCACTATGCGGAAATCCAGGGAAACTGTCAACGACTTTTGCACCCGGCGGTTGTCAACATTACTGTGACGCCCGTGACAATCCGTGACACGAGTGGCGAAATTTCGGGAGATCCGAGGAACCCACAGGAAACGGCAAGCCTTTGAATGATTAGGAAAAGTGAGGAAACGCCAGCAATGCCGCGGGTGCCTGAACAGATTCCCAAGCTTACGACGAGGGTTCGATTCCCTTCACCCGCTCCAACACGCCTCCCAATTCACAATCTACGACACGGACCGCCGGCCACGGCGTCGCGCCGATCGCGCGCGAGCGTCCCCGCGGGCTGCACGGCGGCCCGGCGAAAACGAAAAGGCCGGCGTCCGAGCGCCGGCCTTTTGCGATTCCGGTGGTGATCCCGACAGGATTCGAACCTGTGACCCTCGGTTTAGGAAACCGATGCTCTATCCGGCTGAGCTACGGGACCGCCGCGGCCCACCATAATGAAAGCGCCGGCGCTTGCCAACCGGGCGTTTGCCGCGCCGTGGCGGCGCGCCACCGCCGCGCACCCGGCCGATCGGGGTACCGCCAACGCGACGGCCGGTGCCGGCAACGCGGCGTGGGCTTGGCCGTTGTTCCCCCATCGCCCCACCGTCCCGCCCCCCTGCCGGAGGTCCCCATGCGCCCGCGTTCCGCCATCCCCCTCGCCCCCGTCGCCCCCGTCGCCCCCCTGGCCGTCGCCGGGGCGCTGGCCCTGGCCCTGGCCGGATGCGCCGGCGGCGACACCCTGCCGGCCACGACCGCCGCCGCCTACGGGCCGCTGGAGCTGACCAGCCTGATGGTGCTCACGCCCGATGGCCGCCACATCCTCGGCAACATCGAGGAGGTGCGGACCGGTGCCGACGGCAAGGCACGGGTGGTGGTGGTCGACGGCGGCGCACCGCTGTTCCCGCTGGGCCGGCGGATGGTGGTCGACGCCGCCGACCTGCGCGCCGCCCCCTTCCTCGGCACCACCTGGCTGGAGGGCGTGCCGTGGCGCGAGGTCGCCGGGTTCGACCGGGCGACGGGGCCGCTCGGCGCCCCCACCACCGACCCGACGGACTGGACGCCGCTGGTCCGCTGAGCCGCCGCGGGCCGGACGAAAAAAAGGCCCGCCGGTGAGGGCGGGCCCAGTGGTTTCAGAAGCGTCCAACCTGTGTTGCAACCCATCGAATGAGCGGACCCTAGCCGCCGCGCGGCCGCCCGGCAAACGCCGGCGACCAACTTTCCGACCTACGGAAAATCGCCGCCGCCGCACGGTCCGTGGCCGCGATGGCGCGTGCGCCCGGCCCCGTCAATGGGTCATCAGCACCGGCACCGTCATGTGCTGCAGCATGTGGCGGGTCATGCCGCCCAGCACCAGCTCCCGGAAGCGCGAGCGGCCGTAGGCACCCATCACCACCAGGTCGCAGGATTCGTCGGCCACCGCGTTCAGCATGGTGTCGCCGGGCTCGACCTGGCGGGTGGTGATGTGGGCGGCCTCGACCCGGCAGCCGTGGCGGGAGAGATGGCGGGCGATGTCGGCGCCGGGCTCGTCGCCCAGCCCGGCGAAGCCGGAGGGCGGGTTCACGGCCATCACCACCACCCGCTGGGCGGTGCTCAACAGGGGCAGCGCGTCGCCGACGGCGCGCGCCGCCTCGCGCCCGGCGTTCCAGCCGACCAGGATGCGCTCGCCCACCGTCGGGAAGGTGCCGGCGAAGGGCACCACCAGCACCGGCCGGCCGCATTCGAACACCAGGTCCTGGGGCATCACCACGGGGGCGTCGCGGTCGCGCCGCGGCTCCACCTGGCCGACCACCACGAGGTCGGCGTAGCGGCCGTGCAGGGCCGCCGCCTGGGTGGGGTCGCCGCGCACCACCCGCCATTCCGCGCGGTCGGCCAGCCCGAAGCGGCGCATCCGGTCGTCGAAGGCCCGCCCGGCGGCGGCGGCGCGCTCCGCGGCGGCGTGGCGCTGGGCGAGGCGCACCTCCTCCGGCAGCTCGGCCGCGACATAGGCCGGCAGCGGCGCGTGGGCGATCACGTACAGCCCGGTGATGTGGGCGTCGTGGCGGGTGGCGAGCTGGGCGGCCACGTCGATGCGCGCAGCGGCGGTGGCGCCGTCGTCCACCACCACCAGCAGATCCTTGAGAGCCATGTCGTCGTCTCCATGCAGCCCGCGGGGCCCCGGGGACGTCCTCGGCCCCGACCCGCGCGAGCCTGGGAATTATACCCCTCCACCGCGGGGAATACGACGCCCCGCGTTCTCAACACAGGGCCGCGTGGGAGGCCGTCCCGGGGCCGCGGTGGCGGCGGGGCGTGACCCGGCGGCACCGGGCGCGCGCGATCTCGCGGGCCGGCCCGGTGCCTGACCGCTTTGCTTTTGACGCGCGGGTTGGGTATCGCGTAAGTGTTCGCGATCGGCCGACCGTCCGCGCCCTCCTTTTCCGCGTGCCTATGAATACGGATCCCCATCTCGACGCTCTGGTTGCGGCCCTCACGGGCACCGAAGGTTCGGCTCCGGCGCTCAACACGCTGATGCAGGTCATGGATTCCATGCCCACCCTGGTGGGATTGCTCGACGTCGGACGCCGTCACATCTACGCCAACCGTGCCTACCTGGAGTTCATGGGCTGCACCATGGCGCAGCTGGCCGGCCAGACCGTGGCCTCGCCCATGGGCGAGGACGTGTTCCGGGCCAACCAGGGCACCATCGAGCGCGCCCTGGCCGGCGAGGTGGTGGTGGCCGAGGGCTGGCTGCCCGATCCCGCCGGCGGCCAGCGCTACATGCAGCGCGTCCACGCCCCGCACCGCCGGCCGGATGGGTCGGTGGCCGGCTATTTCGTGCTGCTCCAGGACCTGACGGAGCGGCGGCAGATCCAGGACGACCTGTTCCGTCTGGCCTATTACGACCCGGTGACCGGCCTGGCCAACCGCCTGCTCCTGGTCAAGCACATGGCCGACTACCAGGCGGTGGGGGAGGCCTTCACCCTTCTCACCATCGACGTCGACCGTTTCCAGGAGGTCCGGACCAGCCTGGGCCAGGGCTTCGCCAACGAGCTGCTGATCGACGTCGCCCACCGGCTGGCGCGCGACGGCGGCGCCATCGACCTGCTGGCCCGCATCAGCGACCACGCCTTCGCCATGCTGATGGCCGGGCGCGGCGACCCGGCGGCGATGCAGCAACGGGTCGACACGGTGGCCGGCATCGTGCGCTCGGCGCGCTCCAGCTCCGGCGCCGCCGTGTTCCTGACCGCCAGCGTCGGCATCGCCTGCTGGTCGGAGGCGCACGAGCGCCCCGAGGACGTGCTGCGCGACGCCGAGATCGCCACCGGCCACGCCCGCAGCGCCGGCGGCGGCCGCCACGCCTGGTTCGATCCGGCGATGCACGCCCGCATGGTCGAGCAGGTGCGGCTGGAGCACGACCTGCGGCGCGCCCTGGAGCGCGGCGACGAGCTGTGGGTGGCCTACCAGCCGATCGTCGAGATGGTGACCGGCGGCCTCGCCGGGTTCGAGGCGCTGGCGCGCTGGACCCATCCCGAACGCGGCAACATCCCGCCCGGCATCTTCATCCCCATCGCCGAGAGCACCGGCCTGGTGGTGGCGCTCGGCACCTGGGTGCTGCGCGAGGCGTGCCGCCAGGTGGCCGACTGGCAGGACAAGCGGTCGCCGGGCTCGGCCCCGCTGTTCATGAGCGTCAACCTGTCGCCGATCCAGCTCGGCGATCCCGGCTTCGTCCACGTCGTGCGCGGCGTGCTGCGCGAGACCGGGGTGGAGCCGTCGTGGCTGAAGCTGGAGCTGACCGAGGGCGCCGTCATGGAGAAGGCGGAGCAGTCGATCAAGCTGCTGCAACAGCTCCGCGGCCTCGGCATCAAACTGTCGATCGACGATTTCGGCACCGGCTACTCGTCGCTCAGCTATCTGCACAAGCTGCCCATCGACAGCCTCAAGGTGGACCGCTCCTTCGTCTCGGCCATGCACCAGTCGGAGGAGAACCGGGCGATCGTGCGGATCATCGTCGACCTCGCCCGCCTGCTCGGCTTCGACGTCATCGCCGAGGGCATCGAAACCACCGCCGACGCCAACCTCCTGCGGGCGCTGGCCTGCGACTACGGCCAGGGCTACCACTACTCCTACCCGGTGCCGCCCGCCGAGGCCGAGGCGCTGGTCACCGGGGAGCCGCCCTGGCGCGACGGCGTGTAGGCGCCGGCTCCGACCGGCCAGCTCCGACCGGCCAGCTCCGAACGGCCAGCTCCGAACGGCCAGCTCCGAACGGCCGGGTCAGGCGGCCCGGGTCAGCAGCACCGCGGTGAGATCGTCGTCGATCGGGCCGCTCTCGGCCAGGGCGCGGCACAGCCGGTCCAGGAAGGCGGCGCCGTCGCCGTCGTGCATGCCGCAGGCGGCGACCAGCCGGGCCAGCCCGGTCTCCTCCAGCACCCCGCCGGCCACCGGAATCTCGATGGCGGCGTCGGAGAACAGGAACAGCCGGCCGCCCGGCGGCACCGTCAGGCTGCGCGTCTCGTAGGTCGCGTGCTCCACCAGGCCGAGCGGCAGGCCGCTGCCGTCGCCCAGGCGCGGCTCCGACTCCTCCGGCCCCCACGCCATCGGCCGGGTCCACCCCGCCGCGGCGTAGTGGAAGCGGCCGCTGTCGGCGTCGAGCACCCCGGCCAGCATGGTGGCGAATTGGCCGCTGGGCAGGAGCGGGCACAGGCGCCCGTTGATGGTGGCGAGGAACGCCGCGGGATCGAAGCTGTCCACGTCGGTCTGGCGGGTGATGGCGTGCAGGCGGAAGGTGTTCAGGGCCGCCGCGACGCCGTGGCCCGAGAAGTCGGCGAGCTGGACGATGGGGCGGCCGCCGCCGTCCTGGCGCAGGTCCCAGATGTCGCCGCCCAGCTCCGACGATGGCGCGACGTGGGCGTCGACGCGCAGGCCGGGACCGCCCAGGGCCGCCCAGCGGTGCGGCGCCGGCATCAGCCGTTCCTGCATCCGCCGGGCCAGCGCCAGCTCGGTCTCGGAGCGGCGCCGGTAGTGGCGCAGATCGTCCAGCAGCGCGCGGTTCTGCAGATGGATGCGCACGCGCGCCATCAGCTCCGCCGCGTTGATCGGCTTGGCGACGTAGTCGGTGGCGCCGGCGGCGAAGGCCCGGGCGCGGTCGCCCGGCCCGTCGAGCCCGGATTGCACCAGCACCGGCAGGTCCGACCACGCCGGCGTGGCCCGCAGGTGCCGGGTGAAGGCGAAGCCGTCGAGGTTCGGCATCATCAGGTCGAGCAGGATGAGGTCGGGGCGGAAGCTCTCCAGCCGGGCGAGCGCCTCGTCGCCATCCCCCGCCGTCTCGACGCGGCGGATGCCGCCGCGTTCCAGCAGCGCCGCCAGCAGCGTCCGGTTGACGCGGTTGTCGTCGACGACCATCACCCGCGCCTCGTCGAGCCGCGGCGCCGTCGCGCGTGCGTTGTCCATGGTCGCTGTCCCCGTCGCCGCCGCGACCGATGCCGGGTCGGTGCGCATTCTCAGCCTGTCCGATCGAGCCACACCAGGGTGTGGTCGCGGCGGGCGACGCCCTCGGCCAGGGCGTCGCGCACGGCCTGCGCCAGCCCCGCGAAACGGTCGCCGGCCGCCTCCGGCGCCGCCAGCGCCCGCTCCACCACCGCCTCCAGCGGCGAACCGTCCCCACCCCCGGCGGTCCCGCTGCCGGCGTCCCCGGCATCCCAGGCGCCGCCGGCCCTCGCGCCCGCCCCGGCCCGGCCGGTGCACGAGCGCAGCACCAGCGCGGCCGCGGCGGGCCAGGGCAGGGCGTGCTCGGTGTACCGGGTGTCCGGGGCGGCGCCGATGGCCGGGTCCGGCGGGCCGTCGGCGATCACGCTCCCGCCGTCCCGGCTCCACAGCCGCGGTGCCGCGGCGGCGGCGGCGGCGTAGCGGAACAGGCCGGCGGCGGGGTCGACGACGCCGCAGAGCACCGCCGCCCGCTCGCCCCGCTCCAGCAGCTCCGTGGCGCGGGCGTTGAGGGCGTCGAGGAACGCGGCGGGCTCCGCCGCCTGGCCGGAGAGCTCCTGGATCGCGCTGTGGAGGCCGAAGGCGTTCAGCGCGGCGCCGACGCCCCGCCCCTCCATGTCCAGGAGATAGACGCCGAAGCGGCGGCCGTCGACGGGCAGGATGCCCCAGATGCCGCCGCCGAGGTCGGTCGAGAGCACGGTGTCGGCGCGCACCGCCACGCCCGAGACGGCGCCCAGCGCCGCCCGCGCCTCGGCCGAGGGCAGCAGGTGGTCGTAGAGCGCGCGGGCCGTCGCCAGCTCCCCCTCGACCCGGGCGCGGTAGGCGCGCAGGTCGCGGATCAGCAGCCGGTTCTCCAGGTGGATGCGCACGCGGGCGACCAGCTCGGCCCGGTCCAGCGGCTTGCAGATCAGGTCGGTGGCGCCGACGGCGAACGCCCGGTTGCGGTCGTCGCTGCCGGACAGGGCGGTCTGCACCAGCACCGGCAGGTCGGCGTATGCGGGGTCGGCGCGCAGCCGCTGGCACACCTCGAAGCCGTCCATCCCCGGCATCATGAGGTCCAGCAGCATGAGGTCCGGCAGGCGTGCGGCGACCCGCTCCAGCGCCTCGAAGCCGTCGTTGGCGAAGGCGATGTCGTGGAAGCCCGCGGTGGACAGCACGGCCCCGATCACCGAGCGGTTCATGTCGGTGTCGTCGACCACCAGGATGTGGCAGCCCTGGACCGGCGGCCGTTCCGCATGGTCCGCCGTCCCGGCCGTCGCCGCGGCGCCGCTCATGAGGCGAACCGCATGCGGATGCGCCGCCCCATGTCCAGGACCTCGTAGGACTGGACGACGGCGGCGATCATGGCCAGCCCGCGGCCGCTGGCGGACTGGCCGTCGCTGGGGGTCCTCTCGGGCCGGGCGCCCTCGGATCGGGGGGCCTCGGATCGGGGGGCGTGGAGGCCGGCGCCGTCGGCGGCGGCGTAGCCGGTTCCCTCGTCGGCGACCTCGGCGACCACCGCCTGCGGCTCCAGCCAGCAGCGCACGACCACCCGGCGTTCGGCCAGGGCGGGGTCGGCCAGGCGGCGCGCCAGCTCGGCGGAATAGCGCTCCAGGGCGGCCGCGCTGCAGCCCTCCATGGTGCCGACCTCCAGGTTGCCGTGCACCACGGCGTTGGCGATGGCCTCGTGCAGAGCCAGCTCCATGCCGTCGCGCCCGGCCTCGGACAGGGGGCGGCGCTCGGCGACGGCGGCGACCATGCGCGCGGCCAGGGGCACCCGGTTGGCGGCGGCGGTGGTGAAGCTGGCGTAGAGGTCGCAGGCGGCGGCCTCCTCCAGCACGGTCGCGACCGCGTCGTCGGGCAGGGCGCCGATGTCCACCCAGGCGGCGACCGGCCGGTGCCACACCGCCGGCTCCGTGGCCGTCGCGCCGTCGTGGCGGGCGTCCAGCAGCGCCGCCGCGCGCCCGTCCGCGGCCGGCGTCCCGGCCACCGCCGCCCGGGGCGTCCCCTGGGGCACCCCGGGGGTGGTGCCGTCGGGCGGCCATGGCAGGCCCAGCCGCCGCGACAGGCGCCGCGTCCGCTCGGCCGGCACGCCGATTCCGCAAAGCGCCTCGAAGCGGGGGGCGGTCACCGTCGGACCCTACTCCTCAATGACGACGATCTTGTCCAGCTGCGCCACGGTCAGCACCCGGCGCACCTGCCCGGTCGCCGCGCGCAGGACCAGCTGCTTGTCGACGTTCACCATTTCCTCGCGGGCGATCAGCAGCATGCCGATGCCGGCGGAATCGACGAACTCCAGCCCCTTCAGGTCGAGCACCTGGCGCTTGGCCACGTTCTGCAGCATTTCGCGGATCAAGGCACGCAGCGTGGCGTGGTCGTTGAAGGTCAGGCGGCCGCGCAGCCGAACCACCGCCTCCTGCTCCTGAACGTCGATACCGTACTCCATCGCGCGGCGATCTCCTGCTTGCGCCGTGGGTCCTGGAACTGTCGGCCCCACCGGGCACCGGCGTCAAGGGCGCCGTCGCCGCCGGGCGCCCGTCACATCCGCACCGCGTCCCCCTTGACCGCCTCCAGGTTCAGGGCGGCGGCCAGCAGGGCGCGGGTGTAGGCCTGCTGCGGCTGCTCGAAGATGCGCCGGGTCGGCCCCTGCTCCACCACCTTGCCGTCCTTCATCACCAGGACGTGGCTGGACAGGGCGCGCACCACCCGCAGGTCGTGGCTGATGAAGAGATAGGCGAGGTTGTGGCGGGACTGGAGGTCGCGCAGCAGGTCGACGATCTGCGCCTGCACCGACATGTCCAGCGCGCTGGTCGGCTCGTCCAGCACGACGAAGCGGGGCTTCAGCACCAGCGCCCGGGCGATGGCGATGCGCTGGCGCTGCCCGCCGGAGAACTCGTGGGGGTAGCGGTTGCGCGCTTCGGGCGGCAGCCCGACCTCCTCCAGCGCGGTGGCGACCATGGCGTCGCGCTCGGCCGCGGTGCCGATGCGGTGGATCTTCAGCCCCTCGCCGATGATCTGCCCGACCGACATGCGCGGGCTCAAGGAGCCGTAGGGGTCCTGGAACACCACCTGCATCTCGCGGCGCAGCGGGCGCAGGGATCGCGCCTGGCGGCCCTGGATGTCCTGCCCGTTGAAGAGGATGGCGCCCTCGCTGGACTGCAGGCGCAGCAGCGCCAGGCCGAGGGTGGTCTTGCCCGATCCGGACTCGCCGACCACGCCGACGGTGTGGCCCTCGCGCACCGTCACCGTCACCCCGTCGACGGCGCGGATGTGGTCGACCGTGCGCCGCAGCACGCCCTTCTTGATCGGGAAGTGGACCTTGATGTCGCGCGCCGTCATCACCTCCGGCGCGTCGGCCGGCGGCTCCAGCGGGTCGCCCTTGGGCTCGGCGGCCAGCAGCTTGCGGGTGTAGGCGTGCTGGGGCCGCAGGAAGAGGTCGGGGGCCGCCGCCGGCTCGACGATCTCGCCCTGGTTCATCACGCAGACCCGGTCGGCCATCTTGCGCACCACGCCCAGGTCGTGGGTGATCAGCAGCAGCGCCATGCCGAAGCGCCGCTGCAGGTCCTTCAGCAGCTCCAGGATCTGCGCCTGGATGGTGACGTCCAGCGCCGTCGTCGGCTCGTCGGCGATCAGCAGGTCGGGCTCGTTGGCCAGCGCCATGGCGATCATCACCCGCTGGCGCTGCCCGCCCGACAGCTCGTGGGGGTAGGCGCCCAGGCGCTTCTCCGGCTCCGGGATGCCGACCAGGGCCAGCAGCTCCAGGGTGCGCCGGCGCGCCGCGGTGCGGTCCAGCCCCTTGTGCAGGAACAGCGTCTCGTTCACCTGCCGCTCGATGGTGTGGAGCGGGTTGAGCGAGGTCATCGGCTCCTGGAAGATCATGGCGATGCGGTCGCCGCGCACGCGGCGCAGCGTCTTCTCCTCCGCCCCCATCAGCTCCTCGTCGAGGAAGCGGATGGAGCCGGTGGGGTGATGCGCCACCGGGTAGGGCAGGAGCTGCAGGATAGACAGCGCCGTCACCGACTTGCCGGAGCCGGATTCGCCGACCAGCGCCAGGGTTTCCCCCTTGGCGATGTCGAAGGAGACGCCGCGCACCGCGTGCATCGCCCCCCCGGTGGAGCGGAAGTCGACCGACAGGTCGCGGACGGACAGGAGTTCGGGCATGGCCGGGAGCACCTTTGGGTTGTTCCGCCGCGTCATTCCGCCGCCTTGGCCGCTCCGGCCGCGCCGACCGTGGCGTCGGCGGCGGCGGGGCCGGTGGCGAGGGCGCCGATGGTCTTGCGCGGGTCGAAGGCGTCGCGCACCGCCTCGCCGATGAAGATCAGCAGGCTCAGCATGATCGCCAGCACGAAGAAGGCGGTGAGGCCGAGCCACGGCGCCTGCAGGTTGGCCTTGCCCTGGGCCAGCAGCTCGCCCAGGGACGGCGAGCCCGGGGGCAGGCCGAAGCCCAGGAAGTCCAGCGCCGTCAGGGTGGTGATCGAGGCGTTCAGGATGAACGGCAGGAAGGTCAGCGTCGCCACCATGGCGTTGGGCAGGACGTGGCGCACCATGATGACGGTGTCGCCGGCCCCCAGCGCCCGGGCGGCGCGGACATAGTCGAAGTTGCGCGCCCGCAGGAACTCCGCCCGGACCACGCCGACCAGGGACATCCAGGAGAACAGCAGCAGCAGGCCCAGCAGCCACCAGAAGTTCGGGGTGACGACGCTGGACAGGATGATCAGCAGGAACAGGGTGGGCAGCCCCGACCAGATCTCGATGAAGCGCTGGAACAGCAGGTCGGTCAGGCCGCCGAAATAGCCCTGCACGGCGCCCGCCGCCACGCCGACGATCGAGGACAGGATGGTCAAGGTCAGCCCGAACAGAACCGAGATGCGGAAGCCGTAGATCAGGCGCGCCACCACGTCGCGGCCCTGGTCGTCGGTGCCCAGCCAGTTCTCCGCCGATGGCGGGGCCGGGGCCGGCACCTCCAGCCCGTAGTTGATGGTGCGGTAGCCGAAGGGGACCGGCGGCCACACCATCCAGCCCTTCTCGTTGATCAGGTCCTGGACGTAGGGGTCGCGGTAGTCGGCGTTGGTCTCGAACTCCCCGCCGAAGGTGGTCTCCGGATAATCCTCGGTCACCGGGGAGTAGTAGGCGCCGTCGTAGACGACCAGCAGCGGGCGGTCGTTGGCGATGAACTCGGCGAACAGGGTCACCACGAAGATGACCATGAAGATCCAGAAGGACCAGTAGCCGCGGCGGTTGGCGCGGAAATTGTGCAGGCGGCGCTGGGTCAGCGGGGTGATCGGCATGCCGAGGAAGCGGGCTGCGGCCATCTCACACCTTCCGCGCTTCGAAGTCGATGCGGGGGTCGACCACCACGTACATGATGTCGCCCAGCAGGTTCATCAGCAGCCCCAGCAGGGTGAAGAAGTAGAGGGTGCCGAACATCACCGGGTAGTCCCGGTTGATCGCCGCCTCGAAGCCCAGCAGGCCGAGCCCGTCGAGGGAGAAGATCACCTCGATCAGCAGCGAGCCGGTGAACAGGATGCCGATGAAGGCGCCGGGGAAGCCGGCGATGACGATCAGCATGGCGTTGCGGAAGATGTGGCCGTAGAGGACGCGGTGCTCCGCCAGGCCCTTGGCGCGGGCGGTGACCACGTACTGCTTGTTGACCTCCTCCAGGAACGAGTTCTTGGTCAGCATGGTCAGGCTGGCGAAGCCGCCGATCACCAGGGCGGTCACCGGCAGGGCGAGGTGCCAGAAATAGTCGAGGATCTGCTGCCACCACGGCAGCAGCGCCCAGTTGTCGGACACCAGGCCGCGCAAGGGGAACCAGTCGAGGTAGCGGCCGCCGGAGAACACCACGATCAGCAGCACCGCGAACAGGAAGGAGGGGATGGCGTAGCCGACGATGACGACGCCCGAGGTCCAGACGTCGAAGGGCGTGCCGTCCCGGGTGGCCTTGGCGATGCCCAGGGGGATCGACACGAGGTAGACGATCAAGGTGGTCCACAGCCCCAGCGACACCGACACCGGCATCTTCTCCAGGACCAGGTCCATGACCTGGCGGTCGCGGAAGTAGGAGGTGCCGAAATCGAAGACCAGGTAGTTGCCCATCATGTGCAGGAAGCGCTCGTGCAGCGGCTTGTCGAAGCCGAACTCGCGCTCGAGCTGCTGGATGAACTCGGGGTCGAGCCCCTGGGCCCCGCGGTAGCGGCTGGTGGCGTCGCCGCCGGCCGCCTGGGCGCCGGCCCCCTGGGCGGCGTCGCCGCCGCCGCTGCCGCCGATGCGCGCGGTGGCCTCCACGGCGGTGCCCTGCATGCGGGCGATGATCTGCTCGATCGGTCCGCCCGGGGCGATCTGCACGATCAGGAAGTTGATCACCATGATGCCGATCAGGGTCGGCACGATCAGCAGCAGGCGGCGGATGATGTAGGCCAGCATCGGCGCGGGTGTCCTGTTCCTGCGGGGGCGGGGGCGCTTACGGGGCCTTGCGCAGCGCCTGGTCCTTGGCGGTGTCGAGCCACCAGGTGGTGGGGAAGCCGTGGGAGTATTTCGCCATCGTCTCCGGGTGGTCGAAGCGGTCCCAGTAGGCGAGGCGCGAGACGTCGTTGTACCAGGTCGGGATCACGTACCAGCCCGACAGCAGAACGCGGTCCATGGCCCGGGTGGTGGCCTGGATGGTGGGCAGGTCGGTGCCCGTGACGATGGTTTCCAACAGGGCGTCGACCACACCGTCGCGGATGCCGGCGAAGTTGCCCTGCCCGGGCACGTCGGCCACCACGCTGGAGAAGTAGGAGCGCAGCTCCGGCCCCGGCGGCGGGAAGAAGGTGAGGCCCAGGCTGACCACGTCGAAATCATACTCGTCGGTGCGCACCTTGTACTGGGCGCTGTCGACGACGCGGATCGACGCCTCGACCCCGGCGCGCTTGAGCACCGTCACGTAGGGCTCGACCACCCGCACTATGCCGGGATCGTAGAGCAGGATCTCGAAGGCGAAGGGCTGGCCGGTGGCGGTGTTGACCAGCCGGCCGTCCTTGTGCTCCCACCCCGCCTCCTTGAACAGGGCGTAGGCCTTGCGCAGGTTCTCCCGCGACCGCCCGCTGCCGTCGGTGGCCGGCGGCTCGAAAGCCTCGGTCAGCACCTCCGGCCGGACCTTGTCCTTGAAGGGCTCCAGCACCGCCTTCTCCTCCGCCGTCGGCGGCCCGCTGGCGCCGTATTCGGAGTTGGGGAACCAGCTCTTGATGCGCTTGTACTGGCCGTAGAGCAGCTGGCGCTGGATGGTCTCGAAATCATAGAGCCAGTTGAGCGCCTGGCGCACCCGGATGTCCTGGAACAGCGGCCGGCGGGTGTTGAACACATAGCCCAGCATGCCGTGGGGGGCGTTGTCCGGCACCTCGGTGCGGACCAGCCGGCCCTGCTTCACCGCGTCGGTCTCGTAGCCGGTGGCCCAGCGCTGCGCCCGGTTCTCCTCGCGGAAGTCGGTCCGCCCGGCCATCAGCGCCTCGAACTGTACGTTGTCGTCGCGGTAGTAGTCGTAACGGATCTCGTCGAAGTTGTTGAGGCCCCGGTTCACCGGAAGATCGGCGGCCCAGTAGTCCTTCACCCGCTCGTAGGTGATGGAGCGGCCGGGGTCCACCGCCTTGATCCGGTAGGCGCCGGAGCCCAGCGGCGGCTCCAGCGTCGTCTTGGTGGGGTCGCGCCCTTCCGCCTGCCACCAGTGGCGCGGCATCGGCCACAGCCCGGCGGCGGCCATCAGCGGCTTCATGGTGTCGCGGGTGCGCATGGTGCAGGTCAGCACCTGGGGCTCCGGCGCCTCGCACGATTCGATGTCGTCGAAGAAGGAGCGCAGGAACAGCCGCCCCTCCCGGCGCACGAAGTCGAAGGCGTAGACGAAATCCCCGGCGGTGATGGGCGTGCCGTCGTGCCAGCGCGCCTCGGGCCGGAGATGGAAGCGGATCCAGCTCTTGTCGGCGGGATACTCGATGCTCCGGGCGATCAGCCCGTAGGCCGAGGACAGTTCGTCGCCGGAGCCGGTGGTCAGCCCGTCGGTGGTCAGGCCGATGCCGGCCGGCCAGGAGCCGCGTTCGACCAGGGTGTTCAGGCTGTCGTAGCTGCCGAAGGCGCCCAGGGTGATCGTGCCGCCCTTGGGCGCGTCGGGGTTGGCGTAGGGCCAGTGGGCCATGTCCGGGCCGTACAGGGGCTGGCCGAACTCGGCGATCGCCCAGGCCTTGGTGACCCCGTCGGCCGACTCCACCGCCGCCGCCGCCGTCGCCGGCGCCGGCGCGTCCTGCGCCGCCACCGGGGCGCCGGTCAGAACGACGCCCAGCCATGCCGCCGCCATGGCGGACTTCATCCCGAACCCTGTCATCTCGCCTCTCGACCGGCCGCTGCGGAACGCCGCAGCACTGGGGGTAAGGTAGGGAGCGCAAGGTGGCACAATCAAGGCATGGCGGCGCGGAAAGGCGTGGCGCGGCCGGCCGTCGCCCTCAGCCGCCCTCAGCCGCCCTCAGCCGGCGGCGAACCGGCGGCCCGGCCGGGAGACCCAGGCCGGGCGCCAGCGGATCCCGTCACTCAGGCACGAAGGAGCGGTCGATCACCGTCTCCGGGTCCAGCTTGTCCAGGGCATAGCCCTGGGATTCGGCGATCATCTCCCACGACGCCTTGACCAGCTCCGGCGTCAGCGTGCCGAAGCCGTCCCGCTTGGTGATCTCGTTGCTGACCAGCGGCAGCATCGCCTCGATCTCCGCGATGTTGATGTCGACCATGGTGTCCGGCACCACCTCGTGCATGTCGCGGCCGGCCTGCTCGGGGCTGGCGATGAAATACTGGACCGACCTTTCGAAGGCGCGGGTGAACTTGGCGACGACCTCCGGCTTCTCGGCGATGATCCTGTCCGAGGCCATCAGCGACCAGTTGTAGCCGGCCATGCCGAAATCCGACCAGGGCAGGACCTTGATGGTCTTGCCGGCTTCCTTCAGAAGGGCGCCGTTGATCGGCTTGGTGGTCACCCAGCCGATGATGGCGTCCACCCGCCCGGTCGCCAGCATCGGCCCGAGGGCGTTGAAGTCCACCTTCTGCAGGGTGACCTCCTCGGCGGCGATGCCGTTGCGCTTGGCGATCACCGGCCAGGCGGCGTTGGACCCGGAATAGGTGCCGCTGGCCAGCGTGCGGCCCTTCAGGTCGGCGATGGAGTCGATGCCGCTGCCCTCGTAGGTGATGATGGCGTCGGGCGCCTTGGTGTAGACCGACATCACCACCTTGGCCGGTACCGCGGAGCCGACGGCGGCGTTGAGGATCGAGCCCATGCTGGATGCGGTGAAGTGGGCGTTTCCGCTGGCGACCCGGGCCAGGGCGTCGGCGCCGCCGCGCCCCAGCTCGATGTCCACGTCAAGCCCTTCGTCGGCGAAGAACCCCTTGGCCTTGCCGACATGGACGAAGCCGATGTAGGCGGCGGGGAACCAGTCGAGCACGAAGGTCACCTTCTCCGCCGCCCGGGCGGTGGCCGCGCTCACACACATCGCGCCGGCAAGCAACAGAGCCTTGCAACGCAGTCCCATCATGATGGCCTCCGAGGTTGATGGCGTGGCGCGCCGCGCCGGTGCCCAAACGTCGGGAAAGGCTAAGCGGGGGGACGGGGGGCGGTAACAAGGATTGCCCCGGCGATTGGTTCCGTTTTTTTGACGCAGCCGCCGCACCGCGGCGGCGCGCCGGCCGGGCCGCGGGCTCGGAAAATCTGAACCAACGGCCGGCTATTCCTGATTGGCGGGGGCCGCGCGCCGGCCTCTACGATGAGGATCGCTCCATCGACCCTTGGCAGTGGATGCCCGGATGCATCAGGACACGCCGATCGAACTGCCCCTCGAACATGCGTCCGCCGTCGGCGTGCGCCCGCAGACGGCGCGGCCCGCGGTGGTCGCGGTCGCCGCCGGCAAGGATTTCGTCAGCGCGGGCGGCAGAACGGTGACGGCGCTCACCGATGTGTCGCTGAGCATCGCGCTCCACGAGTTCGTCGCGTTGATCGGGCCGTCGGGGTGTGGCAAGTCGACCCTGCTGCGGATGATCGCCGGGCTGGTCCCGCCGACCCGCGGCAGCGTGGAGGTCTTCGGCCTGCCGGTGAGCCGCCCGCGCGAGGACATCGGCATCGTCTTCCAGAAGCCGACGCTGCTGCCGTGGCTGAACGTTCTCGACAACGTCACCTTCCCCGTCCGCCACCGCTTCGGCCGGGTCGACCCGGACTCCCTCGCGCGCGCCCGCACGCTGCTGGAGACGGTCGGGCTGGCCGAGTTCGCCCGCCACCGCCCGAGCGAGCTGTCCGGCGGCATGCAGCAGCGCGCCGCCATCGCCCGCTCGCTGCTGCACGATCCCGACATCCTGCTGATGGACGAACCCTTCTCGGCGCTGGACTCCCTGACCCGGGACGAACTGTCCCTGGAACTGCTGCGGATGCTGGGCAAGCGGCCCAAGACCGTGGTCTTCGTCACCCATTCGATTCCCGAAGCGGTGCTGCTGGCCGACCGCATCGTCGTCATGTCGGCCCGCCCCGGGCGGGTCCACAGCGTCGTCGACGTGCCGTTCGGGCCGCCGCGCGGCCTCGACACTCTCGAACACCCCAGTTACAGCGAGGTGTGCAACCGCATCCGGCGCCTGGTCTTCGCCCGGCCCGGGGAGGTGTGACGCCATGCGCCGCGCCGTCCGCGTCCCCCCCGCCCTGGCCGCTCTCGCCGGCCGCCTCGCCCCGCTCGCCACCCTCGTCGCCGTGGTCGTCGCCTGGGAGGCGGCCTGCCGCGGCCTGGCGATCCCCCAGTTCATTCTGCCCGCCCCCAGCGCCGTCGCCGACGCCGCCCTGGCGATCAGCCTGCCGACCTGGGCGGAGAGCATCGGCGCGACGCTGGCCATCGTGCTCTCGGGCTTCGCGATCTCCATGGCCATCAGCCTTCCGCTCGCCATCCTGCTGGTGGAGAGCCCGCTGCTGTCGCGGTCCGTGGTGCCGCTGCTGGTGGTCGTGCAGTCCACGCCGGTGGCCGCCGTGGCGCCCATCATCATCGTCGCGCTGGGGGCCGGCAGCCTGTCGCGGCTGGTGATCACGGTGCTGATCACCTTCTTCCCCCTGGTGGTCGGCACGGCGGCCGGGCTGCGCGCGACGCCGCCGGAGCTGCTGGAGCTCTCCCAGTCGCTCAACGCCGGCAGGCACCGGCGCTACCTGCACATCCGCCTCCCCTACGCGGTGCCGTTCATCTTCGGCGCCATGCGCGTGTCGGTGACGCTGGCCATGGTCGGTGCGGTGATCGCCGAGTTCGTCGCGTCCGACTCCGGCCTGGGCTACCTGCTCATCACCTCCACCGCGCTGTTCCGGGTGCCCCAGGCCTTCGCCGCGCTGCTCGTGCTCGTGGCGCTCTCGCTGGCGCTCTACTACGCGGTGACGCTGACGGAGCGCCTCCTGTTCCCCTGGAGCGTGCCCAAGGCGGACGACTGACGGCCCCCCCCCTGCCATCCCAAGGAACCATGCCATGCCCGTCCTACCCGGCCGCCTGACCGGCATCGACCACGTCGTCCTGCGGGTCAGCGACCCCGACCGCACCGTCGCCTTCTACACCGGGGTTCTCGGCCTGACGCTGGAGCGCATCTACGAGTCGATCGGCCTGCGCCAGCTGCGCTGCGGCGCCAACCTCATCGACATCGTTCCGGCGGGCGAGACGGGGCTTGCGGCGCCGGGCGCGCGGGGCATCGACCACCTCTGCCTCAACCTCGACGGCGACATCGACGCGGTCGTGGCCGCCCTGGCCGCCGCCGGCATCGCGCCCAGCATGGGCCCCATGGAGGTCTACGGCGCGCGCGGGTTCGGCACCTCGGTCTACATCCGCGACCCCGACGGCTACGAGGTCGAGCTCAAGGCGGGCTATGCCCGCACCCCCGTCCGTTTTCCCTGAGCCGGGAGGCCGCGACCATGAGCCTCGGCTCGCCGGATGTCCGGGACGGTTTCGTCGAGGGCCCGGTCCGCCTGCGCTACGTCGAATGGGGGGACGCCGGCGCGCCCGCCGTGGTCATGCTCCACGGCCTGCGCGCCTTCGCCCACTGGTTCGACCCCTGCGCCGCCGCCCTGGCGCCGCGCCGCCGGGTGATCGCGCTGGACCAGCGGGGGCGCGGCGGCTCCGGGTGGGCGCCGGACGGGCACTACGCCACCGACGCCTATGTGGAGGATCTGGCCCGGCTGGTCGACGCCCTGGGTCTCGCGCGCTTTGCGCTGCTCGGCCACTCCATGGGTGGCACCAACGCGGTCAACTACGCCGCCGCGCACCCCGACCGGGTCGAGCGGCTGGTGATCGCGGAGAGTTCGCCCGTGCTCGCGCCCGAAGGGCTGGCGCGCCTGCGCCGCGAACTGGGCGAGACGCCGGCGTCCTTCGCCGACCGGGCCGCCGCCCGCGCCTTCCTGCGCCGCCTGCACCCCCTGGCGCCGGAGGCGGCGATCGACACCCGTGTCACGTGGATGCTGACCGGGACGCCCGACGGGCGGCTCGCCTGGCGCCTCGACCGTGCCATCTTCGACCCGCGCCTGACACCCGATCCGGCGGCGCGCACCTGGGCGGCCCTGCGGCGCATCGCCTGTCCGACCCTGCTGGTGCGCGGCGCGCTGTCCGATCTGCTGACCCCGGCGATGGTCGCCGAGATGGTCGCCGCCCTCAGCGACGGCCGGGCGGTCGAGGTGCCGGCCGCCGGCCACATGGTGGCCGAGGACAACCCCGCCGGCTTCGCCGCCGCGGTGCTGCCTTTCCTGGTGCGGTGACGGGCCCCTGCCGCCGGCCTGCGCCGGCGCGTCACGCCGCCAGGTCGGGAATGACCGGGAAGACCCCGGGAATGACGACGAAGCCGGGCTGGTGGCGCATCCGCTCCACCCAGCGCCAGATGGCGGGCGTGTGTTCCAGCGCGAAGCCGGCGTCGGGAGCGAGCGCCACGGTGCCGAAGGCGGCGATGTCGGCGATCGTCGCCTGCGGCCCGGCGAGCCAGTCCTCGCCGGCGATCTCCCGCTCGGCCAGGTGGTCGTCGAGGACGGCCAGGGCCTCGCCGGCCAGAGCGCGGTCGCGGTCATGGTCGGTGGGCAGGGTGTCGTCGGTGAACAGGGCGAGCCGCAGCGCCGACAGCGGCGCCAGGTCGCGGTGGGCGAAGGCGAGCCAGCGGGCGACGCGCGCCGCCGCCGCCGGCCCGGCCGGCAGCCAGCGCCGCCCGGCGTCGTGGCGCAGCGCCAGATAGGTGAGGATCGCCGGCACCTCCTCGACCCGCTCCGCGCCGTCGGTCAGCACCGGCAGGCGGCCGGTGGGGTTCACCGCGGCCTTGAAGGCGGCGCCCTCATGCTCCCGCCCGGGGTGCACGTCGACCCGCGCCAGCGTGCACTCCAGCCCGAGGAGGCCGAGGAACAGGCGCACCTTGTAGCA
Organism: Azospirillum sp. NS33; assembly: GCF_059703765.1. Classification (NCBI taxonomy): domain Bacteria; kingdom Pseudomonadati; phylum Pseudomonadota; class Alphaproteobacteria; order Rhodospirillales; family Azospirillaceae; genus Azospirillum; species Azospirillum sp. NS33. Next base: position 69,693 of record NZ_BAAKJB010000012.1, on the reverse strand, counting down.
GTCGTCGGACAGGATGTAGTCGTGCAGGATCATGGCGGGTCCTCAGGCGGCGCGATGGACGCAATAGGCCAGGCCCGACCGGTCGACCCAGCGCCGGAAGGCGACGGAATTGGCGTCGGACAGCGTCGGCACCTCGGCTGTCGCGCCGACGGGAAGGGTCTTGGGCCATTGGTGGATCATGATCGCCCGGTCCTGGGCGAAGATCTCGTGGTAGAAGTGCAGGATGCCGGTGTCGCTGTTGGTCTCGTCGAACAGCAGCGCGAAGGAGTGGACGGTGGACAGCTCCTCGGTCTCCGGCTGGATGAACAGCCCGATCAGGTCCTTGCTGCCGCGCCGCACCAGGCTGTCCTTGTAGATGATGGCGCTGAAGGCGTTGGGCACGCGGTAATCGTAGTAGATGGTCTGCGCCCCGCCGGCGGCCGCCGCCGAGGCCCTGGGCTGGACGAAGCTGCAGCCCAGGGCCCACATCTCGCGCCCGTCGTTGCGGAACGCCACCTCGTAGGTCGGCACCTCGGCGCTGGCGTAGCCGCCCAGCGTGCCGGTGTGGACGAAGGAGAAGTGGGACAGGTCGAAGAAGTTCTCGACGATGCGCGGCGCCGAGACCGGCACGCGGATGCGCCCGCGGTGGAGGAAGCGGCGCCCGTCCGGGGCCTCCAGCTCGGGCACCTCCACCATCGCGCGCGGGGCGTCGCCCAGCGACGCCCAGGCGAAGCCGTAGCGTTCCGTCAGGTGCGGCAGCGGCGTCGGGGCGCCGCCGTCGTCCGGCCGTTCCTCGCCGGCGAGCGTGCCGTCGGCCGACCGGAAGACCTCGACGGGTTGTCCCAGCAGCCGGGTTCGGCGCGGCGCCCCCGGTGCGATGTCGGCGGCATAGCCGACGGCGTACCAGTCGTTCAGCGCGACGGGATCGGTGGTCTTGGGCATGGCGGCCTCTCGGGCGACGGGATGGGGTCAGGCGGCCGCGCCGGCGGGCACCGGCCTGGCCAGGGGCGGGGTGGCCACGGCGGCCGGAAGCCGGCGCCGGGCGGCGGCAAGGCGGCGCACCAGGGAGAGCCGCGCGCCATCCCCCAGGGAGCCGGGGGCGACGAGGTGGGCCATGCAGGACCCCGCGTCCATCGGCTGCAGGAGGACGGCGCCCTCCGCGCCGTCCGCGGCGACCGGAACCAGGGTGAGGCCGTCCCGCGTCATCGCCGCCACGCTGCCGGCGGCCCCGTCCCCGTCCCGGTCCCCGTCCCGGTCCCCGTCCCGGTCCCCGTCGCCGGCCAGGGCGGCGGGCAGCGCGGCGGCGGCGGCGGCCAGCGGCAGCGGCAGGTGCATGGCGCGCAGCGGGGCGAGCGCCACGGCGCCGTCGAATGGCCAGGCCGGGGCGGAGCCCTCGGCCGGCTCCAGGCAGCCCCACACCAGGCCGTGGGCCTCGGCGACGCCGAAGGCCCTGACCCGGGCGCCGCGCGCCGGCTTGAGGCCGGGGTGGGCGGGGATCGCCACGCACTGGCCGGCGGTGTCGAAGGTCCAGCCGTGGTAGGGGCAGAGGATCGTCTCGTTCTGCACGGCGCCGTAGGACAGGCGCATGCCCCGGTGCGGGCAGCGGTCGCGCCACGCCTTGGCGGCACCGCTGCCGGTGCGCCACACCACCACGCGCTCGCCCAGCAGGGCGGTCGGCAGGATGGCGCCCCGGCGCAGACGGTCGCTGGCCGTCAGCGGGTACCAGGTGGCTTCCATGGGCAGGCTCCCGGTGGTGGGTGTGCCGGTTTCCGGCGATCGTGGCGCAAGCCTAGGCAGAGGCCGTGGCCCGCGCCAATACGGAAAATCCGGGCCTTGGGTCAGCATTTCTGAACGAGGGCCGGGCCCGGCGCGCCGTAAAACGTGATGGTCGTCCAGACCGTCGCGGAGGCGGAGGACCGGATTGCGAGGGCCGTGCCGAGATGATCGACGTCGTGGTCGCCAAGCGGGTCGACGAGGCCGAGAACATCTGCCTGTTCGACCTGGTGCGTGCGGGTGGCGGCGCCCTGCCGCCGTTCGCGCCGGGCTCGCACGTCGAGGTCCATCTGCCGGGCGGGGTCGTCCGCCAATACTCGCTGTGCAACCCGCCGGACGAGCATGGCCGCTACCAGATCGCCGTGCTGCGGGCCGAGCCGTCGCGCGGCGGTTCGTCCCTGTTCCACGAGCGCATCCATGTCGGCAGCCACCTTGTCATCTCCGAGCCGCGCAACCTCTTCCCCCTTGACGAGGGCGCGGACCACAGCCTGCTTCTCGCCGGCGGCATCGGCGCGACGCCGCTGATCTGCATGGCGGAGCGCCTGCACGCGCTGGGCCGGTCCTTCGACCTGCACTGCTGCGCCCGCACCGAGGCGCGCCTCGCCTTCCGCGGCCGCCTCGCCGAGGCCCCCTTCGCCGGCCACGTCCACATTCATCTCGACGACGGGCCCGAGGCGCAGCGCCTGGTCTGCTCGGACGCGATCGGGGCCCCGGCGCCCGGCCGCCACCTCTACGTCTGCGGCCCGACGGGGTTCATGGAGCACGTGCTGTCGACCGCCCGTGCCCTCGGCTGGGCCGATGGCGCGTTGCACCGGGAGTACTTCGAGGCGGCGGACCGGGTGCCCGACGGCGGCCACGACTTCGAGGTGGAGATCGCCAGCACCGGCGAGGTCCACCTGATCCCGGCCGGGCGCGGCATCGCCGAGGTGCTGGAGGACGCCGGCATGGTGCTGCCGCTCTCCTGCGAGCAGGGGGTGTGCGGGAGCTGCCTCACCCGCGTGCTGGACGGCGAGCCCGACCACCGCGATCTCTTCCTCAGCCCGGAGGAGCACCAGGCCAACGACCGCATGATGCTCTGCGTTTCCCGGTGCCTGGGCCGGCGGCTGGTCCTCGACCTCTGACCGGCGGGTGGGTTCGGATTTCCTGAACCCCTGCGGGGGGTGAACCTTCTTTCGCCCCGCCACCGGCCCGCTACCCTTTCCGACGATGCACGACGACGTGGAACGACGATGACGGCTCCCTTGGATCAGGTGACGGAACGCTTGGCCGGCTTCGCCGCCGGGCTGCGCGGCGAGGACCTGCCGCCGGCGGTGGCGGAGCAGGCGCGCCACGCCATCCTCGACACCATCGGCGTCGCCCTGGCGGGTGCCGCGGTGGGCGAGGGCTTCCGCGAGGCGGTGGCCTACGCGCTGGCCGAGAGCGGCCGGCCGCGCGCCCGGCTGTGGGCGACCGGGCAGGGGATCGACACCGCCGGAGCGGCGTTCGCCAACACCCTGCACGCCCGCGCCCTGGACTACGACGACATCATCGAGTTTCCCCAGGTCCATGTGTCGGTCTGCGTCGTGCCGGCGGCGCTGGCGGTCGCCGAGGCGGCGCCGCGGCCGGTGGACGGCCGCACCCTGCTGGCCGCCGTGGTCGCCGGCAGCGAGGTGCAGGCGCGCCTTGCCGCCGCCATCGCCCCAACCTTCGACGGCACGCGGTTCCCGGTCATGCTGGCCACCCAGGTGTTCGGCTATTTTGCCGCGGCGGTGGCCGCCGGGCGCGTGCTGGGCCTCGACGCCGCGGGCATGCGCAACGCGCTCGGCCTGGCGATGATGCAGGCGACCGGCACCGAGGAGATGGTGGTTCACGCCACCCGCAGCGTCGGCAAGTGCCTCTACGCCGGCTTCAGCAACCAAGGCGGCGTGCAGGCCGCGCTGATGGCCCGCCACGGGGTGCCGGCCCTGGGCGAGCCGCTGGCCGGGGAGGCCGGGCTGTTCGCCGCCTTCTACGGCGGCCGCTTCGACGCGGAGGCGCTGACCGGGGGGCTGGGCAGCCGCTTCCGCAGCGGCGAGCGCTGCCTGAAGAGCATGCCCGGCACCCTGGTCGCCCACGCCTTCGTCGAGGCGGCCCTGTCGATCCTCCAGGACCATCGCCTGGGTCCCGGCGACGTGGAGCGGGTGGTGCTGGGGGTCGGCGGCTGGGGCCGGGCGATGTGCGAGCCGGCGGCCGAGCGCCGGGCGCCGGCCACCGCCTCGGCGGCCATGAACAGCATCCCCTTCCTGGTCGCCAAGGCGCTGGTCAACGGCGCGGTGGCGCTGGAGGACATGACCGCCCTGGGCCGCGCCCAGCCCGCCGCACTGGCGATGGCGGCCCGCGTCGTCCACCGCCATGACCCGGCGCTCAACGTCCATGGCGGGCTGGAGCCCGGCGTGGTGGAGATCGTCACCACCGACGGCCGGCGCCTCGGCGCCCGCGTCGCCGTGCCGCCCGGCCATCCGGCCCGCCCGCTGCCCTTCGCGGCGGTGGCCGACAAGTTCCGCAGCAACGCCGCCCTCGGCGGGCTGGGCGACGACCGCATCGCGCGGTGCGTCGACCTCGCCGGCCGGCTGGACACGCTGCCCGACGTGCGCGCCCTGGTCGACGCCGTCGTCCCCCAAGGTTTTCCGCAAGAGGACCGACATTCATGATCCCGCCCATCGAGGACCTGATCCGGCCGGACGCCGTGCACCGGCTGGTCTACACCGATCCGGCCATCTTCGAGCTGGAAATGGAGCGCATCTTCGGCCGCACCTGGGTCTTCCTCGCCCACGAGAGCGAGATCAAGCAGCCCGGCGACTACAAGACGGCGACCATCGGCCGCCATCCGGTGATCGTGACCCGGCTGGAGGACGGCCGGATCACCGCGCTGATCAACCGCTGCCGCCACCGCGGCCCGGTGGTCTGCCGCAACGAGACCGGCAACGCGAAGTTCTTCCGCTGCCCCTACCACGCCTGGACCTACAACAACGGCGGCGACCTCGTCGCCGTGCCGATGCCCCAGGGCTATGGCCCCGACTTCCGCAAGGAGGACCTCGGCCTGCGCCGGGTGGCGCGGGTCGCCAGCTACCAGGGCTTCGTCTTCGGCAGCCTGGCCGCCGAGGGACCGGACCTGGAGGCCCATCTGGGCGGCGTGACACGCTTCCTCGACGCCTTCGTCGCGGTGTCGCCGACGGGGCGGATCGGCGTCTTCGACGGCTATCAGAAATGCGCCTACAACGGGAACTGGAAGTACCAGCTCGAGAACGGCGTCGACCCCTATCATGTGGGGGCCCTGCACGCCAGCGCCGCCTCGCCGGAGGCCATGAAGATCTACCGGCAGGGCCGTGGCGCGGTCATCGCCATGGACGGCCACGGCGTCACCGACCACTCCGACTGGGGCCCGATGCCGGTGGACGCGAGCCTGTCGGGCGGCTTCAACCTGGTGATCTTCCCCAACCTGATCGTGTTGCGCAGCCAGATCCGCACGGTGCGGCCGATCGCCGTCGACCGCACCGAGATCATCACCTCCGTGGTCAAGCTGGAGGGCGGCGACGAGGCGGTGAACCTGCAGCGCATGCGCGACCAGGAGTTCGAGTTCGGCTCCGCCGGCACCTTCTTCGCCGACGACCTCGACATCTTCGAGCGCACCCAGCAGGGGCTGGCCAGCAACGCGGTGGACTGGCTGGTCTTCTCGCGCGGCCTGAACCGCGAGGAAATGCGCGGCGGCTACGTCACCGGCGGCATGTCCGACGAGACCCAGCACCGCGGCATGTACCAGAACTGGAGGCGGTGGATGACCGACGCCGCGGTGCCTGCGATGGCGGCGGAGTGAGACCATGAGCGACCTCCACCGCGACGTCGAAGCCTTCCTCTTCGCCGAGGCCCGCCTGCTCGACGAGGGCCGCAACGAGGAGTGGCTGGCCCTGTTCGCCGAGGACGCCCTCTACTGGGTGCCGGCCGGGCGCAAGGCGATCGACCCCTCCCGCCACGTCTCCATCATCCACGACGACCGGGCGGCCCTGGCCAAGCGGGTCAAGCGCCTCGCCTCGGGCCAGGCCTACGCCCAGGACCCCGCCTCGCGCACCAGCCGGCTGGTCTCCAACGTGGCCGTCGAGGTGGTGAGCGGCGACGGCGATGGGGACGGCGCCGAGGTCGAGGCGACCTGCGTCATGGTCCTGGCCGAGCTGGCGCGCCACCGCCAGACCATCTACCCGGCGCGCTGCCTGTTCACCCTGCGGCGCAGCGGCGGGTCGTGGGCCATCGTGCGCAAGCAGGTCAACCTGCTGGCCAGCGACGAACCGCTCGAAGCCCTGGGCTTCCTGGTGTAGCGGCGTGGCGGAGACACCTGGCAAGGGCCCGCCGAGCGCCGGGGGCTGGATCGTCGCCAACGAGTTCGCGCGGGTGCGCGTCTCGCTGGATCTGCGGGGGCATGACCCGCGCCTCCTGATCGAGGATCTGACGGGGCAGGCGTGCGTCCTGCTGGACGCCCTGACCCTCGCCTGCCTGGCGCGGGAGCGGCCGGACAACCTCGCGGGCCATCTGTTTCCCGCCGCCGCGGAGGACACGGACGATGCCTGACCTGGCGCCGCCCGCTGCCCGCCCCGGGGTGCCGGGGCGGCCGGAGGCACGAAACTTGCTGGAGCCGGGAGCCGCGGCGCTTCGCCCGGTCCGTCGCATCAGGAACATCGGCCATGTTGTCACCGTCCCCGGCGCGCCCTGACAGCAACTCGAAGTTGATGGAAACGGTCAAGGGCACCATACCCCGGATCACCTTGCGGCAGATGGTCTACTTTGCCTCGGCCGCCAAGCATGAAAGCGCGATCCGCGCGGCAGAGGAGCTCAACGTTTCACCACCGGCCATCTCCGGCGCGATATCCTGCCTGGAAAGTGTGCTCGGAGAGCAGTTGTTCATCAGGCGGCACGCGCGCGGCCTCGTCCTGACGAAGGAGGGGCGGCAGCTGCTGCTGGAGGTGCGCGACATCGTCGAGCGCGTGCACGAGATCGAGTCGGCCCGGATGCGGGCGCAGCCCCACCAGAAGCGCCCGATCTTCGTCGGCTGCCTCGGCGACATCGGCCCGGCCATCTTGCCGCCGCTGATCCGCGGCTTCGCCGAACGCCACCCCGACGTGGAGATCAAGTGGTCGACGGGCGAGTACGGGCCGCTCATGCAGCGCCTCAAGGACGGCAACCTCGACCTGGTGATCGCCCTCGACTTCGAGAGCACGCCCACCCTGCGCAACACCGTCCTGCACAAGACGCCGGCGCTGTGCGTGCTGCCGCAGGGTCACCGGCTGGCCGAAGGGCCGATCGACCTCGCCGCGCTGGCCCACGAGCCCTTCATCCTGTTGGACATCCCGCGCACCCGCGACTATTTCCTGTCGGTCTTCGGCTCGCTGGGTCTCCAGCCCACCATCGCGCACCGCGTCACCTCGGCCGACATGGTGCGCAGCCTGGTGTCGAACGGCTTCGGCTACTCCCTGCTGAACTTCATGCTGCCGAGCGGCCACCGCGCCGTCTACCTGCCGATCGAAGGCGAGGAGGACCGCTCCAACCTGGTGGCCATCCACCACTTCAAGCGGCGCATCTCGTCGGCCCTGGAGGATCTGATCGACCTCACCCGGGAGACCGTGGTGGCGAGCCGCATCTGCGGCTAATGAAAGGGCTATCATTGTTCTGCACTGGCAGGGATTATTCTGCGCTGGGAAGCGGGATGAAGCCGGATATTCCGGGATCATGTGGGATGAGAACGCCGGTCGCGTGCAAAGTGGAAACCGGGGTGGGGACTTCCAGTTCCCCCACATGACGCTCCGACGGTCGCCCGCCGTGCTACGGCTGGAAGGTTCACCGTGTCGCCCGGCTTCCAAGGTTGGACAGTAGGCACGAAGCCGTCCGGTCGCAATGGACGGCTTCGTGGCGCGCGCAGATCAAGCGTTCAGCCAAGCCGTCACGATGGGCTGCGCGGTCCCTGACCATTCGTTGGTGACAGCGACATGCTGCGGCGGATCTCCGACGCTGACGATGCGAACCCCGTTGTTCAGAAGACGCATCGCGTCCCCTTCCAACGCCGTGGGCACCGCGAGGGTGTCCGGCTTGATGTTCAACGGACGCCCCGCATCCCCCTTCAGCGCAGTCATCGCCTGCCGGGCAGCTTCATAGTTTTCCGCGGTCAGCGGGGCCTTCGAAGCGAACGCGAGTTGCCAAAGGCCGAAGCCGGCGTTGACGCGCGCTCGGACGCCATAGATGTAGGTGTCCTGGAAGAAGACGTTGTAATCGGATTCGTCATCTCGACGGCCGAACTTGTAGGGCATGCGTTCCTGGAACAGCAGGGGCTTCATGACCCGGCTGCAATCCAGCAGGAACCATGGGGGGCCGCCACCATCCTGAACGTTACTGACGGTCCCGTCCCCGACCGGGTGCGCATCATGGAAGAAGGCCGCGCCATCATAGCACTTCTCGGCGAAGCCGTTCTTCAGCAGCGTGAACACCAGTTCGTCAGGGTGCTCAGAGACCGTTTGAAAACGATTGGCACCGGCGGCGTGTTATGATTCAACCTTCCTATGTGGACGGAAGCGACGCGCGGCCGGATGGCCAAGATCGAGAAGAAGACGAAGCGGTATCTGACGGACCTGACCGATGAGGAATGGTCAATGATAGAACCGCTGATGCCGAAGCAGGCGCGCACGGGGCGCCCGAGGGCGGTCGACCTGCGGGAAATCTTGAATGCGCTGCGCTATTTGGCTCGGACGGGCTGTGGCTGGCGGCTGTTACCAAAGGACTTCCCGCCGTGGCAGACGGTGTATTGGTGGTTTCGACGTCTCCTTCGGCGCTTGCTGTTCCAGACGATCCACGACGTGGTGTTGATGATCGACCGTGAACGTGCCGGCCGTAAAGCGAGCCCAACCGCGGGAGTTGTGGACAGCCAGTCGGTGAAGGCACCCGCAGGCAAGGAGCGCGGCTACGATGCCGGCAAGAAGATCAAAGGGCGCAAGCGGCACATCGCGGTGGACACCGATGGCCGCCTGTTGATGATGAACCTGACCACCGCCGACATCTCCGACTCCGCCGGAGCCCAGAAGATCCTCGACGCAATGCGTCAGCGCTGGCCGTGGATGAAGCACCTCTTCGCCGACAGCGCCTATGACCGCAAAAAGCTCTTGGACAAGGCCGCCTTTCTCGACTTTACCATCGAGGTGGTCCGGCGAACCGATACCGAACCAGGCTTCAAGGTCGTGCCGCGGCGGTGGTTGGTCGAGCGGACCTTCGGATGGATGACCCGCTGGCGACGTCTTGTCCGCGACTACGAAGCCAGGATCGACGTCTCCGGCGGCATGATTCAACTCGCTATGGCGAGCCTGCTACTCCGGCGAGTCTGCCACAGATAGGGTTGTCAAACGGACTCTAAGCCGGTTTCGCCGGCCCCCCCCGGACCGGCCGCCGTCACGCCGCCGACTTCGCCCACCACGCCGGCGAGAAGTAGAGGACACGCAGGCTGTCGTCGTAGGGGGCATCGGTGTCCGGCGTGCCGAACTTGTCCCACATCGCCACCCAGTTCTCGTCGTTGTACCAGTGCGGCACCATGTACTGGCCCCACAGCAGCACGCGGTCGAGCGCCCGGGTGGCCGCCAGCAGGTCGTCGCGGCTCTTGGCCGCAACGACCCGCTCGATCAGGGCGTCCACCACCGGGTCCTGGATGCCCGCCAGGTTGGCCGAGCCGGGGGTCCGCGCCGCGGCGGAGCCGAAATAGTTGCGCAGCTCGGTGCCCGGCGGGCTCGGGAAGGCGAAGTTGGTGATCACCACGTCGAAGTCGAAATCGTCGGTGCGGCGCTGGTACTGGGCGGTGTCGATGATGCGCAGCTGGGCGTCGACGCCGGCCTTGCGCAGGGCCTCGATGTAGGGCTGGACGACCCGGGCCATGCCGCCGCCGGCGTCGAGGAACTCCACGGCCATCTGCTGCCCGGTTGCGGCGTTCAGCAGGCGCCCGTCCCGCAGCTCCCAGCCCGCCGCCTTGAACAGGCGGAAGGCGGCGCGCAGGTTGTCGCGCGAGCGGCCGGAGCCGTCGGTCTGCGGCGGCTGGTAGGGGGCGGTGAAGAGGCGTGGCGGCACCGCGTCGCGGTGCGGCTCCAGCAGCGCCAGCTCGCCCGGTCCCGGCAGGCCGCGGGCGCCGTAGTCGGAATTGGGGAAGTTGGAGGTGGTGCGGGAGTATTGGCCGTACAGGATGGTCTTCTGGATCCATTCGAAGTCGAAGAGATAGCCGAACGCCTCGCGCACCCGCGGGTCGGCGAAGGTGGGGCGCCGGGTGTTGAAGCGGAAGGCCTGGGCGCCCAGCGGCAGGTCGCGGGGGATCGCCCGGCGCACCACCCGCCCGTCCTGCATGGCGGGGAAGTCGTAGCCGGTGGTCCAGCGCTGCGCCCGGTTCTCCATGCGCACGTCGTAGGCCCCGGCCTTGAACGCCTCGAACATGACGTCGTCGTCGCGGTAGAAATCGACCGTCACCGTGTCGAAGTTGTACTGACCGCGGTTGACCGCCAGGTCGCGGCCCCAGTAGTCGGCGACCCGGGTGAAGGTCAGCGAGCGGCCGGGATCGACCGCGGTGATGCGGTAGGGGCCGGAGCCGAGCGGTGCCTCCAGCGTGGTCTTGGCGATGTCGCGCCCCTCGGCCGTCCACCAGTGCCGCGGCAGCGGCCCGACGGTGGTGGCGAAGTCGATGATCGGCTTCACCTCGTCCCGGCTGGCCAGGGCGATCCGCAGCCGGTGGTCGTCGACCGCCTCGACCGCGCCGATCTTGTCGAGGAAGGATTTCAGGAACGGCGATCCATGGGCCTGGATGGAGTCCCAGGCGAACACCACGTCGCCCGCCGTGACCGGCGTCCCGTCGTGCCAGCGCGCCTCGGGGCGCAGGGTGAACAGGGCCCAGCTCTTGTCGTCGGGCACCTCGACGCTCTCGGCCAGCAGGCCGTAGGCGGCGTCCAGCTCCCAGCCCGACCCGGTCATCAGCGTGTCGTAGATCAGCCCCATCTGGCGCGGCGGAATGCCACGCAGGATCACCGTGTTGAGGCTGTCGAAGCTGGCCGGAAAGTTGGAGCCGACGACGATGGACCCGCCCTTGGGGGCATCGGGGTCGACGTGCGGGAAATGGGTGAAGTCCGGCCCGAACTCGGGTTCGCCGAACTGGCGCAGCGCGTGGCTGGTGGTGGTCTGCGCCAGCGCCGGGGCGGCCAGGACGGAGAGGGCGATGAGGAGCGTCGGGAGGAAGCGTCGCATGGGCAGGGGGACCGCACCGTGGTAGGATCTGGGCATCCCCGATAGATTGCCCCGCCCGTCTCCCGATCAAGCGTTTCCGCCGATCAAGCGTTTCCGCCGATCACGCGTCTCCACCGATCAGGCTTTCGGGCATCGAGGACGCCGCCTCTGGGGAGAACCGCCATGACATCGCCGAGCCCGGCGCCGCAGCCGGACGAGATTCTGACACGCCTGCGCGCGCTCCGCGCCGCGGTCGACGCCGAGGGGCGCGGCCGCTACGCCCGCTGGGCGCCGCAGGTGGACCGCCGCGAGGCCGGGCCGTCGCTGCTGAACCTGGCCCAGTATCTGGCGCTGCGCCGGCGCGACCTGCGCGGCCTGCAGACCGCGCTGATGCCGCTCGGCCTGTCGTCCCTAGGCCGTCTGGAGGGCCGCGTGGTGGCCAACCTCGACGCCGTGATCGCCGCGCTGTCCCGCATGGCGGGGGACGCCGGCGCCGCCTTTCCCGGCCCGCGCGCCTTCTTCCGGGGCGAGCGGCTGCTGGCGCTGCACGCCGCTGCGCTGCTGGGCCCGACGCGCGCCGGCGGCGGCCGGGTGCTGGTCACCCTGCCGTCGGAGGCGGCCGGCGATCCGGCCCTGCTGCACCGGCTGGTCGACAGCGGCGCCGACGCGGTGCGAATCAACTGCGCCCACGACGACGCGGCGGCCTGGGCGGCGATGATCGCCAATCTGCGCGCCGCGGAGTCGGCGGCGGGCCGGCGGCTGCGGGTGCTGATGGACCTCGGTGGCCCCAAGCTGCGCACCGCCGCCGTCGGCCTGCCCGAGGGGCGGCGGCGCCTCAAGGCCGGCGACCGGCTGCTGCTGGCCGAGCGGCCGCCTGACGCCGCCGTGGCGGCGGCGGTCGCCTGGACCACCTTCGCCCAGCCCGAGGTGGTCGGGCAGCTCCGGCCGGGGCACCGCGTCTTCCTCGACGACGGCAAGCTCGCGGGCGTGGTCGCCGGGGTCGGGCCGGAGGGCGCCTGGCTGGCGGTCGAGCGGACCGGGCCGAAGGGCGCCAGGCTGGCGGTCGACAAGGGGCTGAACCTGCCGGACACGCCGCTGCCCCTCGACCCGCTGACCGACAAGGATCTGGAGGACCTCGACTTCGTCGCCGCCAACGCCGACCTCGTCGGCTACAGCTTCGTCCAGCGGGCCGCCGACATCGCCCGCCTGCAGGAGGAGCTGGCGCGCCGCCGCCCCGACTGGCGCCGCCTCGGGCTGATCGCCAAGATCGAGACGCCGCTGGCCGTGCGCAACCTGCCCGACCTGATCGTGCGCGGCATGGGGCATCAGCCCTTCGGCGTCATGATCGCCCGCGGCGACCTGGCGGTGGAGCTCGGCTTCGAGCGCCTGGCGGAGATGCAGGAGGAGCTGCTGTGGCTGTGCGAGGCCGCCCATGTCCCGGTGATCTGGGCGACCCAGGTGCTCGAGGGGCTCGTGAAGAAGGGGCTGCCGTCGCGCGGCGAGATGACCGACGCGGCGATGGCCGCGCGCGCCGAGTGCGTGATGCTGAACAAGGGACCCTACCTGGCCGAGGCGGTGGCGGCCCTGCACCGCATGCTGGGCCGCATGGCCGAGCATCAGACCAAGAAGACGCCCCGTCTGCGCGCGCTGCAGAGCTGGGCCGACCGCGAGGCGTGACCCGGGCGGCGCGGCCTCACCGCGCCGGCGTGCCGTCCGCACCGCCACCACCCGGGTCGCCGCCACCGGGGTCGCCGCCGGGGTCGTGCCCCACGGCGGCGTCGATGGCGCGCTGGAGGGTGCGGAAGCGGCGGTCGGCACGCAGCAGCCGCTTCAGGGCGCGGGCGTTGTAGAGATCGGCCTTCATCCACTCCAACACCGACTCGCCGTGTTCGGGATGGATCGAGAGGGAGTACATGGCGGCCTGCTCGGCGCTGGCGATGGCGGGTTCGTCCAGCCGCTCCAGAATGGCCCCGGTGTACAGCAGCACCAGCGTCTCCGGCTTCTCCGGCGGGCCGTCCTCCCCGGCGTCCTCCCCGGCGTCCTCCCCGGGGGCGGGCGGGCGCCCCTGCTCCGCCTCGAGGCGGCGGAACATCGCCTCCCGGGTCTCCCTGGGCAGGGCGGCCAGCGCCCCCAGCGTCACCAGGATGTCGAGAAGGGTCTTCTTGCGCACCTTCCAGTTGACACCGGCCGAGACCCGCTCGGCCATCCTGTCCACCTGCTCGCGCAGCTCGGGCGCCAGCTCCGGATAGACGGGGCGCGCGGGGGCGCGGATCGCCGTCGTCCTCACGCGTCCGCCCCGCCGCCGGGGCGGTCGTCGTTGGCGGCCTCGGGCAGGTCCTTGTCCACCGCCTCGCCGTCGCCGTCCGGGCTGCCGAGCAGGAGGTCGAAGAGGGTGGCGTAGGCGCCGTCGCCGTCGAGCACGGCGCGCAACGCGTCCATGTTCTCGGGCGCCCGCTGCAGCCACGTCTCGGCCGCCTCGACGTGCTCGGGCTGCACCGACAGGAGGTAGAATCCGGCCTGCTCGGCGCACTCGATGCGCGGCTCGTCGAGCCGCTCCAGGATGGCGCCGATGAACATCGGCAGCAGGTCGGGCGGCGGGCTCGCCTCGTCGTCGTCCGGCCCGGCGCCGGCCGCGGCGCGGGCCTCGGCCTCACGGCGGGCGTCCATCTCGGCCAGGGCGCGCTCGGCCTCGGCCTCGTCGATCGTCCCGCTTTCGACCTCCTCCATGACCCGCGCCAGATCGGCCTGCTGGTCCGGCGACAGCGCCGTCATGCCGTCGACCGCCATCAGCACGTCGAGCAGGGATTCCTTGCGCAGCGCCCAGTCCGGCTCGTCGGCCAGCGCCTCGGCGAGGGTGGCGAGCACCGGCTTCAAATCCTCGGGCGCGGTGTCGTAGATGGGGGATTCCGGTTTGACGATGGCCGTCATCGGGGACCTCCTGGCTCGTGGCGGTGGCGAGCGGCGGACGCCCGGGCGTCGTGTTCCGACAGGCGCGTCATCAGGGCCGCGTAGCGGCGGTCGTTGCGCATGATGCGGCGGACCGCCTTCTCGTGCTTGGGGTCGGTCTGCATCCAGGCCTCGGCGGTGCGGACATGCTCCGGCTGGATCGACAAAAGATAGATGGCCGCCTGTTCGGCGCTGGCAACCCGTTGTTCGGCCAGCGCCTCGAGGATGGCGCCGACATAGGTCGGCAGCAGGCCGGCGAACGGCTCGGCCGGGGCGGCGGCGGTGCCGTCCGCCATCGGATCCTCCGCCCCGTCCGCCGCGAGATCGCCCTCCGCCCCGGGCCGGCCGGTCGCGGCGCGGCGCTCATCGGGCGACATGGCGAAGAAGGCGTCGAGGCCCAGCAGCAGATCGCACAGCGTCTTCTTGCGCACCATCCAGTTGGCGCCGGCCGACACCTGCCCGGCCATCGCGCCCAGGAGCTGGCGCAGCTTGGGCGACAGGGTGTCGAGGATGGGATGGGCGGGCGGCGTCAGGGGAACGCTGGGCATGGGGTGGGCCATCTCGTTTCGGGACCGGGACGTGTCGCGACCGCGGGGCCGGCCTCGCGCAGGCGCCGGCTCAGCCGGCGAGCGCGGCCAGCGCCTCGCGGTGGGTGCGCGGGTCGCCGGCGGCGACCACGCGGCCGTCGGAGTGGTGGTCGAGCGGGCGGCCCTCCCAATCGGTCATCAGCCCGCCGGCGCCGACCACCACCGGCACCAGCGCCGCGAAGTCGTAGAGTTTCAGCCCGGCCTCGACGACCAGGTCGTAGTAGCCCGAGGCCAGCAGGCCGTAGGTGTAGCAGTCGCCACCGTAGACCGCGGCCTTCGCGGCGTCGGCCACGCGCCGGAACCCGGCCGCCGCGCCGCCGGGGAACAGGTCGGGGCCGGTGGTGCCCAGCATGGCCGCCGCCAGGCCGCCGGCGCAGGGCCGCGCCCGGGCCGGCTGGCCGTTGAGGGTGGTCGGCCGCCCGGCGACACCGACCCAGCGGTCGCCGACGATCGGCTGGTCGATGATGCCCAGGATCGGCACGCCGTTGCGCAGCAGGGCGATCAGCGTGCCGAAGATGGGCCGCCCGACGATGAACGATTTGGTGCCGTCGATCGGGTCGATGACCCAGACATACTCGGCGTCCGCGTTGCGGGTGCCGTGCTCCTCGCCGACGATGCCGTCGCCGGGGCGCTGGGCCTCCAGGATGGCGCGGACGATCCGCTCCGCCTCGCGGTCGGCGACGGTGACCGGCGAGCGGTCGTCCTTGTCGTCCACCGTCACGGGGGTGCGGAAATAGCGGCGCACCACCGCCGCGCTGGAATCGGCGAGGCGCTGGGCCAGGGCCACGAGGTGGGCAGGACAGGTCTCGGTCATGGGGCGGCTCCGCCGTCCGGGGGGCGACGGCGCATCCTAGACGGGGCCGGCGCCGGCGCAAACGGGAAAGACGGGCGGTTCGCCGCGCCGCGGCGCGCCGGCAAGGCAGCCCGGCGCGGCGGGCGTTTGCCCGGCGGCCGCGAGTGTGGCACCAAGGATGCCATGCAGACCCGCCCCCGCGCCGACGTGCCCACACTCGCCCCGCCCAACATCTACGCCGGCGTTCCCCTGGACCGCGCGGCCCACCGGCGCAAGGATCCGGCCTGGCTGGCCGACGCCCGGGCGGCACCCGCGACGCGCGTGGTGCCGGTGTGGCGTGCCCGCACCCTGGCCGGCGGACCGGAGGAGGCACCCCACACGGTGACGCTGCCGGCGGCGGCGCTGTGGGACGTCGCGGCGGACCCGGTGCTGCTGGGGCTGGCGGCCGACGGCGCCGCCCTGTTCGCCGTCGACCTGTCCGCGCTGGACGAGCCGGAGCGCCACCCCGCGGTGGCCGCCGCCGTGGCCGAGGGCGCGCGCTTCGTCGACCTGCGGTCGGTCGGTCCGGTGATGGCGTCGGGGAATGCCGCCCTCGCCGCCTACGCCCGCGGGCTCGTCTGGTGGAACGCGCGCCACCGGTTCTGCGGGGTGTGCGGCGCGCCGGCGGCCGGCGGCGAGGCCGGCCACGTCCGGGTGTGCAGCGACGGCGCCTGCGCCACCAGCCATTTCCCCCGCACCGACCCCGCGGTGATCATGCTGGTGCACGACGGCGCCGACCGCTGCGTGCTACACCGCTCCGCGCGCTTCGCGCCGGGCATGTATTCGGTGCTGGCCGGCTTCGTCGAACCGGGCGAGAGCCTGGAGGAGGCGGTGGCGCGCGAGGTCCTGGAGGAGGTCGGCCTCACCGTGACCGATGTCCGCTACCACTCGTCCCAGCCCTGGCCGTTCCCCTCCCAGCTCATGATCGGGTTCACCGCACGGGCGGTGGACGACGCCCTCGTGGTTCAGGAGGACGAGATCGAGGAGGCCCTGTGGGTCGACCGGGCGCGGCTGCGCGACACCCCGCCCGACGACCCCGCCTTCCGGCCCCCGCGCACCGATTCCATCGCCCGCCGCCTGATCGACGACTGGGTGGCCGGCGCCGAGTGACGGGGACCGAGTGACGGGGGCCGGCCGGGACCGTCAGCGGCGCCAGATCGGGTGCGTCGCGCGCACCGGCGACTGGCGGCGGTCGCACGGGCTGGGGTGGCGTTGGCAGGTCATCCGGTAGACCAGGGTGAGATCCCGGGCGCGGTCCAGGTTCTGGTGCCGGGTGGCCAGGCACAGGTTGTCCCACACCATCTGCCGGACGGCGGCGTCGCCCCAGGGCTGTTGCATCAGCGCCGCCCCCTTTTCCAGCGCCGTCATGTAGGGGAGCCGTTCGTGCGCCGCGATCTCGGCGACTTCGTCCTTCGCGAGGTCGGAGAGACCGATGCAGTCCTCGTAGGTCAGCATCGCAACCTCCATCCAATGGGAAACGGGCCCTTGACGCCAGGCTCTTCGGGAGTCTCCAGAGGATAGCATGAATCCACCGCGGACTGCCGCCGTCCGCTGTTGACAAACTCTTGATTCGACGGCGGCGCGACCCTTTGCCGCGGCCAGACGCGCGGTGTTGCGCGGCGTCAGTCGTCGCCGGTTCTTTGGCTTTCCTGGTAGCGGAAGGGGTTCGCCGGGTAGACGCCGAGGATCTTCACCTCACGGGCGAAGAAATTCAGCTCCTCCAGCGCGAGGCGCAGCGGCCGCTCCTCGGGGTGGCCCTCGACGTCGGCGTAGAACTGGGCGGCGGTGAAGCGCCCGCCGACCATGTAGCTCTCCAGCTTGGTCATGTTGACCCCGTTGGTGGCGAAACCGCCCAACGCCTTGTAGAGCGCGGCGGGAACGCTGCGCACGCGGAACACGAAGGTGGTCACGGTCGGCCCGGCGTCGACCGGCGGGACCACCGGCTCGCGCGCCATCACCAGGAAGCGGGTGGTGTTGTGCTCGGCGTCCTCGATGCCGCTCTTGAGGATGCTGAGGCCGTAGGTTTCCGCCGCCAGCTCCGAGGCGATGGCGGCGTGGCGCGGGTCGCCCAGCTTGGCCACCTCGGCCGCCGCCCCGGCGGTGTCGGCGTGCTGGATCTCGCTCAGCCCGAGGCTGCGGGTCAGGGTGCGGCACTGGGACAGGGCCTGGATGTGGCTGCGCACCGTCCGGACCGTCTCCAGCGTGGCGCCGGGCGGGGCCAGAAGCTGGTGGTTCACCCGCTGGAAATGCTCGCCGATGATGTGCAGGCCGCCCTGGGGCAGGAGATAGTGGTTGTCGGCGACGCGGCCGGCGACCGAATTCTCCACCGGGATCATCGCCAGCCGCGCCCGCCCGTCCCGCACCGCCGCGAAGGCGTCCTCGAAGGTCGGGCAGGGCAGGGTCGCCATCTCCGGGTGGACGGAGCGGCAGGACAGGTCGGAATAGGCCCCGGGCTGGCCCTGGAAGGCGATCACGTTGGCGTTGGGCGTCACGGCGGTGAACCTCTTGGGGACCGGCCCTAGGACTGGGCGCGGCGGGCGAGGAGCGCGCGGGCGCGGTCCAGGTCGTCGGGAGTATCGACACCCAGCGGAAGGGCGTCAACGACCGCCACGTCGATGCGCATGCCGAAGGCCAGCGCCCGCAGCTGCTCCAGCTTCTCGCGCTGCTCCAGCGCCGACGGCGGCAGCGCCACGAAGCGGTCGAGCGCGCTGCGGCGGTAGGCGTAGAGGCCGATGTGGTGGTACAGCGGCCCGTCCCCCCACGGCGCGGTGGCGCGGGTGAAGTAGACGGCGCGGCCGCGGCTGGAGAAGTCCGGCAGCTCGATCACCGCCTTCACCACGTTGGGGTCGGTGCGCTCCTCCTGGCGGGTGATGGCCACCGCCAGGGTGGCGATGTCGACCCCGGGGTCGGACAGCGCGGCGAAGGCGGCGCGGACCACCGCCGGCTCGATCGTCGGCAGATCGCCCTGGACGTTGACCACCGCGTCGTACCGGCCGTCGGGGTCGATCAGCGACACCGCCTCGAAGATGCGGTCGGAGCCGGAGGGATGGTCGGTCCGGGTCAGCACGGCGCGGCCGCCCGCCGCCTCGATCGCACGGGCGATCTCCGGCTCGCCGGCCGCCACGATCACCGGCCCGATCTCGGCCTCCATGGCGCGCCGCCAGACATGGACGATCATCGGCTCGCCGCAGATGTCCGCCAGCGGCTTGCCGGGCAGGCGGGTCGATGCCATGCGCGCGGGGATCACCACGATGGGGTTGGCGGGCGGGGCCGCGGGGGCGGGCGGATGGGTCGGGGCGGAG
The DNA here is from genome assembly GCF_059703765.1 of Azospirillum sp. NS33. Classification (NCBI taxonomy): domain Bacteria; kingdom Pseudomonadati; phylum Pseudomonadota; class Alphaproteobacteria; order Rhodospirillales; family Azospirillaceae; genus Azospirillum; species Azospirillum sp. NS33. Next base: position 51,034 of record NZ_BAAKJB010000012.1, on the reverse strand, counting down.
GCCGGCGGGAACTCGGTGCTCATGGCGGAACGCGTCCATCGTGGCCGGGAGTGCGGGCCGGGGTGAACCACGGAACGCCGCCGTACGTCAACCCTCGCGGCGGCACCCTCATCCGCGTGGTGGAAGCGGTTCCGTCGGCGGATGACAAGCCCGGCGCGGCGGGCTAATGTGCCGCACCGTCGAGGGACCGTGACAAAAAATCTGAAGGGATAGAGGCTGAGATGACGGGGATGGAGTTCAACAAGATTTTCGGCGCGGTGCTGCTGGCCGGGCTCATCGCCATGCTGACCGGCTTCGTGTCGCGAGTCCTCGTGCACCCGCACGAACTGGAGGAGCCGGCCTTCGCCGTGGCACCCATCGATGGCGGTGACGCACCGGCCGCCGCCGAGGAGCCCGCCGGCCCGGCGCCGATCGCGCCGCTGCTCGCCGCCGCCGATCCGGCCGCCGGCGAGAAGGGCGTCAAGGCCTGCGCCGCCTGCCACAGCTTCGAGAGCGGCGGCGCCAACAAGGTCGGCCCGAACCTCTACGGCGTCGTCGGCACCGAGATCGGCCACCACGCCGCCGGCTTCAGCTACTCCGACGCGCTGGCCGGCCATGGCGGCACGTGGGACTACGAGGCGCTGAACCACTTCCTCTACAGCCCGAAGGCGTTCGCGCCGGGCACCAAGATGACCTTCGCCGGCATCAAGAAGGACCAGGACCGGGCGAACGTCATCGCCTACCTGCGTTCCCTGAACGACAACCCGCCGCCGCTGCCCCAGTGACGCCACGGGCCGCCATCCCGCCCGCCCGCTCCGGGGCGTGGCGGGAAAGCGGTTTCTGCTGAACGGGTTAACGCATGGCCGACTTGACGGCGGCCGCCGCTTTTTGGCACGATTCCGCCAAGCGCACGGATGCAACCCGTGCCGACTCGAGGGGGGATCCCGGCCGCCATGACCAAGTCCGAGTTGATCCAGAGGCTCGCGGAACGCAATCCGCACCTCTACCAGCGTGACATCGAAAAGATCGTGGGCACCATCTTCGACGAGATCGGCGATGCGCTGTCCCGTGGCGACCGGGTGGAACTTCGCGGCTTCGGCGCGTTTTCCGTAAAGCGGCGCGACGCCCGCACCGGGCGCAACCCGCGCACCGGCGAGTCCGTCGATGTGGGCGAGAAATACGTGCCCTTCTTCAAGACCGGCAAGCAGCTGCGCGAGCGACTCAACACCGACTGACCGCACCGACTGACCGCACCGACCGACCGCACACCGGCCGACCGCGCGGCCGCGGCCGGCCCGGACGAACTGGCAAGGACACCCCCGTGCGCCATCTCACCTGGATCGTCACCGTTCCGATCGCCATCATCGCCGTGCTGTTCGCCGTCTCCAACCGGGAGACGGTCGTCTTCACCCTGTGGCCGACCCCCTTCTCGCTGGAGGCGCCGCTGTACCTGGCGACCCTGGTGGCTCTGGTGGTCGGCTTCCTGGCCGGCGGCGCCATCGCCTGGGCGGGACAGGGGCGCAATCGCCGCAAGGCGCGCGTCCAGACCGATCGGGCGCACTATCTCGAGCGTGACCTGCGGGAGGCCCAGGCCCGTCTGGCCGCGGCGGAGAAGCGGGTCGCCGAACTGACGCAGCCCGTGTCGGGCCAGCCGCGCACGGCCACCGCCACGGCCACCGCCACGGCGCCGGGCGCCGCCGCCCTGCCGGCGCCGGCCACCGCGGCGCAGCCCACCGTCCACTGATGTGACGCCGCTGTGAGGGCGCCCGGCCGGCTGGCCGTCCCGGCGCCCCACCGACCGGCGGCCGGTCCGCGACGGGCCGGCGCCGACCAGGGAGGGGTCCCATGCGCACCGTGACCGGCGCCGAACTGCGCACCGTGCTCGACATCCGCATGCTCATCGAACGGCTCCGGCAGACCTTCCGCGCCGGTGTCGAGGTGCCGCTGCGCCATCACCACACGGTGCCGACCTACGGCGAGCGCGACGCGACCCTGCTGCTGATGCCGGCCTGGCAGACCGGCCGCAACATCGGCATCAAGGTGGTCACCGTGTTTCCCGACAACGCCGCCCAGGACCTGCCCGCGGTGCAGGGCGTCTACCTTCTGATGGACGGCAAGACCGGCGTGCCGCAGGCGCTGATCGACGGCGCCGCCCTGACCAAGCGGCGCACCGCCGCCGCCTCGGCGCTGGCCGCGTCCTACCTCGCGCGGCCGGATTCCGACCGCCTGCTGGTGGTCGGCACCGGCGCCCTGGCCCCGGAGCTGATCGAGGCCCACGCCAAGGTCCTGCCGCTGCGCCACGTGCTGGTGTGGGGCCGCGACCCCGACAAGGCCCGGCGCGTGGTCGCCCGCTTCCATCGGCCCAAGTTCCGGGTCGAGGCGACCGACGACCTGGAGGGGGCGGTGCGGGGCGCCCATGTGGTGTCCTGCGCCACCCTGGCCCGGGAGCCGCTGATCAAGGGCGACTGGCTGCAGCCGGGCCAGCACCTGGACCTGGTCGGCGGCTTCACCCCGGAGATGCGGGAGGCCGACGACGACTGCATCCGCCGGGCCCGCATCTTCGTCGACACCCGCGAGGGCGCCTGCACGGAGGCCGGCGACATCGCCCAGCCCCTCAAATCCGGGGTGCTGCGCCCCGACGACATCGCCGGCGACCTGTTCGACCTGACCCGCGGCGAACGGGCGGGACGGCGCTTCTACGATCAGATCACCCTCTTCAAGTCGGTCGGCACGGCGCTGGAAGACCTCGCCGCCGCCCAGCTCGCCGTCGAGATGGTGCTGCACAACGACACCATCCGCTAGGCCCGGGGCGACGCCGGACGGACGTTTCGCCTTGCAATGCCCGGCCGGGGTGTCGATATTGGGGTCGGGTGGTTGGCGACGGACGGGTCCCTCGCCAACCCGGTCAGGTCCGGAAGGAAGCAGCCGCAACGAGTTCAGGCTCGGGTCGTTCGTCCAGCCACCCACCCCATCCTCTCCCCGCCAGTCCCTTCCGCCCGACGGAACACGCGACAGCGCCGACCGGTGCCGCTATGCTGCGCGCCGTCGACCCGCCGCAGTTCCGGATATGCCCGCGTGACCGACCAGACCGTCGCCGACAGCGTCGCCCCGCCGCCCGAGGCCAGCCCGCAGGACACCGCCGCCGGTCGCCGGCGCGGCGCGGGCATGGACTACCGGGTGCTGGCCCGCAAGTACCGTCCGACCTCGTTCAAGGAGCTGATCGGCCAGGACGCGCTGGTGCGCACCCTGACCAACGCGGTGGCGTCCGGGCGCATCGCCCAGGCCTTCATGCTGACCGGCGTGCGCGGGGTCGGCAAGACGACCACGGCGCGCATCATCGCCCGCGCCCTGAACTGCACCGGCCCCGACGGCACCGGCGGGCCGACGGTGGAGCCGTGCGGCGTGTGCGACAGCTGCCGCGCCATCGCCGAGGACCGCCACGTCGACGTCATCGAAATGGACGCGGCCTCCCACACCGGCGTCGACGACATGCGCGAGATCATCGACGGCGTGCGCTACGCCCCGGTGGCCGCGCGCTACAAGCTCTACATCGTCGACGAGGTCCACATGCTCTCCAAGAGCGCGTTCAACGCGCTCCTGAAGACGCTGGAGGAGCCGCCGAGCCACGTGAAGTTCGTCTTCGCCACCACCGAGATCCGCAAGGTCCCGGTGACGGTGCTGTCGCGGTGCCAGCGCTTCGACCTGCGCCGCGTCGACGGGCAGGTGCTGAAGGACCATTTCACCCGCGTCACCGCCGCCGAGGGCGCCACCATCGAGCCCGACGCCGCGGCCCTGATCGCGCGGGCCGCCGACGGGTCGGTGCGCGACGGGCTGTCGCTGCTGGACCAGGCGATCGCCCTGGGCAGCGGCGCCGTCACCATGGTGCAGGTCCGCGACATGCTGGGCCTGGCCGACCGCGAGCGGATCATCGACCTGTTCGAGACCGCCCTGACCGGCCGGCCGGCCGACGCGCTGGACATCCTGGCCGACCTGCACCGGGTCGGCGCGGACCCCGTGGTGATCCTGCAGGACCTGCTCGACCTCGTCCACAGCCTGACCCGGCTGAAGGTGGTCCCGGCCACCGCCGCCGATCCGTCCTTGCCCGAGGCCGAGCGCACCCGTGGCGGCGCGCTGGCCGGGCGGCTCGGCATGCCGGCGCTGACCCGCGCCTGGCAGCTCCTGCTCAAGGGATTGGGCGAGGTGCAGATGGCCCCGGTGCCGCAGCAGGCGCTGGAGATGGTGATCGTCCGCCTCGCCTACGCCGCCGATCTGCCGACCCCGGGCGAACTGGTGCGGCAGATGCAGAACGCGGCCGCGTCCGGCGGCCCCGGTGGTGGGCCCGGCGGCGGTGGCGGGTCCAGAGGTGGGCCGGCTGGCCCGTCCGGGGCACCGCAGAGCGGGCCGGCGGGCGGCGGTGGCCCCGTCGCGCTGGGCGGTGGTGCCCGCACGATGGCGGCTGTCGCCGGCCCCGCATCCGGCTCCGCATCCGGGGGGGTGGCCGGGGCGGCGGCCCACGCCGTGTCGCGCGCGCCGGAGCCCGCGGCGCGCGCCCCCGAGCCGGTTCCCAACGACGGGCGCGCGGCGATGCCGCGCGACTTCCGCGCCCTGGTCCAGCTCTTCGCCGATCACCGCGAGGGCACGCTCTACGGCCACCTCTACGGCGCCGTCCATGTGGTGCGGATGGAGCCGGGGCGACTGGTTCTGCGCCCGCGCCCGGCGGCCCCGGCGAACCTCGCCAACCGGGTCGGGCAGCTGCTCAGCGAATGGACGGGGGCGCGCTGGGTCGTGGTGGTCAGCGACGCCGCCGGCCAGCCGACGCTGGCCGACCAGGATCAGGAATCCCGCCAGCGCGCCCAGGCCGAGGCCGAGGCCAACCCGCTGGTCCGCGCCGTGCTCGACGCCTTTCCCGGCGCCCGCATCGCCGACATCCGCGACCTCGCCGCGACGGTCGCGGCGGAGGCCGCGGCGGAGGCCGTCGTGCCCGCGGTTGCGGAAGCCGGCGGCGATGACGATCTCACCCAGGACGACGAGGCGGTCTTCTACCCGCTCGATGACGAAGGAGAGTACTAAGCCATGAAGAACATCGGCCAGATGATGAAGCAGGCCCAGCAGATGCAGGCCAAGATGCAGGAAATGCAGCAGAAGCTGGCCGACATCGAGGTGTCCGGGCAGGCCGGGGCCGGCATGGTCAGCGTCACCGTCAACGGCAAGGGCGACATGAAGAAGGTCAAGCTCGACAAGACCATCGTCGATCCGGAGGACACGGAGATGCTGGAAGACCTGATCGTTGCGGCCTTCAACGACGCCAAGACCAAGGCCGAGGCCATGGCGGCGGAGGAGACCAACAAGCTGATGGGCGGGTTGAAGCTGCCGCCCGGCATGAAGCTGCCGTTCTGACCGCCGGCCCCCTCGTCCGGCGCGGGCGAGGGGGCACCGTCCCTCCGAGAACATCCCACCCATGGTCGGACCCGAAATCGAGCGGCTGATCCAGCTCCTGGCACGGCTGCCGGGGCTGGGGCCGCGGTCGGCGCGGCGCGCGGCGCTGCTGCTCCTGAAACGCCGCGACGGGCTGCTGATCCCGCTGTCCGAGGCGATGGCGGTGGCGGCCGAGGCGGTGTGCACCTGCAGCGTCTGCGGCAACCTGGACACCCGCGACCCCTGCACCGTGTGCGCCGATCCGCAGCGCGACCGCTCGATCATCTGCGTCGTCGAGGACCCGGGCGACCTCTGGGCGCTCGAACGCTCGCGCGCCTTCTCCGGCGTCTACCACGTGCTGGGCGGCACCCTGTCGGCGCTGCAGGGCGTCGGGCCGGACGACCTGGCCATCGCCGGCCTGGCCGAGCGCGCCTCCCGGCCCGAGGTGCGCGAGGTGATCCTGGCCCTGAACGCCACCGTCGACGGCCAGACCACCGCCCATGTCGTCATCGACCGCCTGGCCGGCGCCGACGTGGCGGTGTCGCGCCTCGCCCACGGCGTGCCGGTGGGCGGCGAACTGGACTACCTCGACGACGGCACGCTGACGGCGGCGCTGCGGGCGCGCCGGCCGTTGTGATCGCGCCCCCGGGGGCGGTCAGGGTTGGGCGACGATGAACAGGCGGCGGAACGGGAACAGGGTGATGCCGTCGCCGCGCCGCGGGTAGGCCTGCGCCAGCCGCGCCTGATAGGCCGCGAGGAAGGCGGCCCGCTCGGCCTCGTCGGCCAGGGCGTCCATCACGGGCAGCAGCGCGGTGCCCCGGGTCCATTCCAGCACCGGCCGCTCGCCCTCCAGGGGCTGCAGGTACTCGGTCTCCCACACGTCGACGCGCCGGGCGAGCCGGCCCAGCAGGTCGAAGTAGACGGCCGGCGGGTGCACCGGGGCGGGGCGCAGCACGGGCGCCAGCCGGTCGGCCCAGGGGCCGTGGCACGCCGTGTCGTGGAGCAGGGTGTGGGACGGCGCGTCGAAGTTGCGCGGCATCTGCACCGCCAGTGCGCCGCCCGGCGCCACCCCGGCCATCAGCCGGGGGAACAGGCGGGCGTGGTCGTCCAGCCAGTGCAGCGCGGCGTTGGAGATCAGAAGGTCGACCGGCGCGTCCGGCCGCCAGTCGCGCAGGTCGGCCTCGACCCAGGCCACCGGCGAGCGGGTCGCGGCGGCGCGCGCCAGCATCTCCGGCGACCCGTCGACGCCGGTCACCGCCGCGTCCGGCCAGCGCTCCGCCAGCGCCCGCGCCAGCTGCCCGGCGCCGCAGCCGAGGTCGACGACGCGGCGGGGCCGCAGCGGCGGCAGGGCGTTCACCAGGTCGTGCGCCGGCCGGCGGCGCAGCGCCTCGAACCGGCCGTACTGATCGGGATCCCAGGTCACCGCCGCGCCCCCGTCCGGCCGCATTAGTGGGTGGGTGTGCCGCTCGTGTCCGCCGCGGCCTGGCGCTTGCGGGCGTTCGCGGCGTCGACCGCGTTGTAGTGGCGGTGGATCGCCAGGAACAGGTAGCCGACGCACAGCAACGTCACCAGCCAGCCGCCGTAGTAGAAGGCCTCGTCCGCCGCGTTGGCGGCCGCAAACAAGCCGAAGAGCGCGAGCAGCACGACCACCCCCGCGGTGATCCACGAACCGACACCTTGCACGTCCCGTTCCTTTCCTGTGACTCCGTCGGGCCGCCCCGTCCGGGGGCCCGGGCGGCGCCGAGTGTGGGGGAAGCCCCGGCGGGAATCAATGCGCGGCGTTCGCGGCTCCGGCCGGAAGGTCAAGGGCAAATGTGGTGCCAGCGGCGGTGCTTTCGACCAGCGACAAATCGCCGCCGTGGGCCCGTGCGATCTCCCGGGCGATCGACAGACCGAGGCCGGTTCCGCCGGCGCGGGCCGAGCCGGAGAACGGCTGGAACAGGTTCTCCCGCGCCCGCGGCGGCAGGCCGGGCCCGGTGTCGGTCATCAGGATCGCGACTCGGGGACCCCCGGTCTCGGCGACCACGGTGACCGCCCCGGCCCCGGCCTGCACCGCGTTGCGCCCCAGGTTGACCAGGGCCCGGGCCAGCTGGTCCCGGTCGGCCAGCGCCCGCAACCCGGTCGGCACCCGGTTGATCCAGCGCGCCCCCGGCGTGCTGCCGTCCGCCGGCGCGCCGTCGGCGCGCAGCGTGTCCAGCACCTCCTGGCCCACCTCGTCGACCAGGGCGTGCAGGTCGACGGGGGCGGGGTGCACCGCCAGCACGCCGTCGCGGGTGTAGGACAGGGTCTGCCCGCACAGGGCGACGGCACGGTCGAGCGCCGCGACGAGGCGCGGCGTCACCCGGCGCACCTCGGGATCGGAGCTTTCCGCCAGATGCTCCGACAGCAGCGAGGCGGTGGCGAGGATGCCGCGCAGGTCGTGGTTGATCTTGGTCACCGCGGTGCCCAGCGCGGCCAGCCGCTCGCGCTGGTGCAGGGCGCCGCGCAGGGCCACCTGCATCTCCACCAGCTCGCGCTGGGCGACGCCGATCTCGTCGGTGCGCCCGTCGGAGGCGAAGGCCGGGACGGCGCGCTCCGGATCGCGGCGAAAGCCCACCATGCTGGCGGTCAGCCGGCGCATCGGCCGCACCAGAAGCCCGGTGAGCGACAGGTAGACCAGCCCCGCCGTGATCAGCGAAATGACCACGGAGAGGGCGAGGATGCGCCCGGAGAACTCGTGCATGGCCATGATCAGCGGCCGCTCGTCCAGGGTGACCTCGACCGTCAGCGCCGGGTCCTTGGGCGAGCGGTCGATCACCTTGATCACGCGGTTGCCCGGCCGGGCCATCGCGGCGAAGGCGTCGGCGACCAGCGACACGGTGGTGGCCTCGCGCAGGTCGACCACCGCGTCCACCATCGGCGGCATGGTGGTGGACAGCATGTAGACCCGGCTGTCCGGCTGCACCAGGTCGATGGCATGGGCCCCGACATGGGCCAGCAGCTTGGCCTCCAGCGGCGCCGTCACCATGCGGTCCGGCGCCGCCTCCACCGCCAGCGCGGCGAGATGCGCGGCGGCCAGGCGCTCCTGCAGGTAGGTGAGGCGGAAGCGGGCGATCGAGGGGGTGTAGATCAGCACCTCGGCCAGCATGACGAACAGCACCGTCAGCACCAGGAGCTTGGCCGAAAGGCTGCGGGTCAGCGGCGGCAGGGTCATGGTGGGCGCCGCTCCGGGGTTGGGGGCTGTCGGGCGCAGTCTAGGCTACCCGAAGCGCCGGAGGAAGCGCACCAGGCGCCGCGTGCGCTCACCGAACAGGGCCGCCTCGAACCAGCCGCCGGCGGCCCGTTTGCCGGCCTCGGCCAGGGTCGGGTAGGGCAGCAGGAGCTGGGCCACGTCGTGCACCCGCATTCCCTTGCCCACGGCGAGGCACCACAGGGCGGCCTGCTCGCCGGCGTGGGCGCCGGCGATGGAGACGCCCAGCAGCCGGCCGCGGCGCCCCACCACCAGCTTGACCAGCCCCTCCGGGGTGCCCTCGGCGCGGGCCCGGTCGTTGTCGGCGAAGGGCCAGCGCAGCGCGGTCACGGCGTCGCCGTGGGCGGCCCGCGCCGCCGCTTCGGTCAGGCCGACCTGGGCCAGCTCGGGGTCGGTGTAGGTGACCCAGGGCAGCGCCGGCGTGTCGGCCAGGGCCGGCCAGCGGAACAGGGCGTTGCGCACGACGATGCCCGCCTGGTGGCCGGCCACATGGGTGAAGGCGGGGCCGCCGGTGACGTCGCCGATCGCGTAGACCCGGCGGTTGGCGGTGCGCAGGCGGCGGTCGACCACCACGCCGCGCGGCCCGATGGCGATCCCCGCCGCCTCCAGCCCCAGGCCGTCGACGGCGGCGCGGCGCCCCGCGGCGACCAGCAGATGGGAGCCTTCCAGCCGCCGCCCGTCGTCGAGGACGCAGACCACGCCGCCGCCGGCGCCGGACTCGACCCGCGCCACGCCGTGGCCCTCCACCAGGGTCACGCCGTCCGCCGCCAGGCTGCGGCGCACCACCGCCACCAGCTCCGGGTCGTCGCGGGGCAGCAGGCTCTCCCTCTCCACCAGGGTGACCCGGGCGCCCAGGCGGCGGTGGGCCTGGGCCATCTCGGCGCCGACCGGGCCGCCGCCCAGCACGATCAGGTGGGTGGGCGCCAGGGGGGCCGCGAACAGGGTCTCGTTGGTCAGGAAGGGGACGCCGTCCAGACCGGGGATCGGCGGCGCCAGGGGGTGCGACCCGGTGGCCAGCACGAAGCGCCGGGCGCGCACCCGCACCCCGTCCGCCTCCACCGCGTCCTGGCCGGTGAAGCGGGCGTGGCCGGCGATCACCCGCACCCCCAGCCCCTCGAACCGGTCCCGGCTGTCGTGGGGGGCGATGGCGTCGATGGCGCCGCGGACATGGCCGTGGACCGCGGCGGCGTCCACCGTCGGTGGCGGCGCGACGACGCCGAAGCGGCCGGCGGTGCGCACGGTGTGGGCCGCCTTGGCGGCGGCCAACAGCGCCTTCGACGGCACGCAGCCGGTGTTGAGGCAGTCGCCGCCCATGGCGCCGCGCTCGATCAGCACGGTGTCGACCCCCAGGCGCGCCGCGGTGGCCGCCACCGACAGGCCGCCGGGCCCGGCGCCGATGATGCAGAGGTCGCAGTGGAGGTCCGTCACGGCACCCTCCGCAGGCGGCGCGCGGCCACCGGCACCAGCGCCAGCGCCGCCAGCCCGAGCAGCGGCAGCAGCACCTCCGGCGCGAAGATCATGCCGAGGTCCGGGGTGCCGCCGGCGTCGAGAACGGCGCCCAGCCCGTTGCCGACGGACGCGTACACCACCGCCCCGGGGATGATGCCGACCAGGGTGGCCAGGGCGTAGGTGCCCAGCGGCACGCCCAGGAAGGCCGGCACCAGATTGACCAGCCAGAAGGGGAACAGCGGCACCAGGCGCAGGAACAGGGTGTAGCTGAACGCGTGGTCGCGGAAGCCCGCCTCCAGCCGGCCGATCCACGGCGCCGCGCGGCGGCGCAGCAGGCCGCCCAGCGCCGTGCGGGCGGCCAGGAACACGGCGACGGCGCCGAGCGTCGCCCCGGCGACCGCGGCCGCCGCGGCCAGCGCCGTGCCGAACAGGAACCCGCCCGCCAGGGTCAGCACCGTGGCCCCGGGCACGGAGAACGCCACCGCCAGCGCGTACGCCGCCACGTACGCGACGACGGCCAGCGCCCCGTTGGCGGCGACGAAGGCGGTCAGCGCGCCGCGCGAGCGGGCCAGCGCGTCGAGGCTGACCACCTCGTTGAGGCCCAGCGCGAAGAACGCGGCGAAACCGGCGGCCAGCACGGCCACCGGCGCCAGGCGCTTCCACGGCGCCGGCGGCGGGTCGGCGGGGGCGCGGTCGGCCATGGCCATGGCGGGCTCCTCGGCGGGGGGCGTTTGCAATCCCCCAACAGGTAGTCCGCGCCCCCGCTCACCCGCCAGTCACCTTGCCGTGAAGGGGGCGGCGGGCGGGCGGCGGGCGGGCGCGCTCCGAGGCCCGCCGGGGCTGCATTGCTGCGGCCCGAGAACGGCCGTTGTGCCGAGTCGGGACTGTTGATAAGAAGCGGCATGAGCGACCTTGCCCGCCACATCGAGGCGTTGTCGTCGGCGCGCGTGCTGTGCGTCGGCGACGTCATGCTCGACCGTTTCATCTATGGCGCCGTCGACCGGGTGTCGCCGGAAGCGCCGATCCCGGTGCTGCGCATCGAGCGGGAAAGCGCGATGCTGGGCGGCGCCGGCAACGTCGCCGCCAACCTCACCGCGCTGGGCGCGCTGTGCCGGTTCGTCTCGGTGGTCGGCGACGACGCGGCGGGCAGCGAGGTGCGGCACCTGGTGGCCATGGAGACCGGGGACAACGCCGGGATCGTGGCCGAGCCGGGGCGCCAGACCACCGTCAAGACCCGCTTCATCGCCGGGCGCCAGCAGCTGCTGCGCGCCGACGCCGAGGCCGTGGTGGCGGTGAACCCGTTGTGGTGCGACAGCCTGCACGGCGCGGTGCGCGAGGGGCTGGCCGATGTCGGCGCGGTGGTGCTCTCCGACTACGGCAAGGGCGTGCTGTCGGACGCCCTGGTGGCCGAGGCTATCGCCGCGGCGCGCCGCGCCGGGCTGCCGGTGGTGGTCGACCCCAAGGGCGCCGACTACCGGCGCTACCGCGGCGCCTCCGTGCTCACCCCCAACCGCAAGGAACTGACCCAGGCGACGGGCATGCCGTCCGACAGCGACGGCGAGGTGGCGGCCGCCTGCGCCCACCTGATCGCGACCTGCGGCGTCGACGCCGTCGTCGCCACCCGCTCGGAGCGGGGCATGACCGTGGTCACCCGCGACGGCGCCGTCGCCCATCTCGCCGCCGAGGCGCGCGAGGTCTACGACGTGTCCGGCGCCGGCGACACGGTGGTGGCCACCCTGACCGCGGCGCTGGCCGCCGGGGTGGCGCTGGAGGACGCCGCCCGCGTCGCCAACCTGGCCGCCGGCATCGTCGTCGGCAAGGTCGGCACCGCCGTCGTGCGGGCGCCGGAGCTGCTGGGCGCCCTGCACGCGCAGGAATGGCGCCACGGCGAGTGCAAGGTGGTGACCCGCGAGGAGGCGGTCGAACGCCTTGCCCGCTGGAAGATGCGCGGCAAGCGGGTGGGCTTCACCAACGGCTGCTTCGACCTGCTGCACCCCGGCCACGTGTCGCTGCTGGCCCAGGCCAAGGCCGGCTGCGACCTGCTGGTGGTCGGCCTGAACAGCGACGATTCGGTGCGCCGCCTGAAGGGGGAGACCCGGCCGGTGCAGGCCGAATCCGCGCGCGCCACGGTGCTGGCGTCGCTGAGCTCGGTCGATCTGGTGGTGATCTTCGACGAGGACACCCCCGAACAGCTCATCCGCACCCTGCGTCCCGACGTCCTGGTGAAGGGGGCGGACTACCGGGTCGACCAGGTGGTCGGCGCCGGGTTCGTGCAGAGCTACGGCGGCCGGGTGCTGCTGGCCGACCTGGTGGCCGGCCAGAGCACGACCAACACCATCAAGCGCCTGAAGGGCTGACGCCGGCCCGTCGCGGGAGGCCGACCATGACGCAGGACCTGATGCCGGGATTCGCGGCGCGCCGCATCGCCACCGGCGGGCCGGCGATCCATGCCGTGGTGGGCGGCGCCGGGCCGCCGCTGCTGCTGCTGCACGGCTTTCCCCAGAGCCATGTCATGTGGCACCGGGTGGCGCCGGCGCTGGCCCGCCGCTTCACCGTGGTGGCGGCCGACCTGCGCGGCTATGGGGCGTCGGACAAGCCGCCCGGGGACGCCACCCACGCCGCCTACGCCAAGCGCGCCATGGCCCTGGACCAGGTGGCGGTGATGGCGGCGCTGGGGTTCGCGCGGTTCGCGGTGGTCGGCCACGACCGCGGTGCCCGGGTCGCGCACCGGATGGCGCTCGACCATCCCGACCGCGTCGTCCGCCTCGCCCTGCTCGACATCGTGCCGACGCTGGAGGTCTTCGAGCGGATCGACCAGGCGATGGCGACCGCCTACTACCACTGGTTCTTCCTGATCCAGCCCGGCGGCCTGCCCGAGCGCCTGATCGGCGGTGATCCGGATGCCTACCTGGACCGCACCCTGGGCTCCTGGGGTGGCGGCGCCGGGGCGTTCGCGCCCGAGGCCGTCGCCGCCTACCGCCAGGCCTTCGGCGATCCCGCCACCGTGCACGCGATGTGCGAGGACTACCGCGCCGCCGCCACCATCGACCTGGAGCACGACCGCGCCGACCGTGCGGCGGGGCGGCGCGTCGCCTGCCCGACCCTGGCGCTGTGGGGGGCCGACAGCGTCGTCGGGCGGGGCTATGCCGACCCACTGGCCCTGTGGCGGGCGTACGCGCCGAGCGCCGAGGGGGGCGCGCTGCCCGGCGGGCATTTCCTGGCGGAGGAGAGTCCGGACGCCACCGCGGCGGCGCTGCTCGCCTTTTTGGGAGAGGGAGGCTAGCCGGTCGGCGACGCGCCCTCACCGAACGTACGGCCGGGCCGGATTTTGGTCAGACACCGCCTCAGGTCACAGAGGGTTAACGATGCGTTAAGGCACACTCCGCGGGCATCAACAGCAGCGGAGCGCGTCCCATGGCCCTCGCAACCGGTCTCTCCACCACCGCCGACTACCTCGAGACCCGCGCCGACGGCGGCTTCGTCTGGGGTGTGAGCTACGACCTGGGATTCGACGGGGCGGCCTTCCTGGTGACCACCCGGATCGACCTGGACGGCGACGATCCCGGCGGGCTCGCGGACACCTGGGAGACGGGCATCGAGGACATCTGGAGCGGCAAGATGGGCCTCACCGACGGTGTGGACGTCTTCCCCATCGCCGTCGACGTCCAGTTCGTCGAGGCCGGCGCCCACCACACCGTCACCGTCCACGACCGCCTGGGCCGCGACGATCTGCACAACTGGTACACCGACACCGCCTGGGGGGCGTCCTACCAGGACGCGTTGGCGGCACACGAGTTCGGTCACATGGTCGGCATGTTCGACGAGTACGCCGGCGGCGCCACCTACCACGGCGTCACCACCACGGGCACGCTGATGTCGGACCTGACGCCCACGGTGACGGAGGGCTATTTCTGGTCGGTCGACCACTTCGCGGAAGCCCTGTACGGGCGCACGCTGACGGTGATCGACGCCGCCAGTGTCGCCGCCCCGCCGCAACCGGAGCCGCAGCCAGAGCCTGGCCGCTTCGTGGCGGGCGGCGGCGGGGCGGACACGCTGAGCGCCGGCAGCGGCGACGACAGCGTGCGCGGCTATGGCGGCGACGACGGGCTGTGGGGACTGGCCGGCGACGACACCCTGAAGGGCGAGGGCGGGCGCGACACCCTTCATGGCGGGGCCGGCGACGACAGCATGCACGGCGGGGCCGGCGCCGACCGGATCCACGGCGACTCCGGCGACGACATCTTGTGGGGCAGCCCGGGCGACGACACGCTGAGCGGCGGGGAGGGCGCGGACTGGTTCACGTACACCCCCGGCAGCGGCCACGACGTCATCACCGATTTCCGCGCGGCCGACGGGGACCGCATCCAGCTCGCCGCCGGTCAGACCCATCGGGTGGTCGACGGCTCGGCCACCGACGCGGTGGTCGACCTGGGCGGCGGCGATCGCGTCACCCTGGAGGGGGTCGCGCGGCACGCCGTGCAGGACGGCTGGTTCGTCTACGCCTGATCCTCGCCCAGCGCCTGGCGCGCCGCCTCCAGCCGTTCGGCCAGGGCGGCGTGGACATGGCGGCGGTTCATCCCGGCCACCAGCTCGGCCAGGGCGTCGCCCCGGACCACCAGCGAGCGCACGGCGGCGTGGGTGCCGGGGCGCACCGGCAGCGCCTCGACCACCGCGTCGGACAGCCGGCGCGCCAGCATGGTGCTCTGCAGGACGATCAGGGCCTCCAGCTCGTCGAGCGCCGGCGGCCGGGCCTCGTGGCCGAGACGGGCGCAGAACTGGTGCAGCCAGCGCATCTTGCCGGCCATGGTGGCGAACACGGCGTCGTCGAAATCCGGCTCGGTCAGCATGCGCCGCAGCAGCTCCAGGATGGCGTGGGCCAGGCGGGTGCCCGCCTCGACGAACTCCTCCAGGGCGGTCTCGTCCATCAGCGGCACGAAATGGGTGCGCTCCTCCTCCTCCCCGGCCAGGGCGTCGAGGATGCGCAGGGACACCACGATCACGCTGTCGACGCCGGCGATCTCCGGCAGGCCGATGCGCAGGATCTCCGCCTCGTCGGTGGCCAGCAGGCCGCGCAGCACGGTGGCGGCGTGGCGGAGCGCCAGGCGGGCGCTGCGCCGCGACTGGAACGCCGCCTCCTCGGTGGCGCTGTGGCGCAGCCCCGCCGACTCGATGACCATCCGCAGCGCCTCCAGGCGCATCAGGGTGCGCGACAGCGCGCCGACCAGCCCGGGCTGGGCGGCCGCCTCGTCGGGGTCCAGGGTCATGCGGGCCAGCGGGGCGACCAGCCCCCGGCATTCCAGGGCGACCGCATCCACCACGTCCTCCAGATGCAGGCGGCCGGCGCCGCGCAGGGCGTCGGACAGGGCGCGCATGGCGGTGACGACCTCCATGGTCACCGGCAGCCCGTCGGTGGTCGCGGCCACCCACTCCTCGGCGTCCTCCTCGGCGCCGCGGCCGACCAGGCGGTCCAGCAGGTGGCGGCGGCAGGCCGGCAGCAGGACGTCCAGCAGCACCGGGGCGGCGTGGCGCACCACGACCTCGGCGACGCGGTCCTGGGGCAGCCCGTCCAGCACCGGCTGCACCGCGGGCCGCCCGCGTTCGACGATGCGCCGGCGGTAGGGCGCGAGCACGGCGAGCAGCGCCCGGCCCTGCGCCGCGTCCAGCGGGGGGCGCAGCAGGGCGGCGGCGCGGATGGCGTCGCGCACCTCGTGAACGGCGCGCACCCGCCGGCCGCCCGGCCGCGGGCGGGATCCGCCCGGCGGCGGCGGCCCGCCGCCGGCGCCGCCGGTCGCCGGTGGGGAGGATGGCGTGGTCATGCCCGATGATGAACACGCCGCCGCGTCCGCCGCAACGCCCGCCGCGCGGGCGGGCGCCGGAGGCGGCGTGCGCACGGTCTGGCGCCGGCCGGCGTTTGCCGTTATTCCTTATTCCGAATGGGGGAATGGGCATGGCCGATGGGGCGGGGCGGGGGGCCGGTGGCGGGGTGGTGCGGGATGTCCGGGGACGCCCCGCCGAGGCGGACTCGCCGCTGGCCCTGCGCGGGCATCGCACCAACCGGGTCGGCGTGCCGAGCGAGGTGCTCGCCTCCGTCGCCTTCAACGCGCAGCCGCGCAGCCTGCGCATTCACGGCACCCGCGGCGCCCACGCCGCCCTGTTCGAGATGCTGGACGAGGCGCCCGACGAAACCGTCGCGGCGGCGGTGTTCCAGCGCCACCTCGCCGAGACCTTCGGCCTGAACCCCGATTTTTCCGGGGCGGAGGGGCGCGACGGGCGGCGCCGCTACCGCGCCAGCTACCTGCGGCTGCTCAAGGGGTGGATGTTCGATTCCAACGGGGCCGAAGGGGCGGTGCTGAAGGGATGGGTGGAAAGCCGCTTCGGCCTGCTTCCCACCCACCACGGCGCGCCGCTCCGCCGGTTTTCCTCGCCGGCCTGGCAGCGCTACGCCGAGCAGAAGGTCACCAGCCGTTTCCACAACAACAACATCCACCTGCAGCTCGACCTGCTGTACGAGTACGCCCAGTGGTGGATGCGGCGGGGCTGGCCCGGCGCGCCGATGCCCGCCGCCACCCAGGCCATGCGCCTCTACCGTGGCGTGAACGACTTCGCCGAGCATGTCGTCCTGGAGCGGCCGGACCGGAGCAGCGCCGTGCTGCGCCTCAACAACCTGTCCTCCTTTTCGGTCGACCGGGACATCGCCAGCCAGTTCGGCGACCACATCCTGGAGGCCTGGGTGCCGACGGTGAAGATCCTGTTCTTCCGCGAGCTGCTGCCCCGCTACCCCTTCCAGGGGGAGGGCGAGTATCTGGTGGTCGGCGGCGACTACCGCGTCACGGTGTCGCTGTTCTGACGCCGCGCCGCATTGCGGCGCGATCCTTGCACAGTGGCGGGCATGATCGATCCGCTGCTCCATTCCCGTGCGCTCGGCGCCTATCTCGGCTTTGCCTGCGGCGACGCCCTGGGCGCCACTGTCGAGTTCCTGACAAGGGGCGAGATCGCGCACCAGTTCGGTGTCCACAAACACCTCAAGGGCGGCGGGTGGCTGCGCCTCCAGCCGGGACAGGTGACCGACGACACGGAGATGTCGCTCCACCTCGGCCGCGCCATCCTGGCCGGCCCGGACTGGGACGTGCGCCGTGCCGCCGGGGAGTTCGCGGCCTGGCTGAAGGGCGTGCCGGTGGATGTCGGGGACACCACGCGGCGCGGCATCCGCCGCTTCATCATGCACGGCACGCTGGAGGAGGCGCCGGGCGAGTACCTCGGCGGCAACGGCGCCCTCATGCGCAACCTGCCGGTGGCCCTGGCCACCCTCGGCGATGCGGCGGCGATGCGCACGTGGAGCCTGGAGCAGGCCCACATCACCCACAACCACCCCCTGGCCGACGCGGCGACGGTGTCCTTCGCCGCCATGGTCCAGGCCCTGCTCCTGGGCGGCGGGGTGAAGGCGGTGCGCGACCTCGCCAACGCCCTGGTGGCCGAGCACCGCGCCTTCCGGTTCGAGCCGTACCGCAACCTCTCCACCGCCTACGTCGTCGACACCGTGCAAACGGTGCTGCACCACTACTTCCAGTCCGACGACGTCGAATCCTGCGTGGTCGGGACGGTGAACCAGGGCGGCGACGCCGATACCACGGGCGCGCTCGCCGGCATGCTGGCCGGCGCCACCTACGGGGTGGCCAGCATCCCCGGGCGCTGGCTGCGCAAGCTCGACCCCGGGGTGCAGGCCGAGATCCGTGCCCAGGTGGACGGCCTGCTGGCCCGCGCGCCGCACGTCCGCGGCGGAGGCGGCCATGGCTGAGGTGGTGTTCTACGAGAAGCCGGGCTGCACCGGCAACGCGCGCCAGCGCCGCCTGCTGGAGGAGGCCGGCCACCGGCTGGAGGTGCGCGACCTGCTGGCCGCACCGTGGACGCGCGAGCGCCTGCGCCCCTATTTCGGACAGCGGCCGGTATCGGAGTGGTTCAACCGAGCGGCGCCGGCGGTGAAGGCCGGCCGGGTCGATCCCGACCGGCTCGACGCCGCCGCCGCCCTCGACCTGATGCTGGCCGACCCGCTGCTGATCCGCCGCCCGCTGATGCGGGTGGGCGGGGAGCGGCGCTGCGGCTTCGACGCCGCCGCCGTCGACGCCTGGATCGGGCTGGCCGGGCGCCCCGCCGGCCCGCTGGAGGGCTGCGCCCGCCCCGGCCTGCCGCCGTGCCCGGCACCGCCCGACCGCACCGCGCCAGGCGGCGACGGTGGCGGGGACCCGGGGGGCTGACCGCACCGCGCCGCGCTCCGGGCGCCTGGACTCGCCGGCCCATCTCCGGTAGGTGCTGCCTGGCGCGGCGGCGCCGGCTGGGGGAGGGACGCGGACCATGTGCGAACTGCTGGGCATGAGCGCCAACGTGCCCACCGACATCTGCTTCAGCTTCGCCGGGCTGATGAACCGCGGCGGGCGCACCGGCCCGCACCGCGACGGCTGGGGCATCGCCTTCTACGAGGGCAAGGGCTGCCGCACCTTCCACGACCCGCACCCGAGCTGCGACTCGGAGATCGCCCGGCTGGTGCGCGAGTACCCGATCAAGTCGCGGGTGGTGGTCTCGCACATCCGCCGCGCCAACCGCGGCCGGGTGACCCTGGAGAACACCCACCCCTTCACCCGCGAGCTGTGGGGGCGGGTCTGGACCTTCGCCCACAACGGCCAGCTCAAGGGGATCAAGCAGCGGCCGCTCGCCTTCTACCGTCCGGTCGGCACCACCGACAGCGAGCACGCCTTCTGCTGGCTGCTCGACCAGGTGCGCGCCCGCTGGCCCGAGCCGCCGCGCCGCGCCGCCGCCGTCACCGCGGCGGTGCGCGAGCTCGCGGCGGAGCTGGGCGGGCTCGGCGTCTTCAACATGCTGCTCGCCGACGGCCGGCACCTGTGGTGCCATTGCGCCACCAACCTGGCCTGGCTGACCCGCAGGGCGCCCTTCGGTCCGGCCACCCTGCTGGACGAGGACATGACCGTCGACTTCGAACGCGAGACCACACCGGACGACGTGGTCACCGTCGTCGCCACCCGGCCGCTCACCCGGGACGAACGCTGGACCGTGATGGGGCCGGGCGATACGGTGGTGTTCCGCGACGGCCTGGCGGTGGCATAGGCGCCCGCGCGGCCCGGCGGGGCGCGCCGTGAACCCTTCCGCCGCTCGGCCGTTGGATGGGTGGGAGCGCCGCAACACCAGGGAGACCCGCCATGGGCCGACGACTCGGCACCGCACTGCTCATCTGGGCACTGATGCTGGCCACCGCGTTCGTCGGCGAGCGGATCGTCCGCCTCTCCGTGGTGGTGGCCGACGATCCGCGCCCGGTGACGGCGCGTGGCGATCTGGCCGCGTTCGAGCAGCTGGGGCGGGCCGTGTTCGAGCGGGTGGCGCCGTCGGTGGTCTACGTCTACGCCCGGCGCGACGGCCCGGCGGGGGTGGTGGGCGAGGGGGCGGGCTCGGGTTTCGTCTGGGACGCCGCCGGCCACGTCGTCACCAACTTCCACGTGGTCGAGGGAGCCGGCCAGGTCGCCGTGCGCCTCGACACCGGCGCGGCGGTGCCGGCGCGTGTCGTCGGCACCGCCCCCCAGCTCGACCTCGCCGTCCTCCGCCTGCCCGAGGTGCCCGAGCCGCTGCGGCCGATCCCGGTGGGCACCGCGGAGGATCTGGCGGTGGGGCAGGCGGTGTTCGCCATCGGCAATCCGTTCGGCCTCAGCCGCAGCATGACCACCGGGATCGTCAGCGCGGTGGACCGCACCCTGCCGACCCTGCCCGGGCGGGAGGTGGCCGGTGTCATCCAGACCGACGCCGCCATCAACCCCGGCAACTCCGGCGGTCCGCTGCTCGATTCCGCCGGCCGGCTGGTCGGCGTCAACACCGCCATCCTGTCCGGGTCCGGGGCGTTCGCGGGCGTCGGCTTCGCCGTGCCGGTGGACCTTGTCAACGCGGCGGTGCCGCGCCTGATCCGCGACGGCCGGCTGCCGCTGGCCGGGCTGGGCGTCGCGGTGGCGCCGCCGGAAATCGCGGCTCGGCTCGGCGTGGTGGGCGTGATGGTGGCTTCGGTGCCGCCGGGCTCGGCCGCCGCCCGCGCCGGGCTGCGCGGCATCGGACCGGCCGGCCGGCGCCCCGGCGACGTCGTCACCCACGTGGGCGGCCGGCGCACCGAAACCCTGGCCGAGATGAGCCGCGCGCTCGAGGCCGCCGGCATCGGCAACGAGGCCGAACTCACGGTGTGGCGCGACGGGGAGACCCTGACCCTGCGCGTCCCGGTGATCGACCTGTCCTGAAGGGGCTTGGCCGCCGGCGCGCGGGCGTCGCGCCGGGCCGACGCAATGCGTCGTCTTGTGCCGCAATGCAGCAATATTGTTATCAATCAGCGCGCGCCAACGTGCGAAAATTGCCGCCCCTGCCAAAAAGTCCGATGGACTTGCGCGAAGGACTTATCCTATTTTGCCGAGCGGAGGCCGGGACCGGGCCGTCGCCGCAACGACCCGTTAAGCACCGCCCTGTACACTCACCGTTTCATCCCGCAGGGGACCTGGATGATGACCGACATGACGCACGATCGCATGCAGCGCGTGGACGACCTGACCGCCGACGAGGGCGCCGCCATCGTTCAGGCCTACGACAGCGCCGTCGCCAGCGACACCCACGAGGAGGCGTTCGCGCTGGCCTCCGACATGCTCCAGCGGCTGCGCCCGGAGATGCCGTCCGTTCTGGTCGCCATTGAGCTGGAGATGCTGCTCGCCTTCGCGCCGGCCGAAGCCGCCGCCGTCCAATACGCCTGAACGGCCGGGAGCCGCCGCGCTTCCAGCCCCGCCGGCGCCACCGCCAGGGCCGTCCGCCTCACCGCCGCTTCAGAAACATGCGGGTGAGCATGGCGACCATGGTGACGGGGCGGCTCGGAACCAGGTCGAAATCATAGGCCATGCCGCCGATCGAATCGGCGCCGCGGTCGTGGGCCGCGCGGTCGCGCGCGCGCAGCGGGAACGTCAGCACCTCCGCGCAGGCCAGGGGGATCGCGTCGACCGAGGCGACCGTGTCGTCGTCATCCTCGGCCGGCTCGCCGTCGGCCGCCAGCGCCGGGGCGTCCCGATCGGCGCCGCGCCCGCCGCCCGCCGCACCAGGGTCGTTGGCGGGGAGCGCGGCGGGCAGCGGCATCGTGCCGATGATCGGCGCGTCGTTGGCGGGCAGCGTGGTGGGCGCCCCGCCGGGCACCGCCACCGCGAGGGCCCCCGCGATGGTGGCGCCCGGATCGGACGGCGCCTCGCCGGCGCGGCGCGGCAGCATCATCCCCGTGGCCAGCCGGGCAAACAGGACGGCGGGGTGGCGCGTGCGCGACGCACCGTCGGTGCCGTGCCCGTCGCCGCCGAATCCGTCGCGGTGCCCCGGCCCCGCGGTGCGGGCGAGCGCTTCGTTGATTCGCGCGAACGCCTCGATGTCCTTGATGTGAAGCATGAGCCGGTGGTCCTGGCTGAGGTGCCGTGCGGGAGCGTGCCCGTGCCGGAGATGTTTCATTGTGCACCGCAGCAAAGGAGATTTCCAGGGGGAATTCACACTCCTCTCTACCGCGCAACTGTTACATTTTATCGCGCGGGCTCGCGAACGGTGAGCATCAAGACCAGCCCCAAGGCAAAAAAGACCAGAATGGAGGCCATCCCGGCCCGCTGGCTGGCGAACGCCTCGGTGGCGAGGCCCAGCGCCAGCGGCCCGAAGAAGCCGACGACCCGGCCGGACAGATTGTACAGGCCGAACATTTCCGCCTGCATCGCCGGCGGGGCGAGGCGGGCCATCATCGACCGTCCCGCCGCCTGGGCCGGGCCGAAGAAGAAGCCGATGCCCAGCGCCAGCACCCAGAACCAGGCCTTCTCGGTGGCCAGCAGCAGCGGCACGCCGGCGACCATCAGCCCGGCGACGCTGATGACGATGGTCTTCTTGGAGCCGATCCAGTCGTCGATCCAGGCGAAGCCGATCGCCCCGCCGCCGGCCACCACGTTGAGGGCGATGGCGAAGACGACGATCTCCTCGAAGGTCATGCCGAAGGTGCCGGCGGCGTAGAGGCCGCCGAACGCGGTGATGGTGTTGATGCCGTCGCGGTAGAACGCGCTGGCGATCAGGAAGCGCAGGATCTGCGTGTATTTGCGGACCTCCGCCACGGTGCGGCGCAGGGTCGCCAGCCCCTCGCGCACCGCCGCCCCGAGGCGCCGGCCGGTGGGCGGGGTGTCGGGCACCCACACGAACAGGGGCAGCGCGAACACCCCGTACCACACCGCCACCAGCAGCGCCGTGGCCCGCACATTGGCCTGGTCCTCGCTGGAGACCAGCCCGAACAGCGGTGCCTCGGCCTGGACGAAGGCGAACAGCGCCACCACCAGGCAGGCCAGGCCGCCGAAATAGCCGGTGCCCCAGCCCCAGCCGGACACCCGGCCCAGCATGGCGGGCGGCGCGATCGCCGGGAGCATGGCGTTGTAGAAGACGTTGGCCAGCTCGAAGGCGATGGTCGCCGCCGCCACCAGGACCAGGGCGGTGACGGTCCAGGACGGGTCGGGGCGCACCCACCACAGCGCCGTGGTGCAGGCGACGCAGAGCGCGGTC
This sequence comes from Azospirillum sp. NS33, assembly GCF_059703765.1. Lineage (NCBI taxonomy): Bacteria > Pseudomonadati > Pseudomonadota > Alphaproteobacteria > Rhodospirillales > Azospirillaceae > Azospirillum > Azospirillum sp. NS33. The sequence continues at coordinate 28,371 of NZ_BAAKJB010000012.1, read as the reverse complement.
AGCACGGCCAGCCAGGGCTTGCGCCGGCCGGCCCGGTCGGCGATGGCGCCCAGCACCGGGCTCAGCACGGCGATGGTCACCCCGGCCACCGCCATGGCCCGGCTCCACGCCGCGGTGCCCGCCACCTCGTCGGCGGCCACCGCGCGCATGAAGTAGACGCTGAAGATGAAGGTGGAGATGACCGTGTTGAAGGCGGACATCGCCCAGTCATAGAGGCACCAGGCGGCGACGGCGCGGCGGTCGGGGGGGATCACGCGGGCGGGCTCCCGTGTCAGCGCCGGAAGCCCAGGCCGGCCAGCACGGTGCCGACCTCCGGGTCTTCGAGGGCGGCGAGGAAACGCTGCACCGCCGGCCGCTCCAGGCGGTCGCGCGGCACGACGAAGTCGTAGTGCTCGTCCTGCAGCGGCAGGAATCCCAGGCCATAGAGGCGGGCGACGCCGTCGATGGCGACGCCCCAGTCGGCGCGCCCCTGGGCCACCGCCGCGGCGACGGCGTTGTGGGACTTGGCCTGGGTCCAGTAGCCGGTGGGGCGGGCGGCGCCGAGCACCCGGTCGGCGAGGATGCGGGTGCCGCTGCCGGCGTTGCGGTTGATCATGATGCAGGCGGGGTCGGCCGCGGCGTCGGCCGCCGCCTCCCCGGCCGCGCGGCCGGCGAAGCGGGCGTCGCCGGCCTGGAAGACGATGCCCTGCATGCGGCGGTAACCGGGCACCAGCTCCAGCCCGTCGCTCAGGAAGGGACGGTTGTAGGCGCCGCTGGCGGGGTCCATCAGGTGCACCGGGGCGACGTCGCATTCGCCGCGCCGGGCCGCGCCGAGCCCGCCCATGGACCCGACGTTCAGCGCCTTGACGGTGAGCCCGCCCTGGATCAGCCGACCCAGCACGGCGTCCAGCCCCAGGCAGTGGCTGCCGATGACGATGAGGTCGGCCGGTCCGGCGCTGCGGCCGATGAGCTGGACCGCCACCGGGCTGCCGGCCTCGACCGCCTCGGCCTGGGCGTCGACGGCGACGAAGCCGTCGGCGTGGCTGAAGGCGGTCACCGACCCCGACCCCTTGCTCAAGGGGTAGGCGGCCAGCGTGCCCGCGGCGCCGCGCACCAGGGAGACCATGACGTACTCCCGCCGCCCCCGCTCCGAGGCCACGCGCACCGGCAGGGTCGCCGCCACCGTCTCGCGCGCCGCCTCGGCCAGCCCGGCGAAGGCGCGGATCACCGGGGCCACGAACTCGTGGAAGGTGAAGGTGGCGGAGGTGGGAAAGCCCGGCAGGACGGCCACCGGGGTGCCGCCGCTGACCGCCAGGCACAGCGGCTTGCCCGGCTTCAGCGCCACCCCGTGGACCAGCACGCCGGGGGCGGCGAGGCCGCCGAGGATGCGGTGGGACAGGTCGCCCGCCCCCTTGGAGGTGCCGCCCGACAGCAGCAGCATGTCCTGCTCCAGCCCGATGGCGACCAGCCGCGACAGCGTCGCCTCGTCGTCGGGGGCGACGCCCAGGCGCACCGGCTCGCCGCCCAGCTCGCGCACCGCGGCGGCGAGGATGGCGCCGTTGCTGTCGTAGACCGCGCCCGGCCGGATCGGCTCGCCGGGCGGCACGATCTCGTCGCCGGTGGACAGGATGGCGACGCGCGGCCGCCGCCACGCCCGAACGGTTCCCGCGCCGATGGCGGCGAGCACGCCGATCTCCCGCGAGGTCAGCGCCTGCCCCTTGCGCAGCACCGTCTCGCCGCGCCCGATGTCGGACCCGGCGGCGGCGATGAACTGGCCCGGCACCGCGGGCTTGCGGATCTCGACCCGCAGCTCGCCCCCGTCGTCGCCGGCCAGCTCGGTCTGCTCCACCATCACCACGGCGTCGGCGCCGCGCGGCACCACGCCGCCGGTGGCGATCACCGTCGCGGTGCCGGCCGCCACGGCCAAGGCAGGCACCGCGCCGGCGGCCAGCACCTCGGCGTTGAGGGTGAGGGTGACCGGCCGGTCCTCGGCGGCGCCGACGGTGTCGGCGGCGCGCACGGCGATGCCGTCGACCGAGGAGCGGTCGAAGCCCGGCACGTCGACCCCGGCCACCACGTCCTCGGCCAGGACGCGGCCCAGGGCGGCGTCCAGCGCGACCGTCTCCGCCCCCAGCGGCGCCAGCACCAGGTGGGCGGCGAAGCGCCGCCACGCCTCGTCCTTGTCGAGGACGGTGAGGAACTGCTCCTGCCGGGCGGCGCGGGACACGAACCGGCGGACGTCGTCGTTGGACACGGTGCGGAGTCTCCTGTGGCGCGCCGGGCCCTCACCATAGACCGGCGTCGTCGTCGTCATACAGCAGGACGGTGGCGGTGTCGCCGGGCGCCATGCCCTCGCTGTCCGCCGGCACGACGACGAAGCCGTCGGCGCGGGCCAGCGCCGCCAGCCCCGGCACCGCGGGAGAGGCCAGCGGCTCGACCCCGTCGCCGGCCCGGCGCACCCGGTGCAGCTCGGTCACGCCGATCTCCGACACCAGCTTGCGCCGCAGCGGCCGCGCCACCGTGCGGTGGGGCAGGGCGCCCGGCCGGCCGCCCAGCCGCCGCACCGCCCGGCCGCCCAGCGCCTCGTAGGCCGCCCAGGCCGCCGCCGGCTCGCCGGGCAGCAGCACCGCCGGCACCCCGCCGGCGTGGCCCAGCCCCGCCGTGTCGCCGGGGCGCAGCGCCACCCCGTGCAGCGCCAGCTCCCCCGCCGCCGCCAGGGCCAGCGGCGCCACGTCGTCGGCGCCCAGGCCGCTGCGCCCGCACACCAGGACGAGGTCGGCGCCGGGCCGGCCCAGCGCCGCCGCCAGGGCGTCTATGTCCGCCGCCACAGGCCCTTCCACCGCGGCGTCGCCGCCGTCGCGGGCGACCAGGGCCGCCAGCAGCGCCGCGGTGGTGTCCGGGGCACCGCCGCGCGGGCCGCCCGCCACGATCAGGCGCACCCGCGGCCGTGGCACCAGCGCCACCCGGTCGACCCCCAGCGCCGCCAGCAGGGCCACGTCCTGGGGCCGCAGGACGCGGCCGGCCGGCAGCAGCGGGCTGCCCGCCGCCGCCTCCTCGCCGCGGCCCAGCACGCCGCTGCCCGGGGCCACCGCCTCGGTCACCGTCACACCCAGCGCCACGCCCACCGGCGTCGTCTCCGCCGCGCCCACCGGCAGCACCGCGTCGGTGCCGGACGGCAGCGGCTCGCCCTCGGCGATTGCCGCGGCCAGCGCCAGCGGCACCGGGTTGTAGGTGCTGGCGCCGAGGGTGTCGGCGGCGGCCACGGCAAAGCCGTCCCAGCGCGCCAGGGGCTGCGCCGGCCGGTCGGCGGGGGCGGCCAGCGCGTCGGCCAGCACCCGCCCGGGCCGCGGCGCGTCCGGGATCGCGGGCAGCGCCGCGGTGTGGGCGTCCACCCAGGCCTGGGCGGTGTCCAGTGCGGCGCGGGTGGAGAACCCGCGGCCGCGCACGTCGTGGGGGGTGCCCGCCATGGTGCTCCGGTCGCCGCATCGTGTCCGGCCGCCACTCTAGGTCATAAACTCATAAATGGACTATCGGTTTTGGCGGAGACGTGATTCAAGGTTCCGAGGAGGAGCCTTGATGAGCCAGAGACGATACGAGCTGACGGATTTCGAGTGGTCGGTGATCGAGCCGCTGCTGCCGAACAAGCCTCGCGGCGTTCCTCGGGTTGACGACCGCCGAGTCTTGAATGGGATATACTGGCGGCTGCGGACGGGCTCGCCCTGGGCCGACATTCCGGAGCGCTACGGGCCTTCGATGACCTGCTACAACTGAGCTGGTCCCCATCGCCCGGACAGTTTGGCGGCTGGAATAAGCTTGGTCCTGGTCTCCGTCACGCCGCCAGTCTGATGCCGTCCGGAATGCCCTGATGGGTCTCGGCCGGGGTTCTGCCGCCGAGCGCCGAGTGCGGGCGGTCAGCGTTGTAGTACTTGACCCACCGGCCGATCCCGGCTCGGGCCTCACTGCCCGTCTCGAAAGCGTTGAGGTACACGCACTCGTACTTCAACGACCGCCACAGCCGCTCGATGAACACGTTGTCCATCCAGCGCCCGCGGCCATCCATGGACACCTTGATGCCGGCGTCCGTCAACAGCCGGGTGAAGCGCGGGCTGGTGAACTGTGGCTGCCCTGATCGGTGTTGAAGATCTCCGGACGCCCGAACCGGGCCATCGCGTCCTCCAAGGCCTCGATGCAGAACTCCACGTCCATGGTGTTCGACAACCGCCAGGACAGCACCCGGCGCGACGCCCAGTCCATCACCGCGACCAAGTACAGAAAGCCCCGCCGCATCGGAATATAGGTGATATCGGCGCACCAGACCTGGTCGGCGCGGTCGATGGTGAGATCGCGCAGCAGATACGGCCACACCTTGTGATCCGGGTGCGGAACGGTCGTTTTCGGACGCTGGTAGACGGCCTTCAGGCCCATCACCGCCATCAGGCGGCGAACCCGCTTGCGGTTGACGGCATGCCCCTGGCGGCGAAGGTGCGCCGTCATCTGCCGGCTGCCGTACCACGGCGTCTCCAGGAACTGCGCGTCGATCACGCGCATCAACGCCAGATTCCCGGCCGGCTCACCCGCCCCGGGGGCGTAGTAGCCGGAGCGGCTGATGGACAGCAACGCGCACTGCCGCACGACGGAAAGCCGTGGATGCTCCGGCTCGACCATGTCCCGCCTCCGCTCGACCGTCATCGACCGGAGGCCTTGCGCAAAAAATCGCGTTCCACGACCAGTTGCCCAATCATGGCGTGCAGCTTCTCCACCTCGCCCTCGCGCGCCGACTCGGCCGCCTCCGCCTTGCCGGAGAACACACCGGCCATGCCTTCCACCGCCTGCTTCTTCCAGGCGTTGATCAGCGTCTGGTGCACCCCGTGCTTGGCGACAAGCTGCGCGACCGTCAACTCGCCGCGGATCGCCTCCAGCGCCACCTTCGCCTTGAACTCTGCCGAATACCGCTTCCGTTTCCCCGTCATCCTCGGGTCCGTCCTCTCTCTGGGCGAACCAAGCTTATCCGACTGTCCGGGCGATGGGGACCAGCTCAGAACCTCGTCGAACGCTTCTTCAACAAGCTCAAGCATTTCAGAGCCGTCGCCACCCGCTTCGAAAAGCACGACGCCAATTACCTCGCTCTCGTCAAGCTCGCTTCAGCAAAGATATGGATGCGCTTTATGAGTCGGTAACCTAGCCGCCCCGGGCGGCCGGCGTCGAGGCGGCGGCGGGCGGTTTCAGCACTCTGACCCGCTCAGGGATTCATCCTTCGAAGAGAACGAAGGGTGCCCAGACCCTGGGGTCCCGCCGTGCCGGATCGGCGCTGGTGATATACTCCAGTTTGGTCTGGCGAAGCGCCAAGACTGGATCGCTGACCGGCTGCGCCAGCCATGTTTCGTAGAAGCGTTCCATGAAGTTGTACGCCGCGTCGTCACCCACCGGCCACAGCGCCATCAGAACGTTTCTAGCTCCCGCAACATAGAGTGCGCTTGGCAGCCCCTCCAGCCCCTCGGAGTAATCAATAGTCCCCTTTCCGGTGTTGCAAGCGGAAAGCACCACCAATTCCGTACCGTAAAGGTTCAGAGCTTGCGCCTCCACGGCGTGCAGGATGCCGTTCTCGCCATCGGCCCCGGCCTCGGCGAGCAAGCCCCGGTTAGCGCCAGCCAGCGCCACCCCGGACTGCAGCAGCGGCTGCCCGTCGACACTGCCGGCGGCTAGGTAGTAGCCGTGGGTGGCGAGATGCAGCACCCGCGGCGGGGCGGCCAGCGCCTTGAGTGCCTTCTCGGTTGCCGCGTCGCCTGAGAGCAGGATCGGCTGCGGCTCATCTGGCCGGTAAGCCATGTAGGCCTCGGCGACCACCTTTGCCTCTTCGCCACTCTTGGGAATCTCGGGAAAATTACGGATCTGAGCCAGCGTCTCATTTACCGCCGCCTGTGTGAGTTCGGACGTTTTGACCGATGGGGCGGTCGGCACTGCCGACGCTGCAGCGGAGATAGGCGGGTTCTCCGGTCCGAAATCAATGCCGCCCAGGGCAACCAAGCCCTCTCCGGTGACCGACTGGTTCCGCGCCACCAAGTCACGCCCGGTGTGCAGCATGTGTATCGGCCATTGCTCGATCAGTCGTTTTCCATTGTCCATAACTAACGCTTCGAATGGCAATGCCTGTAACACCCCGTCTGGCACGATATACAAAGTGTGGATATCGGCCAGATGTGAGACCAACGGCGCAATCAGCCGCTCATAGCCAACCTGTGCCAGAGGATCGAATTCGAAGTTAATTTCTGCAGATTCTCCTATACGGTTCATATCGCCAGCCATTGTAATGATGGCGCTAGCTTCGCCGAGATCGACAACAAGCGGGTGTGTCTTTGATGTCAAAACGATCGCTAGAACCCTCCTTGTTCCGAAAGTACCTGTTTGAAAATCAAATGGCCGGAACATTCGATACTCGATCAGAGCGCTGGATTTTGGCAAAACATCTCTTACATCGCCTGTTGTTGCAAAATGCCGAATTTTTTTACGATTAAATTCCGATGACTCTGCTCTCAATCGATGCTCGGCCGCCTCCACTGCTTCACGCAGGCGAACCTTCTCCGCCCCAGGGACGTCGACGTTAAAGGCGACGTTGGAGAGGGCGCCTCGACCATTGCGGACCGCTGTGATGGCGTCGAGAAGGGAAGGGTCGCGACTCTCCCGAAGCAAATTGCTCAGCACTGCGTCCTCCTGGGCTAGGCGTTTCTTCCAACGCAAGACTAGGTCGGCAGCGAGTTCTGCCGGACGGGGACCGGGATGACCCAGCACAAAGCTGAACGTCACGTCTTGATACCTGCTGTTGAGCGCCAGGGCCCGCCGGCGGACGGCGGCGGCACGGGTGGAGCGCACCTCGGTGTCGAGCCACTGTGACAAGTGCAGGTCAAGTGTTCGAAACGTTCTCAGCGCCTCATCCTCGCGTCTCATCCGTACGAGCAGTACAGCGAGGTTCCCGCGGCTGCTGATACTGTCCGGATGTTCGGGTCCGAGAACGTGTTCACGGGCCTCCAGGGTTCGGCGGTACAGAGTCTCTGCTTTGTCGTAGCGGCCCTGGTTCTCATGCAGTCCCGCTAGGTTGCTGGCGCTGGTGAGCGTCGAGGGGTGATCAGAGCCGAGGATACGCTCGCTGGTCTCCAGGGCCCTTTGGAACAACGGTTCAGCCTCGTCGTAGCGCCCCTGGCGGAAGTACAAGAAGCCTAAGTTGTTAACGCTTTGTAGCGTATCTGGGTGATTTACTCCCAAGAAACCCTCGCGTTCCTTGAGGACCCGGTGTAACAGCGGTTCAGCGTCTTTGAAATTTTCCTGCTTCGTGTAAAGGCTAGCGAGGTTGTTGGCGCTTGCGAGCGTGTCAGGATGGTTGGACTTGAGGAGACGCTCGCGATCATGCAAGGCTCGGTTAAAAAGTGACTCCGCCTCGCCGTAGCGCCCCTGGCTCTCGTACAGCCCGGCCAGGTTGTTGACGCTTGTGATCGTGGCGGGATGGTCGCGCCCGAGGGAGCGCTCTTTGGTTTCCAGGGCTCGGCGGAACAATTGTTCGGCCTCGCCGTAGCGGCCCTGCCTCAAGTACAAGAAGCCAAGGTTGTTGACGCTGGTGAGCGTGTCAGGGTGGTCAGGGCCGGAGACGCGCTCGCTGGCCTCCAGGGCCCTTAGGTACATGCGTTCCGCCTCTTTGTAGCGCCCCAGCCTGTAGTACGCCCCCGCCAAATTGTTGACGCTTGTGAGTGTATCGGGGTGGTCCGGACCGAGGGCACGCTCGTAGGATGCTAGAGTACGGGCGTGTAAGGACTCCGCCTGATCATAGTGTCCCTGGCTCTCGTACAACCCGGCCAAGTTGCTGACACTGGTTAGTATGTCGGGGTGGTTAGGACCGAGGACGCGCTCGCGGGTCTCCAGGGCCCGCCGGTACATGAGTTCCGCCTCATTGTAACGCCCCAGCCTGTGATAAGCCCCGGCCAAATTGCTGACGCTCGTGAGCGTGTCGGGGTGGTCGGGTCCGAAAACGCGCTCGAAGGCCTCCAGGGACTGACGGTACAACGGTTCCGCCTTGGCATAGTGACCCTGATTTTCGTACAGTCCGGCCAAATTGTTCACGCTTGTGATTGTGGCGGGATGATCGGGTCCGTAGACACGCCTGACGCCCTCCAGGGTCTGATGCAATAAAATCTCCGCCTCGTCGTAGCGGCCTTGACGCAGGTGCAGCAAGCCAAGGTTGTTGGCGCTCGTAAGCGTGGAGGGGTGGTCGGGCCCGAAGACGCGCGCGAAGGCCTCCAGGGATCGGCGGTACAAACGTTCTGATTCGCCGTAGTTGCCCTGGCTCTTATACAGCCCTGCTAGGTTGTTGACGCTCGTGAGGGTGGAGGGGTGGTCGGACCCGAAGACGCGCTCGAAGGCGTCCAGAGCCCGGCGGTACAACGGTTCCACCTCGTCATAGCGGCCCTGGCTGTAGTAAAGGAAGCCCAAGTTGTTGACGCTTGTAAGGGTGTCGGGGTGGTCGGGCCCGAGGACGCGCTCAAGGGCCTCGACGGCACGGCGGAACAGAGATTCCGCCTCTTGATAGCGGCCCAGGCTAGTGTACAGCCCGGCCAAGTTGTTGACGCTTGTGAGGGTATCGGGGTGGTCGGGTCCGAAGACGCGCTCGAAGGCATCCAGAGCCCGGCGGTACAACGGTTCCACCTCGTCATAGCGGCCCTGGCTGTAGTAGAGGAAGCCCAAGTTGTTGACGCTTGCGAGCGTGTCGGGATGGTTGGGCCCGAGAACGCGCTCGAAGGCTCCCAGAGAGCGGCGGAACAACCGTTCCGCCTCGTCGTATTGCCCCTGTGTTTGCTGCAAGAGACCCAGGTTGTTGACCGTGGTCAGCGTTTCGGGGTGGTCAGGACCGAGTGACGCCTCCGCCTCCGTCAACGTGTCCCTGGCCAAGCGCAGCGCTTCGCTGTAGTGCCCGGCCGTGTAGGCAGCCTCCACGGTTGCGTTCCGGCGCGCAATTGCATCCGCCGCCCCTGGCGCGGTTCCTTCAGCCGCAATTGCCGGAACCGCTGCCATCAGCGAAAGCACACAGAGAACGCGAGTAAGGAGACGCATCGACACCGCCTTTTCCCATTTGCCGCCCAGAGTCTCTCCCGTATAGTTTGTACATGGGCAACGTCGAGCGATGCAATATGATGAGGATCGGGCCGCTATGGGCCATGACCGTCCTCGCTATGATGCTGGCTGCGCCGACCGCCGCCGGTGCGGCGGACCAGTGCTTCTGCCTGGCAAATCCGGTCACCGGGCAGATCGCCCGCTTCGGATGCGCCGCCAACGTCATTCCGAACCGCACCACCGTGCGGACCAAATGCCGTGGAGATGACACCAGCCTGGACCGGGCGCTGGTCGATCAGGTCGACATGTTCGTGCGCGTCGAGGCGGGACACGGCGCCTGCAACCCCTGCGACCCGCCGGTTAAGGGGAAACTGGACGATCTTCCCCGCATCCCCGACACGGTGCCTGGGCAATGACCGGCACACCTGGGGCTACAGGCACGGCAACACCCGACTACGGGTCTTCAAGCCCGAACTGGACTCCCCGGCCGTCCGGCTTCGACGCGGTGAAGCTGCTGGTCGAGACCGGCCTGTTCACCGCCTATGTCGGCGCCGCGGTCTTCCTTGCCGGCTGGTCCTACGCCGACCGCTTCTTCGCCGGGTTCGGCCTCAACCTGTCGGCGTTGGACGGCCTCGATGCCAGGAGCGTCCTCGGCTTCGCCTACTGGGTGGTCCGGGACGAGTGGCTCCTGCTGCTGGTCCTGGCCGTCGTCCTCGCGCTCGCTGGCGTCCTCGCAGTGGCGGCAAGACGGCCCGTGGCGCTCCGAAGACTGGAGATGCCCCTCCTGCTGACGGTGCTGGCCGCGGGTGGGTTGGTCCTTGCCGCGACGCTCGGGTCGGACCGGGCATCCCGCCAGGTGCCGGCGCTGCTCGCCGACGGCTACCACAACTTCCCGCGGATCATCGTGGTGGCGAAAGCGGGCTCCAGCCTGGCCGGCTTCCTTTCCGAACGGGGCCAGCTCGGCACCAGCACCTGCCTGCGCAAGGTGTTCATGGACCGCCGCAACCTCTACGCCTACCCGGGCTACACGAGCCTACAAGGCCAGCGCCCCAACGTTCTCATCCTGCCCTTGAGCGAGATCGTCGCCATCGAGGTCATCGGCAATCCCGGCCTCTGTGAGCCCTAACGGGCGCGGTCATCACTTTTCGCTGCGTGATGTCATCGCTCACCCGCCCCATCACTTCACTTGGCACGCTGTCCGGCTATCGCCGATCCTATGCCGCCATTCTCATCGCTGAGCGGCAAATTCAACCGGCTCCACCCCCGCGGCCGCCCCGCGATCGGGGCTACAGCGCCTGTCCCTTTCGGGCTATGGTGCTGGGATTCCACGCCCAGCGCCCCAGGGGAGCCCCGCGATGACCGACGCCGTGCCCACCATCTCCGACGCGATCCGCGCTTTTCGCGGCGGCGACTTGGCGGCGGCCGAGGCGGCCTGCCGGGCGATCCTGGCGGCCGACGGGCGCAACGGCCAGGCGCTGCACGTGCTGGGCCTGATCGCGGCCACCGGGGGGCACGCCGACGCGGCGCTGGACCTGCTGCGCCAGGCGGTGGACGCCGCTCCCGACGATCCCTCCGGCTTCAACAGCCTGGGCAGCCTGCTCTACCAGACCGAGCGCTACGCCGAGGCGGAGGACGCCTTCCGCCGCGTCCTGGCGCTGCACGAGGACCTGGTGGAGGCCCACGGCAACCTGGGCAACGTGCTGAAGGTCCTGGGCCGCCCGGCCGAGGCCGAGGCGTGCTACCGCCGCGCCCTGGCGCTGCGGCCCGAGGCGCCGGAGATGCACGCCTTCCTGGGCGGGGCGCTGCGCGACCTCGGCCGCCTCGACGAGGCCGAGGCCAGCTTCCGCGCCGCGCTGGAGCGCCAGCCCGATTACCTGGAGGCCCATTACGGGCTGGCCGAAACCCTGGTCACCGGCGGCCGGCTGGAAGAGGCGGCGGAGTCCTTCCAGGCCGCGCTGGACCGGGCGCCGACCTTCGTCCAGGCCCACATCGGCCTGGCCCACACCCTGCACAGCCTGGACCGCGCCGACGAGGCGATCGAGGCGATCGAGGCGGCCCGCGCGGTCGCCCCCGACCACCCGCTGGTCGCCTTCACCCGCCGCCTCATCTTCTCCAACGCGGTGCCCGGCTGGCACCTGCCGATGATCAACGACGGCGAGCGCAACGACGCCTACCGCCGCGCCGTCGAGCGCGCGGTCGGCCCGGACACGGTGGTGCTGGAGATCGGCACGGGGTCGGGCATCGTCGCCATGATGGCGGCGCGCGCCGGGGCGCGCCGGGTGGTGACCTGCGAGGTCAACCCGGTGCTGGCCCGGGTCGCCGCGGCGACGGTGGCGCGCAACGGCTACGACGACCGGGTGAGCGTGGTGCCCAAGCTGTCGACCCGGCTCACCGTCGGGCCCGACGGCGATTTGCCGGAGAAGGCCGACGTCTTCGTGTCGGAGCTGATCAACATCGGCATGCTGGCGCCGCGCATGCTGTCGGTGCTGCAGCACGCCCGCACCCATCTGGTGAAGCCCGGCGGGGCGGTGATCCCGCGGGCCTCCACCGTCTTCGCCATGCTGGTGGAGACGCCGGAGCTGGCGCGCATCAACCCGGTGGCGGCCATCGACGGCTTCGACATGGGCGAGATGGACGTCTTCCGCTCCCCCGGCTACGCCCAGATCGATCTGGCCGCCGACGCCCACAGCCCGCTGTCGGAGGCGGTGACGGCGCTGGAGTTCGACTTCACCCGCAACATGCCCGAGGAGGGCCGCCGGGTGATCGAGGTCCCGGTGACCGCCGCCGGCACCTGCCACGGCGTCGCCTTCTGGTTCGACCTGCAGATGGACGAGGAGGTGGTCTACCACTCCGGCAGCCGGTCCCGCACCAACCACTGGAAGCAGGCCATGGCCTTCTTCCCCGAACCGGTGGCGGTGGCGCCGGGCGACGTGGTGCGGGTGGTGGCGCGCTACGACGCCAACCAGATCGGCTTCGACCGGGTCGGCTGATCCGGCCTCAGTCGATGCAGATGCCGACGCGCTGGCCCGCGGCGTCGAGGAAGCGCACGCAGCCGAACAGCGGGTAGGTGCCCTGGCAGCGCGGCGGCCCGTCGGCCGGGGCCAGGCACAGGCCCTGGCAGTCGGTGGCGCCGCTGCACGCCGTGCCGGCGTCGGGATGCTCCAGGAAGCACTGCACCACCCCGGCCAGCCCGCCCTTCTCCCAGCGCCCGCCGGCGGCGGTGCAGGCCTCCTGCGTCTGCGGCCGCTCCGGCCCCACCGACGACGCGATGGGGGAGCTGGCGGGAGCGGTGCCGGCGGCCGGGGCCGGGGCGGTGGCGGCCGGTGGTTCCGCCTGGCTCTGGCAGCCGGCGAGCGGCAGGGCGAGGGCGAGGAGGACGGCGATCAGGGCGGCGCGGAGCATGGCGGGGCCTTCGGCGGTGGGAACGGGGGACGCGGGCGGGTGCCGGCCGCTCAATGGGACGGGCGGTCCTTGCTTCCGCACGAGCAGCCGCAGCTCCGGCCCTCGGTGACGGTGACGTGGATCGCGTTGCCGGCGGCGGCCAGCAGCACCGCCACCGGCAGGTCGAGGGCCGCGGCCACCTCGCCCAGGGTGGCGGCGCCGGGCAGGGCGGCGGGGTCGGCGAACACGGGATGGACGGCGGCGAGGCGGCCCAGCGCGCCGGGATCGGCGGCGGTGAGGGCGTCCAGGGTGGCGCCGGGGTGGATCGGTTCGGGCATGGGGCCGGGGTCCGTGGTGGTGGGGAGGGGCGGGGACGGGGCGGTGCCACCGCCGGGAAGGGCGGCGTCCAGGGTGGCGGCCAGGGCGGCGGCCAGGGCCGGGGCGAGATCGCCGCGCCCCTCCACGACGACGCGCTCCAGGCCGAGCCAGCCGGCCAGCAGCGCCAGCTCGCCGGCCAGGGCCTCGGCGACGGCGCCGTGGGCCTCGCCGGGTTCGGCGTGGGCGGCGGGCACCAGCAGGCGGCCGCCGGCGCGGTCGGCCTTGAGGTCGAGGCGGGCCGCCAGCCGGTCGCCCAGCAGGAAGGGCAGGACGTAGTAGCCGTATTCGCGGCGTGCCGCCGGGGTGTAGATCTCGATGCGGTAGCGGAAGCCGAACAGGCGCTCGGTGCGGGCGCGCTCCCACACCAGCGGGTCGAAGGGCGAGAGGATGGCGGCGCCGGCGGCGCGCCGCGGCCGCCGCGCCGCCGGGTCGAGATAGGCCGGGCGGTCCCAGCCCTCGACCGTCACCGGGGTCAGCGCCCCGTCCTCCACCAGCTCCGCCAGCCGGGCGCGGGCGTCGCCGGCGTCGAGCCGGTAGTAGTCGCGCAGGTCGGCCTCGGTGGCCACGCCCAGCGCCGCCGCGGCGATCCGCAGCAGGGCGCGCTGGGCCTCCTCCTCGCCGGGGGTCGGGGTGTCGAGGACGGCGGCGGGCAGCACCCGCTCGGTCAGGTCGTAGACCCGCTCGAAGCGGCGCCGCGTCGCCGTGGTCAGGCGGCCGGTCCAGAACAGCCATTCCAGCGCCCGCTTGCCGTCGCTCCAGCCCCACCAGGAACCCTTGCCGCGGCCGCCCCCCGACAGCTCGGAGGTGCCGAGGGGGCCGCGCGCCGCCACCTCCGCCAGCACGGCGTCGACGAAGGCGCGGCGCTCGCGGGCGAAACGGGCGATCGGCCGGTAGACGCCCTCGCCGCGTTCGGCCCGGGCCATGCGCCAGCGCATCAGGGGGTGCAGGTCGACCGGCAGCAGCGAGGCCTCGTGGCCCCAGTACTCGAACCAGGCGCGGCGCCGCCCGCCATAGGCCAGCCGCTCCAGGTGGGCGTCGGCGTAGGGGCCGAGGCGGCTGAAGAAGGGCATGCGGTGGGCGCGCGCCAGCACGTTGACCGAATCGATCTGGACCACGCCGAGCCGCGCCGCCAGCGCCTTGAGGTGGCGGGCGTCGGGCGGCCGCTCGGCGGTGTGGCGGCGCGGGCCGGCCAGGCCCTGGGCGGCCAGGGCGATGCGCCGCGCCTCGGCGGCGGAGAGGGTGTCGCGGGGGGGTGCCATGGCCGGCAGGATGGCAGAGCCGGAGGGGCGGCGTCCACCGGCGCGCCGGGTCCCCGCCCGTGACGCGGTGCCCGCCGCTGGGGTAGCATGGCGCCGCAACCCCAAGGGAGGACGACCCCCATGTTCATCGCGATGAACCGCTTCAAGGTGCGCCTCGACGCCGAGGCGGAGTTCGAGGCGGTGTGGCTGGAGCGCGAGGTGCATCTCCACACCGTGCCCGGCTTCGTCGAGTTCCACATGCTGCGCGGGCCGCGGTACGACGACCACCGCCTCTACGCCTCCCACACCGTGTGGGCCTCCCAGGAGGCGTTCGTCGGCTGGACCAAGTCGGAGGCGTTCCGCAACGCCCACCGCGGCGCCGGCGAGCGCAAGCCCCTCTACCTCGGCGGCCCCCAGTTCGAGGGCTTCGAGGTGATCCAGACCGTGGACGGGGAGGGGCGGAAGAGCTGACGGGCGGGGGCGGGCCGGTGCCCGGCGCGCAGCCGCCGACCGTGGCGCGCTTCGTGCTGGCCGGGCGGCCGCGGCCGCGGGTCGAGGACGCGGTGCGCATCGGCGCCCTGATGCGGCTGGCCGTGATGGCCCAATTCCAGGGCCGCGCGGTGCCCGAGGTGTTCTCCGGCAAGGACGCCGACGGCCGGCCGCTGACCGGCGACCCCGCCCACGGGCACGCCTTCTGGCTGCCCGAGGACGCCGACGGCGACGGCTTCATCGACCACATCCTGGTGTGCGCCGCCGCCGGCTTCGATGGCGCGGCGCGCGCCGCCCTCGACGCGGTCACCCGGCTGTGGGTGCGCCCCGACCCCCGGCCGCCGGGCGGGGGGCCGGCCGCGGCGGGCCAGGAGTGGCGGCTAGCCCTGGAGGGGTTCGGCGCCCGGGCCGACGTCGCCGCCGCCGTGCCGGTCCTGGCCACCGCCGCCGTCTGGACCAGCGCCACCCCCTTTCTGGCCGCCGGGCACCTCAAGCGGGGCGGCCACCCGGCCGAGGTGCGGCGCCTGCTGGTGCGCCGCGGCATCGTCGCGCCGGAGGAGGCCGCCGCCGTCGCCGTGGACGCCGTGGCCACGGTCGCGGTGGGGGGACGCGCCCGCCGGCCGGTGGATTTCCAGCGGCTGCGCCCGGGCGGCGTGCCGCGGCCCGACGGGGCCGGCGCCTTCCTGCGCATCGTCCTGCCGCGGCCGCACGACG
This sequence comes from Azospirillum sp. NS33, assembly GCF_059703765.1. Taxonomy (NCBI): domain Bacteria; kingdom Pseudomonadati; phylum Pseudomonadota; class Alphaproteobacteria; order Rhodospirillales; family Azospirillaceae; genus Azospirillum; species Azospirillum sp. NS33. The sequence continues at coordinate 13,099 of NZ_BAAKJB010000012.1, read as the reverse complement.
GCCCGCTGGCCCTGGGCTACGCCTGCCATTTCGGCCTGGGCCTGTTCGTGCCGGAGACGGCCGCCCCGTCCGCCCCGCTTCCCGTTCCACCCTTGCCCTGAGGGACCCGGCCGCTGGGCCCGGAGGGCGAGGGGGCGGCGGCGTGGTTCCGCGCCCGGCCCGCCCCTTCGAGACGATCCGCCGCGTGATCCGCCGCGAGGCGACCGTGGCGTGACGCCCATTCCCGCTTCGCGGGGGCAGAGCAACGGGTGACGGGGCCGACCGCCGGTGCTACTCTGGCCACGGTTCGTTCCTGCCGCCGCGAGGGGTCCGGTGGACGCCAAAACCCCGGCACCCCTCGCATCGGCCGAGACCATTGATTCTCATGGGTTCTTGGACATGAAAAGAACGAAACGGGACCGGCCCGGAGCCGGTTTCGCAGGGTCCTCCGCGGACCCCTCGAATCCACCCGGAATTTGCCTTCCCGACCAGGGTGTTGTAAGGTACCCGTCTTCCCGGGCAGAACTGCCCGGGCCTTATTGAAACCCGGGGTTGTTGTTGCGCATGCCGAGCGTGTCGCGGTCTTCCCGGGCAGAACTGCCCGGGCCTTATTGAAACGGGCAGGGGGGCTGGGGCGCGTATTACAACACGCTGGGTCTTCCCGGGCAGAACTGCCCGGGCCTTATTGAAACGCGAGCTTGGCGTCGGGCAGACTGTTGAAGCCGCACGTCTTCCCGGGCAGAACTGCCCGGGCCTTATTGAAACGCTGGCATGCTGGTGCGGGTTGGCTCTGGCATTCGCGGGTCTTCCCGGGCAGAACTGCCCGGGCCTTATTGAAACCTGGGCGATTCTGTCCACCCTCGGGTCCACCCCAACGGTCTTCCCGGGCAGAACTGCCCGGGCCTTATTGAAACCTTGGCAAAGAGTTCGGCGATGATTTTGAAGTCCGGATTGTCTTCCCGGGCAGAACTGCCCGGGCCTTATTGAAACATGCGATCCAAGGCTCTCGCCGAGCCGGCAAAGGACAACAGTCTTCCCGGGCAGAACTGCCCGGGCCTTATTGAAACTGAATAGGTTCCGCCGGGAGTCACGGCAGGGGAGTAGGTCTTCCCGGGCAGAACTGCCCGGGCCTTATTGAAACAGCTTCTCCAGGGCCAGCCGCAGCTGTTTGGGGCTCGTCTTCCCGGGCAGAACTGCCCGGGCCTTATTGAAACCACATTCCTGCCGACTTCACCCGTCGCATGGGCCTCGTCTTCCCGGGCAGAACTGCCCGGGCCTTATTGAAACGCCCCGATCAACCTGTCGACACCGTCCGAGTTCCTCCCGGTCTTCCCGGGCAGAACTGCCCGGGCCTTATTGAAACATGGCGCGCGCCATCACCATCATCCTGGAGAACCGGGGTCTTCCCGGGCAGAACTGCCCGGGCCTTATTGAAACCTTGATGACGTCGAGGTCGAGCCAGCCCAGGCAGTCGTGTCTTCCCGGGCAGAACTGCCCGGGCCTTATTGAAACTAAATAGACCCTTCAGCTTCAGTCCGGGAGGACCGCGTCTTCCCGGGCAGAACTGCCCGGGCCTTATTGAAACATGGCGTCCTCATCAGATGAAAAGGCACCCCCCGCCCGTCTTCCCGGGCAGAACTGCCCGGGCCTTATTGAAACCGCTATTCTGACGGCGGGTGTGTCGGTGGCGTCGACGTCTTCCCGGGCAGAACTGCCCGGGCCTTATTGAAGCCTTCACCTCATCGGTCCAGGGTTCGTCTCTGAACAGATGTCTTCCCGGGCAGAACTGCCCGGGCCTTATTGAAACAACAGGGTTGGTCGCCACCACTACCGGCGCGAGCCGGGTCTTCCCGGGCAGAACTGCCCGGGCCTTATTGAAACGGGGCGCCGCGGGTCGCGGTCAGATACGGCTCGCACGGTCTTCCCGGGCAGAACTGCCCGGGCCTTATTGAAACTTCGTTCACCTTGGACCGGACGAGCGGGGCCGCCGCGTCTTCCCGGGCAGAACTGCCCGGGCCTTATTGAAACTCCTTACCCGCGCCCCTGAAGAACAGGACGGCGGGCGTCTTCCCGGGCAGAACTGCCCGGGCCTTATTGAAACGTAGCGACACGACGCGTGCGCGTCTCCGTCGCAGTGCTAGTCTTCCCGGGCAGAACTGCCCGGGCCTTATTGAAACGCGTCCAGGTCGCCGGCCCCGTGGCCACCGCCACCGAGGGTCTTCCCGGGCAGAACTGCCCGGGCCTTATTGAAACAAAGAGGTCAGCCACGACGATGAGGTCGGCCGTGCGCACTCTTCCCGGGCAGAACTGCCCGGGCCTTATTGAAACTCCTTCATGCTCTCTTCAAGCACACGCATTTTCTCGCGCGCGTCTTCCCGGGCAGAACTGCCCGGGCCTTATTGAAACCCTGTTTTGCCTCACCATCCCGGCGGCGAACTGGCCCCGGGCTACGCCGGCCATTCCGGCCTGGGGCAGTCCGTGCCCGACACGGCCGATCCGTCCGACCCGCACCCGATCCCCCAATGCCCCGAAGGACCACCGCCCCCGAGGAGTCCGCCATGTCCGACCAGTATTCCTTGCCGCTGCCGGCCCCGCCGGAGGCCGACCCCGATCTTCTGGTGCCGGCGCGCATGGTCAACGAATGGGTCTACTGTCCGCGGCTGGCCTATCTGGAATGGGTCGAGGGGGTGTGGGCGGACAACGCCGACACGGAGGAGGGGCGGCGGGCGCACGCGCGAATCGAGGCGCCCGCCGGTGCGCTGCCGGCGCCGGAGGATGCCGCGCTCGCCGATCCCTTCACCGTCCGCGCCCTGGAACTGGCGTCCCACACCCTGGGCCTGGTCGCCAAGCTGGATGTGGTGGAGGGCGACGACGGCGTGGTGTCGCCGGTGGACTACAAGAAGGGGCGTCGACCGCACGTCGACGGTGGCGCCCACGAGCCGGAACGGGTCCAACTGTGTGTTCAGGCGTTGGTGCTGGAGGACAACGGATACCGTGTCGGGGACGGGTTCCTGTGGTTCGCCGCAAGCCGGGAGCGGGTGCCCGTGGTGTTCGACGAGGCGTTGCGCGCCCGCACCCGGGAGGCCGCCGCGGGGTTGCGGCTGGCCGCGGCGGCGCGGCGCATCCCGCCGCCCCTCGACAACAGCCGCAAATGCACGCGGTGTTCGCTGCTGCCGGTGTGCCTGCCCGACGAGGTCAACCTGCTGCGCAGCGGGGCCGCGCCGCGGACGCCGCCACCCGCGGCCGACGCCGCCCTGCCGCTCTATGTCCAACAACCCGGCGCCCGGGTCGGCAAGAAGGGGGACACCCTGACCATCACCGTCGAAGGCGAGGCGGAGCGCACGGTGGCGCTGGGCGAGGTGTCGGAGCTGGTGCTCGCCGGGCCGGTGTCGCTGTCGACGCCGGCGCTGCACGCCCTGGTGCGCGCCGAGGTGCCGATCGCCTGGATGAGCAGCGGATTCTGGTTCCTGGCGACGACCGGGGGACGGGGACCCCGCAGCGCCCATGTCCGGGAGGCGCAGTACACCGGGCGCGGCGACCCCCTGCGCCGCCTGCGCTTCGCGTGCGACCTGGTGAACGCGAAGCTGCGCAACCAGCGCACCGTCCTGCGCCGCAACTGGCGCGGGCCGGCGGCGGAGCGCGACGCCGCGGCCGACGCCCTGAAGCGGCTGGCGGCGCGCACCGCCACCGCGGCCGGCCTGCCCGAACTGCTGGGACTGGAGGGCGAGGGGGCGGCGGTGTATTTCCGCGCCCTGCCCGCCCTCTTCACGGCGTCGGTGGGCGGGCTGCCCGCCTTCGCCTTCGACCGCCGCAGCCGCCGGCCCCCCGCCGACCCGGTCAACGCCTGCCTGTCCCTGGCCTACGCGCTGCTGACCCGCACCTGCGCGGCGGCGCTGGAGATCGCCGGTCTGGACCCCTGGGCCGGCCTCTACCACGCCGACCGGCCGGGGCGGCCGGCGCTGGCCCTCGACGTCATGGAGCCGCTGCGGCCGGTGCTGGCGGATTCCACGGTTCTCATGGTGCTCAACAACGGCGAGCTGGGGCCGGGCGACTTCGTGACGGTGGGGCCGGGCTGCAACCTGACGCCGACCGGCCGCCGCACCCTCATACGGGCCTTCGAGCGGCGTCTCGACCAGGAGGCGAGCCATCCGGTGTTCGGTTACCAGATCGCGATGCGCCGCATGCTGCACGTCCAGGCTCGCCTGCTGGCCCGCCATCTCCTGGGGGAGGTCGACCCCTATCCCCACTATTGCCCGCGTTGAGGGAGGCGCCGCCATGGCCGACACCGAGCGCCTCTACCTCGTCACCTACGACATCGCCGACCCCAAGCGCGGCCGGCGCGTCTTCCGCGCCATGGCGGGGTATGGGCGCTGGCTTCAGCTCTCGGTCTTCCAGTGCCGCCTCACGCCGCGCCGCCGCGCCGCGCTGGGCGCCCGTCTGGACGGCCTGATCAAACCCTCCGAGGACCACGTGCTGATCGTCGACGTCGGGCCGGCCGACGGCGTCGACCTGCGCATCGAAAGCCTTGGGCGCCCCCTGGAGGCGATCCGTCGCGAGGCGATCATCGTGTGAGTGACGGCGCGCCGCGCCGGTGCTGCGCTTGGTCCCGGTTCGTTCCTGCCGTTGCGAGGGGTCCGGTGGACGCGAAAACCCCGGCACCCCTCGCACCGGCGTGACACCTTGATTCACAAGGGTTCTTTGACATCGTTCAGAACGAAACGGGATCGGCGGGGGCCGGCGCCGGGGGTGGTGGCGCGGACCCCTCGAATCCGGCCGGGATTTGCGTTCCCCGCCAAAGCGCTGTAAGGTACCCGTCTTCCCGGGCAGAAATGCCCGGGCCTCATTGAAACCGAAAACCTGTACATTTTTTCCTCACTTAACCCTGGGGGTCTTCCCGGGCAGAAATGCCCGGGCCTCATTGAAACATCCTGTTCCTCGAGCTTCTTGACTTCTCGCTCCATAGTCTTCCCGGGCAGAAATGCCCGGGCCTCATTGAAACCTCTAGCTTGAACAGCCTTGCTAGATGATCGTTAGGTTCGTCTTCCCGGGCAGAAATGCCCGGGCCTCATTGAAACCGCGACCCCGTGGCGTGTTTCCGGCATTTCGTCGGCGTCTTCCCGGGCAGAAATGCCCGGGCCTCATTGAAACGGTGTATGGCGGCAGGTCGTCTCGGCGGGTGACCATCGTCTTCCCGGGCAGAAATGCCCGGGCCTCATTGAAACGGTGACTTCGATGACTTCTTTGCTCATGATGATAATCGTCTTCCCGGGCAGAAATGCCCGGGCCTCATTGAAACGTGGCAATGTCTTCCACGCTTCCAGCCCTGAGGCGCGCATGTCTTCCCGGGCAGAAATGCCCGGGCCTCATTGAAACAAACGAGAGACTGGCGGCCCGTCTCGACGAACTCCAAGTCTTCCCGGGCAGAAATGCCCGGGCCTCATTGAAACGGGAAACGCAGCTCGCTTTCGATGTTGCGGTCGTAACGGGTCTTCCCGGGCAGAAATGCCCGGGCCTCATTGAAACCGCAGCTCGACGTCGGCCGCCTCCATCTCGGCAATGTCTTCCCGGGCAGAAATGCCCGGGCCTCCTTGAATCCCCTGGGACAGCCGGGCGGCGTTGGTGATGAACGGCGTCGTCTTCCCGGGCAGACATGCCCCGGGCCTTGTTGGACGGTGAAAGGCGGACGTGCGCGGTGCGGCGGCTGACGCTGCCCTGAGGCCGCCCGCCGCCGCGCCTCAGCCCGGAAGGGCGTTGCGGGCGATCCACACCGCGGTGAGGTCGTCGCGCAAGGGGCGGGCGACGGCGGCGAAGACGCGGGCCAGCAGGTGGTCCAGCGGGCGCTCGCGCGCTGCGGCGGCCGCGCGCACCAGGTCGGGCACCGCGGCCTGGCCGAGCGAGCGGCCGGCGGCGTCGCGGCTCTCGATCAGGGCGTCGCTGTAGAGGAACAGGAACGAGCCCGGCGGCATGGCCACGGTGCGCGTGGTGTAATGGGCCTTGCGCGAGGCGCCCAGCAGCAGCCCCGCCGAGTCGAGCAGCCGCACCGAGCCGTCGGGCAGCCCCAGCGCCGGGTTGGGGGAGCCGGCCCCGACATAGGTCAGGGTGCCCGCCGCCACGTCCAGGATGGCGAAGAAGGCGGTGGCGAACTGGCCGACCGGCAGCACCTCCTTCAACGCGGCGTTGAGGCGCACCATCCAGCGCGCCGGGTCGGTCACCGGCATCGGGATGCGCTCCATCAGGGTGTGCAGGCGGAAGGTGTTGATGGCCGCGGTGATGCCGTGGCCGGTGAAGTCGGCGATCAGGAAGGCGACGCGGCGCTGGTCCAGGGAGCGCACCATCCACAGGTCGCCGCCCAGCTCCGACGAGGTCTCGAAATGGGCGGCGATGCCCAGCCCGTAGCGCAGGCCGATGGCCTCCACCAGCACCGGCTCGGGCAGCAGCGAGAGCTGCATGGCCTGGGCGTGGGCCAGCTCCCCCTGCACCCGGGCGCGGTAGGCGGCCAGCTCCTCGAACAGACGGCGCTTCTCCAGCTGGTGGCGCACCCGCGCCACGCACTCCCCGGGCCGCACCGGCCTGGCCAGCACGTCGTTGCCGCCGGCCTCGAAGCACCGCACCGGCAGGTCGTCGCCGGGGTGGGCGGTCTGGAACAGCACCGGCAGCTCGGCCGGCCCGAACTCCTGGCGCAGCCGGCGGCACAGCGCCAGCCCCTCGCCGTCCGGCGCGTCGGCGTCCACCAGCACCAGGCCGGGGCGGAAGCGGAAGACCTTGCGCAGCCCGTCGTCGCCGTCGCCGGCGAACTCCACGGCGCCGACCCCGGCGCCGCGCAGCACCGCCGCCAGCGCCTCGCGCCGCTCGGCGTCGGCGTCGACGATGAGGACGCGGCCGTCGGCCAGGCACGGGTCCACGCGGCGCCCCCGGCCTAGCGCGCGAAGCGCAGGGTGGTGCGGCGGCCGCCGTCGCTCACCGTCACCCGGTCGGCCAGGGATCGCATGAAGACGAAGCCCCGCCCGCTGGCCGCGGTGGCCTCCTCCCGCCCCGCCTCGTCCCGCTCCCCCCCGGCGTCGCCGTCCTGCGCCGGGGCCCGCGCCGGGGCCCGCGCCGGGGCCCGCCCCTCCTCGGCCGCGGCGAGCACGCCGGCGCTGTCGAAGCCGTGGCCCTGGTCGGTCACGGCGATCTCCAGCCAGGCGGCGTCCCAGCGCACCCGCACGTCGGTGCGGCGCCGGCGCAGGGCGGCGTCGCCGAGGCGGGCGGTCAGCAGCGCGCTGTAGTGGCGCAGCCCCTCGGCGTGGCCGCGGGCGTCGCTGGGGATGCCCAGGTTGCCGTGCACCACCGCGTTGGCCACGGCCTCGTGCAGGCACAGCTCCACCGGGGCGCGGCGGTCGATCGCCAGCACGCCGCGCCGGGTCAGGGCGTCGCACACCAGCACCGCGACCCGCACGCCGAAGGCGGTCCCCGTGGTCAGCGACAGGCTCAGCCCGGCGTCAAGCGGCGGGGCCGCGGGCGTGGTCGCCGGCGGAGCGCCGTCGGCGTCGCGTTCCGCCACCAGCGCGGCCCCCCCGGCCAGCGCCGCGGCGATGTCGGCGGCGGCGCAGCCGTGGGGCAGCAGGGCCGGCGCCGGGTCCAGGTCGGGGGCCGGGCCGGCGGCTGCGGGGCCGGGTGGCGGCGCCTTGGCCGCCTCAGTAGGCAACGCTGACGATCTCGTCCAGCTTGGCCAGCTCGATGGCGCGGCGCACCTCGCCGCGCGGCTGGCGCACGCTGAGCGCCTTGTTCTGCCGCTCCGCCTCCTCCTGGAGGATCAGCAGCATGCCCAGACCCGCCGAATCGATGAAGGTCAGCTCCGCAAGGTCGAGCACCAGCGCCCCCGGCCCCGGCCCCTCGAGCAGCGCCACGATGTCGCGCAGACGCTCGTGGTCGGTGAACTCGAACCGGCCGCGCAACGCCACGTCGATCCCGTCGGTCGTGGTGCGTGTCTGGAATTCCATCGTCTGGTCACCCCGTGCGTCCCGCTGCCCCGGGTCGAGGCGCTGCAGGGAAGTGTAATTTAATCGTCACAAAGACGGCGGCGCGGCGTCGTCTGTCGAAGTTCCATGGTTATCGCCGGGTCGCCGCGCTTTTTCAACAATTTTACTGGTGCGCCCGGGGGCGGCCGGTGCCTGTGTTCCAGGACTACAGGGACGCCGCGGCAGACGACCGGCCGCAGGGGGCCACGGCCGGGTCCGGCGCTAGGCGAGGGTGGCCGGCTTGGCGTTGACGTAGAGGGCGTAGAGGGACTGGCCCGCCGCCATGAACAGCCGGTTGTGCGCGGCGCCGCCGAAGCACAGGTTGGCGCAGCGTTCCGGCAGGGCGATGCGGCCGATGGCCGCGCCGTCGGGGGCGAAGATCCGGACGCCGTCGTGCTCCGGCCCGGTGCCCCAGCCGGCCCACAGGTTGCCGTCGCGGTCGCAGCGGAAGCCGTCGGGCGCCCCCGCCGCGCCGCCGTCCACGAAGACGCGGCCGTTCACCAGGCGGGGTCCGCCGGCCACGTCGTAGACGCGGATGCGCCTGGGCCGCGACCCCGACTCCGCGACGTACAGCCGGTCCTCGGCGGGGGAGAAGGCGAGGCCGTTGGGGTTGGCGATGTCGTCGGCCATCACCGCGAGGTCCCCGCTGGCGGGATCGAGGCGGTAGAGATGGGTGGGCAGCTCCGGCTCGGCGGCGACGCCCTCGTAGTCGCTGTCGATGCCGAAGGTCGGGTCGGTGAACCACACCGCGCCGTCGCGCGCCACCACCACGTCGTTGGGGGAGTTCAGCCGCTTGCCGGCGAAGCGGTCGGCCAGCACCGTCACGGTGCCGTCGTACTCGGTGCGGGTGACCCGGCGGCCGGCGTGCTCGCAGGTGACCAGCCGGCCCCGGCGGTCCCGGGTGTTGCCGTTGGCGAAGTTGGCGGGCTTGCGGAAGACCGTCACCGCGCCGGTCTCGTCGTCCCAGCGCAGGATGCGGTTGTTGGGGACGTCGCTCCACAGCAGGCAGCGCTGGTCGCCGAACCAGACCGGCCCCTCGCCGTGGCGGGTGCCGGTCGCCAGCCGCTCCACGGCGGCGTTGACGATGCGGTGGCGGGCGAAGCGGGGGTCGAGCTCCTGCACCGCCGGATCGGGATAGCGCTCGCTGGGCTGCCACATGGCGGGCCGCCCCCTCAGCCGCGGCCGGCCGGGCCGGTGCCGGCGACGAACGCGGCAAACGCGTCGGCGTGGTCGGGATGCCAGCGCGACAGGGGCGGGCGGTTCTCCACGATGTCGCCGGCCGCCCACAGGATGCGCTTCTCGTCCAGCGACCGCGGCACATCGTTGTCGGGGCACAGGATGTAGAAATCGCCGGCGTCCAGCCGGTCCATCATGAAGGCGGCCGTCTGCTCCGGCGTCCAGGCGCCGGCGGGCTTCTCGGTGCGGCCGCGGGCGGCGAGCGCGGTGAAGACGAAGCCGGGGATCAGCAGATGGGCGGCGACGCGGCAGCCGGGGGTGGTGCGCAGGGTGTGCTGCAGCGCCTCGGTGAACGCCTTCACCCCGGCCTTGGCGACGTTGTAGGCGGGGTCGCCGGGCGGCGTGGTGATCCCCTGCTTGGAGCCGGTGGCGATCACCGCGCCCGGCCGGCCGCCGGCGAGCATCCCCGGCACGAACGCCTGGACGGTGTGGATCACCCCCCACAGGTTGACGGCGATCACCCGCGCCCACGCCTCGGCCGGGCCGAACACGTCGCTGCCGGGCTGCACGCCGGCGTTGGCCATCAGCACGTCGGTGCCGCCGAACCGCGCGCGCACGGCGGCCTCCAGCGCCGCCAGCGCGGCGGGATCGGCGACGTCGACCGGCGCGCTCATGATGGCCCCGGCGCCCCCCGGGGCGACGGCGGCGAGGCCCTGCGCCGCCGCCTCCAGGCGCTCCGCGTCGCGGTCGGCGACGCAGACCCGCAGGCCGCGGGCGGCGAAGCGGGTGGCCGCGGCCAGGCCGATGCCGGCGGCCCCGCCGGTGACGACGGCGACGGCGCCGGGAACGATGGCCGGGTGAGTCGGGGCCGGATGATTCGGGGCGGTGTGGCTCATGACGGGGACTCCGGGGCGAGGGGGACGGGGCTGCGGCGTCAGCGCTCGGCCAGCGCCAGCTTCACGCCCAGCATGGCGAAGGCGCCGGCACAGCCGCGGCGCAGCCAGGCCAGCACCCGCGGCCGCGCCAGCACGTGGCGCCGCGCCGCCGCCGCCGCCACGGCGTAGACGACGAACACGGCGAAGGTCATCGCCATGAACACGAGGCCCAGCTCGACCATCCGCACCAGCGGCTGCGGGTCGCCGGGGGCGACGAACTGCGGCAGGAAGGCCAGGAAGAACACCGACAGCTTGGGGTTGAGGGCGTTGACCAGCACGGCGGCGGCGATGGTCCGCCCGGCGGAGCGCGGTGCCATCCCCGGCTCGACCCGCAGCGCCCCGCGGTCCCTCAGCGTCGCCCAGGCGAGGTGGAGCAGATAGGCGACCCCGACGATCTTCAGGGCGTGGAAGGCCAGCGCGCTGGCGTGCAGCAGGGCGGCCAGCCCGAGCGCCGCCGCCGCGAGGTGGGGGACGATGCCCAGCGTGCAGCCCAGCGCCGCGACGGTGCCGGCGCGCGCCCCGCCCGCCAGGCCGGCGGCCAGGGTGAACAGCACCCCGGTCCCGGGGGCGAGCGCGACGATCAGGCAGGTCAGCAGATAGTCGAAGGTCATGGCGGCGGCCTCCCAGGGGGTGGCGGCATCCTACGCCGCGCCGGCGCCCGGCGTCGAGCCGGCGCCATCCCGGGCGGCGCCGTTCCGGCCGGTCCTGTTCGTAGTCGCTTGCGAATCGGTGCGGGGTCGCTTATGTGTGCGCGACCCGCTGCGGTGCACACGGCGGACCCAGAACCCGTCCCCGCAACCCGCAGACCTGTTGCGCCGTCCGGCGCGAGACCGATCCTCGTCGGCGCCGCCGTGCGCCCGCCGCGCTTCGGTCACCCTCCGCCCGCCCCGCGGGCGCCAAGGAAACGAGAGCATGACCGAATTCGCGACCCTCGGCCTGAGCGAGCCGCTGCTGAACGCCGTCGCCGAGGAAGGATACACCATCGCCACGCCGATCCAGGCGCAGGCCATCCCCCTTCTGCTGCAGGGCCGGGACGTGCTGGGCCTGGCCCAGACCGGCACCGGCAAGACCGCGGCCTTCGCCCTGCCGATCCTCGACCGCCTGATGGCGGCGCGCAAGCGCACCGCCCGCGGCACCACCCGGGCGCTGGTGCTGGTGCCGACGCGCGAGCTGGCGGTGCAGGTCTCCGACGGCTTCGGCACCTACGGGCGCCACCTGCCGCTGCGCCGCACCGTCATCTTCGGCGGGGTCGGCCAGACCCCGCAGATCGCCGCGGTGGCCCGCGGCGTCGACGTGCTGGTGGCCACGCCGGGCCGTCTGCTCGACCTCATCGCCCAGGGCCACGTCCGCCTCGACACGGTCGAGGTGCTGGTGCTGGACGAGGCCGACCGCATGCTCGACATGGGCTTCGCCCCGGCGATCCGGAAGATCGTCGCCCAGGTGCCGGCCGACCGCCACACCCTGCTGTTCTCCGCCACCATGCCGGACGAGGTCGCCGGGCTGGCCCGCGGCCTGCTCAAGGCCGACCACGCGCGCATCGAGGTGACGCCCCCGGCCACCACCGCGGAGCGGGTGGAGCAGCGGGTGCTGTTCGTCGACCGCGCCGACAAGCGGCCGCTGCTGGTCGAGCTGCTGAACGATCCGGCGGTGGAGCGGGCCATCGTCTTCGCCCGCACCAAGCACGGCGCCGACCGCGTCGCCGAGCATCTGCGCAAGGCCGGCCTGGGGGCCGAGGCGATCCACGGCAACAAGTCGCAGACCGCCCGCCAGCGCGCCCTGCTGGAGTTCCGCGAGGGCCGGGTGCGGGCGCTGGTCGCCACCGACATCGCGGCGCGCGGCATCGACGTGGACGGCATCACCCACGTCATCAACTTCGACCTGCCCAACGAGCCGGAGAGCTACGTCCACCGCATCGGCCGCACCGCCCGGGCCGGCGCGACCGGCATCGCGCTGTCGATGTGCGACGCCGACGAGGTGGCCTACCTCCGCGCCATCGAGAAGACGATCCGGTCCGCGGTGCCGGTCCACGACGGCCACGGCTTCCACGACGAGGCGGTCGCCCAGGTGCACCGCGCCGCCGCCCAGGCCGGCAACGCCCCGCCGCGCAAGAAGCCCCAGGGTGGTGGCGGCCGGCCGGGCCAGGGCGTCAAGGGCGCTCCGGGGACCGCCGCCAAGCCGGCCCAGGGGCGGCCGCAGCCCCAGGCGCAGCACCGCCGCCAGCCCCGCGCCGGCCAGGGCCGCCCGGCGCGCCGCCCGGAAATGGCGGGCTGACCGTCCCCGCCCTGGCGCGCCGCCCCCCGGTCGGGGGGCGGTCGGTCGGGGGGGCGGTGCGTCAGGGCCGGCGCGCCCGGGCGAGCAGCCGGGCGCCGATGTAGCCGTGCTCCCAGCCCTGGCCGCGGATGCGGTACCAGCCGTCGGCCCCGCCGCCGGTCACCGTGACGGTGTCCCCCGTTTCCAGCACGTCGAGGATGCGGCCACCGCACGACGGCGCCGCACGGATGTAGGCGTCGGTCAAGGCCCGCACCGCGGTGCCCGGCGGGACCAGGCTGCCGGGCGCCGGCGGGATGCCGTCGGGCACCTGGCACGCCGCGCCGCCACCGCCACCGTCGCCACCGTCGCCGCCACCGCCACGACCGCCGACGACGACGGCACCACCCGTGTCGACCGGCGCGGCGGCCGGGCGGTCCGGCGGGTGGTCGGCCAGGAAGACGCTGGCGACGTAGCCCAGGGGGCGGCCGCCGCGCCCCCCACGGGTCCACCCGGGGGTGTCGCCCGGCAGGGCCTGCGCCGCCTCGCGGCCCTCCAGCGTGGCGACGACCGCCGCACCGCGCCGCGGCGCGGCCCGTGCCCACACCTCGCTCAGCACCCACACCGTCCGTCCGGCGGCGGCCGCGGCCGGCGCGACCGCCCTGGCTGCCGGGGCCGGCGCGGGGACCGGCCGGGGCGGCACGGCCTGCGGCGCCGCGGCCGTGGGCGGCAGCAGTGACAGGGGCGGCGCGCTCGCCGCGGTGG